>JAITOZ010000066.1 GCA_031289675.1 Planctomycetaceae bacterium
AAATCGTCAAAGAATTCACCGAGCGTCCGTCTGTAAGTATCAACGAAGCCGGTAATCGTATCGAAACATTATTCGGTACCAAATTATGTCCGAATGCCGTCCGCAATTTTCTAAAAAAAGGGTGCAAATATCTCAAAGCGTGCGGCATTCCGTCCAAAGCCGGCTTTGCCTTCAATTCCTACCGCAGCCTTGTTGGGTTGCCTGACCGTTTCTTTTAATTACCTTATCTGTTCGCAATGATTGAAAAACCATTTATAATTGCGGCTAATTGACATAAGACAACAGCAATTAAAGAAACGGTCAGGTATATTGGCACACAAAATTTCAACCGGCTTTGGTATAGAGAACCTCTAACAATGCAACAACCGACCGAACAAGACTGGGAACACGACCATTTTGACAGTAACTTGGATGTTGAATATGCGTACAAGCATTTTGCAGGTAAAACGCTGGAACAAGCGGAGGAGTTATTCGCCGCTAACGCCCTCTGCTATCAAGAGGACTTGATGTGGATGCCGCCGACCCCATTTCGGTATTATATTTGTTCGTACATAAATTATTTGCTCGGCAATAAAAGCGAAAACGACACGGATGCAGCATCGTGCTTTATCGCTTTAGTAAAACATAAATTGAAATGTGAAAGAGAGAACATACTTGCCGTTTGGAATCAGGTCGAAGAAACATTGAAATATATTTGTCTGCACGCCCAATGGTTCAATTGGAATGAATCTATTTACGGCAATCTCGAAATGGAAATTGCAGCAACGTTTCAAGCATTGAACACTCAACCAAAACATTAGAGTTGTTGCCCAACTTACGATTCGCTGTTAGCGTTATTCTTGCAAGATGAGTTTTCGCCTATTGCAAAAGGAAAGTGCTATTATCTTAAACGTTTTTATTCTTACATTCACCCATTCTATCGGAACCCGACAACATAAAACCGTGAAACAAAAAAACACGATAACAGCAACCGACGATAACAGTAGCCCCCGAACGGTAGTGAGTGGGTGGAGCGTGAATAAGTTCGGAGTGCGCAGTTCGGAATCGGTTTAATTTCACACCGAATTTAATGGATATAGTCGCTACCGGTTGACCGGCACTCACTACCGGCTGATATAAAGTGATGCCAAATTCATTTTTGTAACTTGTTAGAAATCCACTTCGTAACAACTTTTAAAGTCTCTCTTACCCATCGCTCTTTTAGGTCTAAGGCGGTGCATATCTGTTTTTGTGTTAGAGATTTGTTTACAACGTCAAAATGTTGGACAATCAACTTTTCTTCGGTCGTACTAAATTTTGAAAAGTCAATCACAAGACACCTCCTTTCCTTCTTGCTTGTAGAAAAAGGTAAAGAAAGTCCGGACAGGGTAAAGATCCCCTGCCGGACACTTTGCACGGTTCGTAGTGAAACATTGCCTGTCAGCAAGCAAAATCTCCCTGTACACCACGCCCAGCAGGACTTGAACCTGCAACCTACGGATTAGAAGTCCGTTGCTCTATCCAGTTGAGCTATGAGCGCAATAATAAGACCATCGGCGGCACTGATGCGTTATAAAGCGTTTCTCACTCTGCGAACCCGCTTGCTAAACACCGGCTTCGTCTCCGCCGGTGCCGCCTCGCCCTCCAACGTCACATTCCGGTCGTGCGGCTTCGTAAAACTTTCAAATCCTTTCAAATCTGTCCGCTTCAAAAGTTTGTCAATGCGCATCTCTATACGAGTCAGTTCCGCCCCCTCCTCTACCGTGACAAATGTGTAAGCAACTCCTTCGCGTCCCATCCGTCCTGTCCTGCCGACACGGTGGATGTAATCGTCGCAAAACTTCGGTATATCGTAGTTGATTATGTGTGAAATACCCGAAACGTCAATTCCCCGTCCGACCACATCTGTTGCCACCAGATAGCGGATTTTTCCATTGCGGACCCGCGCCATCACCGTGTCCCGCTCACCCTGTGGCAGGTCGCCGTGAATTGCTGCCAACCCCTCAAATTTTTTCGATAAGTTCCTCGCTAAACGGTCGGCTCCCCGCTTGGTTCGCGTAAAAACAATTGCCTGCGCCGGCTGCTGCTCGTTTAGGAGACACACCAGCGCATCAAATTTGCGTTCGTGGTCAACGGTAATGTAAAACTGTTCTATTGTTTCAACAGCAACGTTTTTATTCGAGAAATCCAAAACCTCCGGCGACTTCATATACCGTTCGGCAAGCCGCACGACCGGCGGCGGCAGCGTTGCGCTGAAAAGCAACATTTGACGCTCCGGCGGCGTTTGCTTCAGTATCTTTTCAATGTCCGGTCGAAAACCAATGTCCAACATTCTGTCCGCTTCGTCAAGGACAATCCAGCGAAGTGAAGCGAGAACGAGAGAGCCTCGCCGCATTAAATCGAGAATCCGTCCCGGCGTGCCGACAATCACATCAACACCGTTCCGCAGACGTTCGATTTGTTTTCCGAGCGGTTTGCCGCCGTAACAAGCCGTAATGCGGCTGTCGCGTCCGTAGGATAAACGGACGGCTTCGTCCCGAACCTGCACGGCAAGTTCCCGCGTCGGGACAAGTATCAGCGCAACGGGGTCATTGCCCGGCGGACAACTTTCGATACCTTCGATAATCGGAATACAGAACGCTGCTGTTTTACCTGTTCCGGTCTGTGCCTGTCCCATCAGGTCGCCCCCTTCACGGACTTTCTGGAACACGCCGGCTTGAATCGGTGTCGGTTCGAGATACCGGACGACTTTCAACGCTTCGAGCATTGCATCAGACACGCCGAGAGCGGTAAAACCGTTAGGTTCGGCTTCGATGTCGGCAGGGTCATACCTCCGGCGTTCAGGCGGAATATCGACCGTTTCGCTGCGTTCTTTAGGAACTGGCGGTGCGGTACGCGGCGGAGCAGAAAAAATTTGCGGCTCCCGCTTCTCCGGTGATTCTTCTGGAAATTTTGCAATAACCCTTTCTGAAAACTTTTCACGAGACTTTTCACAGGGGGCTGCCGGTCGGTTCGGGGTATCCGCTGCATTTTCTTCCCTTTCTGTTCTTTTGCGGACAGGCTTTCTCGGTGTCTTCGGTCCAGACGTGCCGGTCAATTCCGGTTCCTGCCGTGTTCTTAATCCTTTGTTAGGCAAATATTCTTTCGGCTCCCTAACAAGCGAAACGTATTCCAACTTCACAGGGTCCCAAACAACCTGTTCCTTGTGCAGAGAACCGGGGGCGGACGCAACGGGACGCTGCGGAGAAAAAGCGGGTGTTGTTGTTTCGTTCCCATCCCCTTCTTCCCTGCGGACGATTCGATCCTTACGGATGTTCCTTTGCGGTCTCTCTCTTCCGGTTTTTGGGGGGACTCTTTTTGCGGGAACGACCGGCGCAGATACCGGTGTGCTGCTCGGTCCGACAACCATTGCCGTCCGTCCGTAACTCGGCAAATTCAAATCATTTTCATCTTCGTCAATGACAGGAACGGGAATATGCTGTTTTCGGGGAACAGCGGCGGCAGTACGATGTTGCGGTTTTCGGCGTTCGCCGACCTTTGGTGTGCGCCTTTCGTTCTTGGTGTCATTCGTTACTTCTTTCTTGCCGGATTTCTCAACGCTTGTTCCGCCGCTTTCTTGTTCGGTGCCGTGTCCTTCGACGTAGTCCCAACGGAATCTATCGACGTAGTCTTCGCCGCGGTGTGCGTTTTGCGGACGAAACTGCCGCTTCGGTTTGTTGGATTCGTTTTCCTTTTCTTTTACTGCCATTCGGTGGTTTGGTTGCGGTGTTATGGAAACGCATCGGTATTATCGCAAATATCCATTTCGATTGCTAGTCCCTGACACGAGATTAGATAATTGATGTAACGGATTCGGTATCATTCTCTATTTTCAATTATCAAACAACTCGGCGGGTTTCGTTTGCAAGTCTGTGCCGCCGGCAGCGTGCATTTATTCGAACCAACGACTGCCGCTACTCTTTCGCCGTATTTTTCACGAAAAACCTTCGCTTCTGCTGGAATAGATGATTCGAAATTTTTGAGGGCTTCCTCTATTTCCGCAACGGTACGGCGAGCAGCATAAGAGCGGCGAAGGAAGCGATCGAACGGGACATCGTCTATCCCTTTTAGGAAGTTAACATTCCGGCAATTATAACACGTTGGCAGCGGGCGTACAACGTCGGAAAACATTAAGGAAATAGAGTCAAGTCCCGCAAGGAGGATTACAGCAAGAGAAATTGGGTATTAAAATAAGGACTGCCAGCCCACAACATAAGGCTGGCGTTTTTTTGTAATTATTTGCTATCGCTTTTACAGAGATAATACAAGATTATCTATCAACCGTGTCGTACCGAATTTGACGGCAAGCAAAATAACCGGTTTGCTTTCAATCCTTTGCAATTCATCGAGCGTTACCGAGTCAGCAACTGAAACATATTCAATGACGGCATCAGGAGCCGTTCGTATCTTTTGCTCCGCCGCTCTTTTAACCGCCGCCGCATCACGGATATTATCCTGAACTATCATCATTTCTGCCAACCGCAAACTTTGAGAAAGAACGACCGCCTGCCGGCGTTCTGATGCCGATAGATACCGGTTCCGGCTGCTCATCGCCAAACCGTCTGGTTCCCGAACAATCGGACACATAACGATTTCTATAGGTACATTCAGGTCGGACACCATCTTTCGGACAATGCAAATTTGCTGAAAATCTTTTTGTCCAAAGAAAGCTGTATCGGCTTGAGAAGCAAGAAATAATTTGAGGACGACCGTTGCCACTCCTTGAAAATGCAGCGGTCGGCTCTTTCCTTCGAGTATTTGCGAAACACTGCCTACGTGAATACTCGTATCAAATCCTGCCGGATACATTTCTGTGATAGAAGGAACGAACACCTCTACTGCCGTGTCTTGCTCTCCTCCGGTCATATATCCTGCCTGTAAATAGCCGGTTTTTTGTAACAGAGATAAATCGTTTTCCAGCGTTCGGGGATAACGCTGAAAATCTTCATTCGGTCCGAATTGCGACGGGTTGACAAAAATCGACACGACTGTTGCATCGCATTGTTTTGCCGACGCTTCAACAAGACTCAAATGTCCTTCGTGTAATGCCCCCATCGTCGGCACGAATCCGACTTTCTTGCCGAGTTTATGCTGCGAAACAACAAACGAACGTAAATCAGCGGTTGACGTTAACATATACGTGTCCGGTTAGTCATTGTTCCGGGAGAATAATTGCAGAGCCATTCTTGCGGAGCATTACACATAAATACATCAGCAATACATCGGTAAAAAACCCGCCCATTACATTGAAACCGAACAGCGGTCGGCAGCACTTGAACATTAACGGTGTAATTATACCTTTTTTACTTTCATTTTCGGAGTTTGATGACGGTAAATTTCTGGAATCAAGGAAAAGCAATCTCAAAGCCGAAATTTCAAGTGTAACGAATATAACATTGATATAAAGGAATGGACGGTTGATTTTTCCTGATAAGGCGGATGCTCGGTTGTGTCAGGAATTTATTGATTGAGTCGTAGAAGTCCCTGATTTTCCCGTATGTTAACGTTCATTTCAATTAATTTAGGGGCTGGCATAGATAATATCTTAGCACAGGCGGGTGTAATATGCTTTAGGGTATGACAATCAAGGGTTCTCGTCTCTCTTTGAGACAGTCGAAAAAGTTGCTCGAGTTTTTTGTTGCCGGCGTAACAGCCCGAACGGCGGCAGAACTCGCCGGTGTTAATCGAAATTCGGTCAATCTTTTTTACAATAAATTACGAAAAATTATTGCCCATTTCACAGAGTTAGAGTCGCCCTTTTT
>JAITOZ010000135.1 GCA_031289675.1 Planctomycetaceae bacterium
CCGGTGTAACACTGCCGAACATTGTTTGGCTGAAGAAATATGTAGAACGTAAAGAATTTTTCACAGAAAAAGACGGCGTTTATCAGGTTATTTTACCGTTCTCAACAGACGCAAGCCGAATCACTGATGCGAAAACCATCACTGTCGAATCGGGAAAAGATAACATAACACTGACTGTCAAGCCCGTTACAAAAACGGAAGGTTTAGTGCCTGACTCGGAGAATACCGCTTTCGTTCCGGCGAGTTTATTAGCGTATTTTTATGCGAGTCAAAACGGTAACGCCGTGTATGAAACACAAAAAAAGATTTTTATACAAAAAGCAGTCGAACCGGAAATAACGAATTTCCGTTGTTATGCAAAAACGATTTACAACGTCGGCAAAGCGATTGATTATTTGCGGCAAGAAAAACATTACGGCGTACAGGATGGTAACCGGCAGCAGATAGACGAGTTGAGCAAACGCATCAACGAACTTTGGCTTGCCGTTGCGGTCATTGGAATTACCGTATTCCTATTCGGTCTAATAACGGTGTTCTGCGTATTGCTGGATTCGACCGACCGCAAGCGGGGAACGATTGGGATTCTCCGTGTGATGGGCGTTTCCAAGTTCGGCGTGTTTTATATTATATTCCTTCGCTCAATGAGCATCGGAGTAATATCTGTTTTTGTTACGATTGCTCTCGGATTCGGATTACAGTTATTGTTAAGTTACGAATGGGATTTGCTGTTCATACGCCTTCCGTCAGTGTATCTCGTTTTTCGATGGTTTGACATTTTAATCCTGACGGCAGGCGAGTTAATTGTCTGTTTTGTCGGCACCTTACCGCCTGCCTATAAAGCAAGCAAACTCGACCCGTTTGCCGCCGTTTATAATTAACAACTCCAATGAAACACTACATTGTACTCCTTATCGTTTTCCTGTTTTTTGCAGCGGGTTCTGTTGTTCAAACACCGGCACAGGATTTGAAGCCGCACGCTCTCGAAGAAATTGTACGCGGTGATATACCGGAAATTCTAGGGCAAGTCACTATAAGTGGCAACAGAACATACAGCGACCTTCTCGATTCTGACGCAATAATACCGCCGTTACCAACAGAGGAAAAGAAGGAAGCACTACGCCGGCTGAAACACCAAAAAGATGGAGAAAGACAAGACAAGGAGTTTCTAAAAAAAGTTGTCAGTATAATAAGTGATAATCATAAAATTACATTTACGCAGGTAGATAAAAACAGTTATGTTCCTACAGTTTTTAGAGGTTGCTATGAAATGATAATTGTGCCGTTTGGGATAGAAGCGGAAATGTCTCCAGGTAAGGACGAAGGGGAAGATTGGAAACCGACACCGAAAGAAGTGTACAAAACATTTGAGGAAAAAATAGAGAAAGCATCATACGACAAAATTGATTTAAAGCAAGACTTCCTTGCCGTTTTCCGCAAGGCAATCGAAGATGCTGCTTCCAAACCGGATAAGCATAAGAAGATAAACAAGGTTCTTTTCGATGAAAAATACTTGGAAACAGTGGGGAAGTATCCCCCGCATAAAGAGTATTTGGAAAAGGATACGTTTTTTTGGAACACCTACCAAGCGGCATTTTGAAAAGTAGCATTACTCCCGTAACAATTAACCCTGTTCAATACAATGTCAAACGATACTAACAATGAAATGACTGCCGATTTGGGCAGCAAAATCTATGATGCTCAAGAAGAGTTAAACAAAGTGAACGCCAACTTGAAAGCGGCGAAAGCCGAAACCGTTGCCGCGCGGAGCGAGTGTGCAGAAGCAAAAGCGGAAGCGGAGAAGGCAAGAGCCGCGGTTGAAAAGGCGAGAGAAGAAGAGCGTACTTATAAAGAAGCCGCCGAAAAGGCAACATACGAAGCGGAACTGGCAAGGAAAGAAGCCGAACAAGCAAACGATGAAGCGGACTCTGCAAAAGCGGCGGCGGAGAAAGACATAACCGCCGCGGAGGAAAGAATAAAGTCGGCAGAAGAGAAGGAACGTTCCGCCGCACAAGCCGAAAAAAGAATTCGCCTTGCCGAGCAGCAGTTGCAAAAGATGGAAGGGGCTATCAGTCAAGCAAAAGACGCAGCCGCTCAATGGGAAAAAAAGACGAACGACTTAGAAGTGAAAGCGAAAGAGATTAAAAATGCAAGGCAAAAAGAGATAGACACTTTGCAGCAACAGAAAGAATCGTTGATAGTGGAGGTCAAACCGCTGGAACAGCAGAAGAACGAGGCAATCGCTCTCATTGACGAAGCAGCGAAAAAGGATAAGGAAGCAAATAACAAAATAAACGTTGCTTCTCAAAAAGAACAGTCGGCTGCCCAAAGGGAGAATGCAGCGGAAAAGAAAATAGCCGCTGCCGCCAAAGCGAAGGAAGAAGCGGACGAGGCAAAAACCGAAACCGACAAAATAGCGGACAATAAGGCAAATTTCTGGAAAAAAGTACGTAATTGGGCAATGATCATCACGACGGTTTGCGTTCTTATTGCCGTTGCCGCCAGTGTCTTTGCCACTGTCCAAATTGCAAAAATGCAAAAGGAAACCCAAACTTTAACCGCGGCAAAAGATGCTGCGGTTAAAGCAACGTCCGAAAAAGAAGCCGCTAAATCTGCCGCCCAAAAAGCAGAAGATGAAGCCAAACAAACCGCTGATAAACGCAAGAAAGAAATTAACGACTTGATTGAGCGGTACAAGACAGTCAAAGAGGATGCACAAAAGAAGATTGACGAACTTTATGGAAAAGAAAAGTCCAATCCTGAATCGAACACGAACAGAGAACAAAAAAACACTGCTGTTAATCGGGAAGCAGTAAATCGTGAGGCAATTTCTGAGGTAACTTCTCCCGATGAACAACAGAACAAACCCAATGCAGAATCTGAAACGAAACAGCCTTCAAAGAACGAAATGGAACCGAAACAATAATCTCTACCCACTATCAAACTATGACCCGCAGCGACACCATCAATACGATTATCGCCAACCGCAAACCGATTGCCGAAAAGACCGCTAAAACCATCGAACATCTCGAACAGATTCGAGAGATGTTACGGTTATGTTCCAATATGCTGCATCGGGCAATGCAAAAAACGTCCGATGAACAAAAAATTGTTCTGCAAGAACGCAATACGGAAATTGACCGTTTCGTGAACAATTTGATACCTGTCCGTATTAGGGAACTCGACCAACTGCAACGCCGCTTCAGTCGTCCCACATTGAATATCGGTGTTGTCGGCAATGCCGGTCAGGGTAAAAGTACATTATTACAACGTCTGACGGGTCTTGCCGATGAAGAGATTCCAACTGGTGCAAAAGGCGATTGTACCGGAGCCGCGGCGATCATCGAAAATACTGATACCAACGAAGCATACGCCTTCATCGAGTTTTACAGCGAAACCGAATTTCTCGAATGTGTTGTCGCCCCGTATTACAAATTGCTTAATTTATCACCGCCGTTCAATCTTTCTGCATTTTCCCAACCGTTGCCAAACGAAGTCAAAACAACCGAAAACATTGACATCGTCAATTTTGTTGAACGGTTACAGCAAGGATTAAACGAATATAAACCGTATTTCGGCGAGTCCCAAAAACGAATTAAAAAAAGCGAAATACGAACATACACGGCGAAAAGCGATGCAGACGGCAACCATTTGTCAATTTGGGCGGCGGTTAAATCAGCACGAGTGCATTGCTGCTTTCCGTTCCTTAAAGATGAAAAGATTTCTGTCGGTGATACGCCCGGCTTAGGTGACCGTGCCGTTCTCGAAGCGGAAGAACGTCTAATGAGGGATTTCGGTCAAAGTATCGATGCAGTAATCATGCTGCGGAAAGTCCGTGAACGCGGTATTCGTAAAGAAGATGTTCGTTTGTTTTCACTGGTGAAATCTGCGATACAGGAACTGCCGCCCGAAAAATGGTCATATTTTATGGTCAACGTATTCGCAAGCGACCGACAAACACAGTCAACGGTAGAAGCGTTAAAGTTCCTGCCGGAGGACTTTCGGAACAGTTCGCTCAAAGATATGCAGGAATATATCGAATTGGATTGTTCCGATAAAGAAGCCGTAGAAAAAGAATTTACCCGCATACTAGACGGTATTGCTAATACGCAAGGCATTTTAGATAAGACGCTTTATTCCAAACGGTTCATAGAAGTACAAAAATTGCTTGCCGGTGTTACTGAATTGACATCGAAACTCTCTGAAGTATTTCCCAAGCAGAGCGGCGGTGTTTCCTCTGCGGATGCGGTATTAGCCCAATCACTGTTCAAGGAAAAAATTTGGGACAATTTTTCAAGTAAACTTTTCGAGTCTGTTGAAAAATGGCGGGACGAACAAGATACTCCTAACGAAGTGTTCCTGCAAAAGTTGAGCCAAATCGAAAGCGACTTAAAGACGGTGCCGAATTTGCCGACCAAAGAGGCAATGCAGAAAAAGAAAGGGATAGGATTAAATGCTGCGTTTCCTGTTTTCTGCCAAGATGTTCGCCGTAGTGTACTGAAACATTTCGACTCGTTGGACGAGGCGTTACATAAAATATTTGATGACCTGCGTGTTGAAGCGAAAGAATGTTTTACTGCCGAAGACGGCGGCAAAATGACTTCTATTGTATTGACACAAGAGGACGCAACAAAAAAGACGTGGTGGGATTCGCTTGCCGAACAATTTGAAACGCTTGGTGCAACGGATAGAGAGCAGGAGAATGCCCGCCGTATTGCGGAGGCCATTCGACAGTTCGACACCGCAACACTTTCGTTTCGGGGTTCTCTGCTGCCGCGTGTTTTGCCGTGTTTCAATACGTTGAATGCTGACCGAGAAGAACACCGTCCATTCGCTTTTGATAATAACAAAGACTTTCCTGAATTGATTGAACGCATTCAGAAAGCGGCGGAACACGGTATCGGCAAAGCGATACGGATACTCCGTGATTGTGCAACGGAGCCATCAATTGCGTTGTTTGCAACATTAGACGATTTACACGATGCGATGGTTCACACAGGGACCGCCGACGTTGCGAGGGACTTGTGGAGTTATTTTTACGCCGACCATCGCAGCGAAATCTGGCAGGAACAGTTTCAACAGAAAGAAGCGGACTCCAAATTCCGCAAGGATTGGCAAGATACTATCGACCGTACTAATGATGCTGTCCGCCGCAGTGCCGAAATATCGTAACACTACACTAACAACTTATTGTAACAATGAAACAAGCATCTGAAATTAAACTGTTCACGCTGCCGGAGTGGATTATTATCGTTGCCGTATTGCTCGGCATTGCCGGTTACTTGGCGTATCCGTCCGTGTATCAGAAAGTTCAAACCGTGGTGTCGGGTGACTTACAAAAGCAACTTGACGCTGCAAAAAATGAAATGGCGGATGTATCATCGAAGTGGAATACCGCTAGCGATGAACTCGCAAACGCAAAAACAGAGTTGCAAATATTCAAAGACAATCTGTCAAAAACAGAACAGGAACTGACTGACTTGAAAGGAACCTCCGTTCCGTCCAATAATGCGGAAGAGTTAGCCGAGACAAAAACTAATTTAGCGAAAGCGCAAGACGAAGTGAAACGTCTTGAATACATTATTAAAAAGAAACCTGATGAAAGTCCCCTTGATGAAAGTCCCAATGACAAACTTCAAGAGAACGTTTGGAAATGGGAGGACTACGCTAAAAAAGCGAGCGCTTATCAGGATTATTTGGAAGGCAAACCCGATTCACAAAAAGTTGATAGACCGAATTTTCCTTACATTTTACTTTGACTCTAACAATATTTCTTCAACTATTAAGAAACAATGGCTGCACCTAACATTAAAATCGTGATGACCGGTCCGACTGGCACCGGCAAGACGAGTTTGCTTGCTGCAATGTATCCGCATTTAGAAACGCAATTTCCAAACGGCGATTACGAACTCAAGCCGGATGAAAATACCCGCACATCACTTGATGAATTGCGGAACAAGTTATCGCAACTCGGCGAAGGCGGCATTGTCGTAAAAGACAAACGTATTGAAGGCGGTAAAGAGTGTGACGAATTCAGGTTTGAACTGCAATACGAAAACGATTACAATGCGAAATCAACAGAATTATCGTTGCAGATATTCGATATTCCCGGAGCCTATTGTACCGAGGATAACGGTACACAAGCGAAATCGTTTCTGCTTAATTCCGACATATCGTTCTGGTGTATTGACAGCGTTGCAATGATGGAACCGAAGTCGTCGAGGGGGCAATGGATTGGCGAAGACAATTTGTCCGTCAACAAACCGGAAGCGATGGTAAATCTTCTTGCCAACTCCGGTATTAACGAGAGCCACACCGTTGTTATCGTTTTGATGCGTGCAGAATCCTACCGCACCAACGGATACACTGAACTTTACGAACAGTTAAAAACAAAGATTGCTCGTTATGTCCTTGAACTGCGGAAGAATCGTAAGATTAACAAGGTGTATTACTGCGCCGTAGAAACTACGGGCAATCTAATATATCAGGGCGGCGATGCCGACAAGGGATACGAATTTATTCGTGAAGCAAGCAAAACCTACAAACCAGAGAATTGCGAAATCCCCGTTTTATGTGCAGTAAAGTCCGCGTTGGAAAAGACGGTCGAACAAGCCCAGCGGCGGTATGACCGTCTTGCGCAACGACTTCCATTTTTACGTTTCTGGCTTGCCGCAAAACCAAAGAGTATTGCCAAGCGGTTAGCAAGGCGGTTGAAAAAGTCTGAGGCAACATTACAACGTCATCTGCAATCCAAATTATTTGAATGGTAATGAAATTTTCCGCTTATACACGCGGTTTCAAGAACGACTATCGTTGGAGTTCGCCGCCTGAATTTCCGCTTAATGAATATGTCAAAGAGGACGGCATTGTGGTGTATCGTAATGCCGATGGAACATTCTTTGTCTATCTATGTTCTGGAGCAACGGACAAAACGGATTATCAACAACGAAAAATATCTGTAGCGTTATTCATAAACGGTTGTAGTGAATCAAAAGCAAAAGGTTTCGCATACTGGGCGTTGCAGCACTTCGGCAATACCACAGCGAATTTAGAACGCTGTATTAAATATTACGGAACAGATCATTGGGAATTGGACGAAAATGCAGTTAAACAATTTGCCGACTCGGTTGTAGAGATTGACGTAACCGAAAAATTTCTAAAAGACAGAACGGAAAATGCCAACACGGAAGAAAACCGCAGAATGTTGATGTATGAATTGCTGCATTATGACTTTTCGCCGAAAAACGGTTTGATCTTGTGTGTTGATGACGGCATAAAGACCGGCGAAAAATTGGACGAGATTCGTTCCCAAGCACAGCGGTACTTGACGGGCAAAGCCGTTGCGAAAATACTTGAAGCAGAAAAGAAAGTGTTACCAATTTTTGATTATATCAACCAATTTGGCGAGTACGTCTTGCCGTTTGCATTGATTTTGTTTGGATTTGCCGCCGGTCTATTGTTTGCCAGTATCGGGAGAGGCAACCTAAATCTTGTTCTGTTGCAGGAACAGATAAAAATATTCAATAAGAAACTTGATGCTGTTGATAAGAACATTGACACATTAAAAACGGATTTACAACAGAGTATTGAAAAATTAAAGGACGAGTCACAGAAGAGTAAAAACACGCCGTTACAAATTGTTCCGCCGCAGCCAGAACGTAAGCCGTTAAGTTCGTAATACAAAACAATTGCAGATTTTATTTTCAAGTTTGAACCGGACGAGAACACTGTATCTCTTCCTCGAATTGCGTGTTGTAGAAAGTCGGAATTATTTTTGCCGATAAGATGTGGGGCTCGGAATTGTCGCAGAAGATTTACGACGTAATCAATTCCATAACAGAGTTTTCGATTCCAGTTTTTATGTTAATTTCGTTCTTTCCGTTATTCGCTATTGCCTGCCGTACCACCGCCGCAAACGCAGTCGGTGGTTCGTCTGATTTTACCCATCGGTCCGGTAGCAGTTGTTCATATTCGTTCCGGCGTAACTTCGGCAGGCGATACAGTACGTCAATGGGATACTCCAATTCGTTCAAACCGTTCCGGTTGGCACTTGCCAAGACCGTCATTATCACACTCGACCGCTTCGCTGCCGCCGGACTTCCGAAAAACAGCCAATTCTTTCGTCCCTGCACAAACGGTTTCACCGCCCGCTCTGAAACGTTATTGTCAATCGCCAGCCAGCCGTTATCGCAGTACTGCCGCAACGCCGTTTCATTATTCAGTGCGTAAGCGACCGCCTGCCCCAGACCGCTCTTCGGCAAAAAATCGTTTCGATTTTGAACTTCACGGTATAAATCAAAAAGTTCATTCAATGCCAGAACCGATTGCGTTTTTCGAAAGAACAAACGTTTTTTATCTGGACAAGGAGGTATCTCCTTTTTAATCTTATCAGATGCAGAATATTCGCGGCTTCTACGCCCATCGGTTCATATTCGGTACCGCAAAACGGACAACTCTTCTCCTCGTCCGGCAGGTCAACACGAAAGAAACTGAATTTCGTTTCAATCATAAAAATGAAAATCTACGCAAAATTATTAAAAAATTACTAAAATCTATATGAGATAATAGTCAAGCCCACAAATATAAAGGACAGTAGGACAGCGACTCATCAATGAATTCAATAAACTTCCGCTAGCCCGTTTCTTTTAATAGTCCTGTCAATATCCGCAGTATTTGAAATAGTTTTTGCAGCAGGTTTTGCTGATACGTTCGGGCATCGTTTGCCAAAATAAAATGAGTTCTTCAACAT
>JAITOZ010000138.1 GCA_031289675.1 Planctomycetaceae bacterium
TCGTGAGCGTAAATCAGTTTCTGAAACTTCGCCGGACTTTCAAAGCCGGTACCAGTGCAGCACCAAAACGAATCGTATGGTGTGGAGTGCGTTTTGAAACCGCCGGGCTGAACCTTTGTCATATAGGCGACCATTCCTTGCTCCGGTTCGTAAGCATTGAGAAGATGATTGATGAGAACCCGCTCGTAAAAATCGAGCATTTCCGGTTCGGCATAGTCCTCATATAATGCTTCGGTCAGGCGGAGCATATTGACGGAGTTACACGCTTCCGCTCCGCCGTTTTGTTGAACTCGCTTGTCCAATTCCGTTTTCGGAAAAAAGTGTTCGGACGTACTGTTGCCGCCGAATATCCAAGAGTAGTCAGCAGCAACCGTCTTCCAAAAAAATCGGGCGGCATCGGTGTATTTTTTCTCGCCGGTGTAACGATAAACGCTTTCAAAGCCGGGATTTTTCTGAATGGTACAGTTGGCGTGCCAGCCCGGTAAAATGTCTTTACCTTCGGAAAGCGGATTCAATATCCGATGGTCGTTGAGCCGCTTCGCCCATTCGAGATATTTTTTATCGCCGGTCAATTGATAAACGTCAACGTACGATTCGCTGAACGAACCGTGTTCACAAGTCAGAAGTTTTTGTAACGCCGGTTCGTCTAATTTATCAACAATATTTTCTCCGAACCAATCAGTAAAGCGGACGAGAATCTTTTTCGCCAGCGGCAGATTACACTTGGCAGCAACATCGTACAAACCGAGCGTAATTTTGTTCATAATATACGTCGGTTCGCTTTTTCCTGCAAAACCGCCGCCGGTAATTTTGTAATCGCCGGTGAGAACTTCTTCGTAAGCCTGCCGACCGTTGATAACCGCCCCGATGTAACCGTCTCCGCCGGCGTTCTGACACTCATCGAGTTGCTGTAACGTATATTCGAGACGTTTGATAATTTCCGTGTCGCCGGTCGTTTCGTACATCATTGCCATCGACGAGAGGTAAAAGCCGAGAATATGCCCCGGTATGATATAACCGTGATCGGATTCCCAGCCCGGATACGGCTGGGCTTTCGGCGTGAGACCGGCTTCGCGGCGGAACCACGAACAGAGCCGGTTGGGGTCGAGTGTCAGGAGATACTTGTGTGTCATATCCTGAATGTGTTTCAGGTCGCTTGCTTTATCGGCACCATCAAGGAGTTGAATGTCCCGCAGCGAAAAGTAACTGATTTTCGGCGTGTGAACCGGTTGGACGACGATTTCCTGCGCAACGACCGGCAGAGAAAGGCAAACGAACAAAAGGGCGGCGATTTTTTTCATAGGATTTTTACTGTCCTGCGACAGCGGCTGAATGGAGCAATGCTTAAATTATACACATCAGAACCGCCGCTGCAAGTCGGCTTGACGAGTTGGGTCGGGACTGACCCTGTTATCTGCCTTGCAATATCTTAACAATATCGCTTTGTCCGAGTAATCTTCCGTTTGCCTCGTCCATTGGTGTCTCGCCGTCATTATTGCGGATATTGGCAGTGTTGGTATTGTGATGATGAAGGCATCGGACAATATCGTATTCCCAATGGTCCCTGACAGCAATATGCAGCGGCGTATCGCCATTACCGTTCTGAATATCCGGGTCTGCCCCCAATGAAAGGGCAAATTGAACATCAGATGCGGTGACTGAACTGTGCGACATTAAAGAATGTAAAACAGTGCCGCCGTCCGAGTATTTGTCATTAATGTCTGCTCCGTCGTCCACAAGTTGTTTGATGTAAATACGGTCAAGCGGGAAGATGCAAAATGTCTGCAACAAACACGAAGTTAATGCATACAGTGACCCGCCGTCACGGGCTTTTATCAACCAGTCGGACGCTAATGAGTCATTTTGCGGCACGCCGTATCCATTTCTGTAACAAATATACAACTGAAATTGCGCATCGGCATATCCCTGATTTGCCGCATTTTGATAGGACTGAACGGCTTCGTTATAGTTCTGCGGCACACCTCTGCCTATTTGAAAACAAATCCCCAACCAACACTGTCCGCCGGCATAGCCCTGTTCGGCACTTTTGCGAAACCACTTTACCGCTTCGCCGGCATTTTCTGTTACACCATCGCCACCCAGATAACAGAGCCCAACCCGCCACTGCCCTTCGGCATTACCCTGTTTTGCCAGTTTGAGGAGCGTATCGAAAGAGATATTCTCGTCGATAGTTGGTGCATCAGCCGATACCTTGCCGGTATCCGCCGGTGTTTTTCCCCCTTCAATCGTGATTCCGTACTCTTCGGCTATCTGCGGCAATCGGGACAGATTTTCCTCTGTTGAGTGCATAAACTCCCAGTTGGTTTCTGTACGGACTATCTCGCAGAATTTCACAGTACAACATTGTTTCACAATACCGGCAAAATGGAGAGACGCAAGTTTTTTGTTATGAGCGGAATCGAAAATTTGGACGGTGCCGTTCGAAAGTCCGCCGAGGGAATGACCGGTCTTTTCCGTTACAACAAATACAATGCGCTGTACTGTTTTGTCTATCTGATTTAATGTAACGGTCATTAACTCTTCCGCTCCTGCTCCGCCCCGCTCATCGACGCTGTGAATGATTCCCTTGCACTTCGACTTGGTTTTGCCGTAATAGACGGCATCAACGGCTTTACCGGCTGCGTTCAACAAAAATGCCGAAAGGTCTAAATCAAACTCACTGTCCGACCAAGACAGTACAACCCGAAGAGTTGCTAACGGCAGACAACTTTCCACTATGCGTTTTGGTTCCGCCTGTTTTACTACGCCCGTCACTGCCGTCACTCTTTTCGGTACAAGAGGCTTCAATAATTCCAATGCCCGGTAGTGGTCTTTGCCTAATGAAGGAATCGTTCCCTTATGAGCAAACGATACAAAATGTTCTATTGCCTGGTTGGCAAACTTTCGGGCGGTCTCTTTGCTGCCTGCCTCGTAAAATGCTGTTGCCGTCAATGCTAACTGCAACGGAGCATCGATATTCGGAACTTCGCTGCGGACTTCGGTTAACAAGAATGTGCCGAACAAATCGGCAACGACTTTCCTGGCGGTATCATTGTTCAACGTGTTCCATTCATTACAAATCTTCGGCAGCAGCGGCTGCTTGCCGTAATGGAGCAGATGATACATATCAGCAACCGCCGCAGCGGATATTTGTAACAAAGAGGACAACGCCTGCTGCCGTAATTTTTTATCGGGAATTTCCTGTTCCAATCCCTTTATATTTTTCTCAAACAGGTATTTGCTGACCGGCACGTGTGTCTCGCCTAATCCCCAAAATGAAGCCCGAATATTCATCTCCGTACCTTCGCCGTCCGATGTAAAATCGGAAGCAATAATCAAAGTCGGCAAGCCCGCCAACGCTTTATGCAAGGCAATGATTTGCGCATTACCGTTTTTGTTTTTCATCGACTCCTTCCATCCTTGGTCGTAGAACAGTGCCGGTGAATCACTATGCAGCGAGTAATACTCATCAAAGAATTTCGACACATCTTTTCTCACACCGCCGAAATTTTGAGGCATTGCGTCCGTGATAATAATCTGCAACGGCACCCGGTCGGGAGAATACATCTGTTTCAGATAATTGACGTGGCTTTCCGGCGAAGGAATAAGCGTCCATTCGTTATCCCGAAAATAAATGTATTCCGCCATTGCCAACTGTTTTCTGAAACTTTCGTCCTGCAACGCCAGAGCGTTCTGGTAGTCGATTTGTTTGAGTTCCTTTTGCAAACGGTCTGCTTCGGCAAAGTTCTTTTCCTGAAGGGATTTTTGAAGTTGACGGTTTTTTTCTGCTTCTTCGAAGTTCTTTTCCTGAAGGGCAGTTTGAATTTCGCTGTTTTTAACTGCCATCTTCTCTTGTGTGTTACGGCTGAACATTCCGTTGACGAAAGTCATTAAACCGTTTGCAAGTCCGAGAGCAAGCAGAGAAAGCGGGTCCATTGTATTTTCCTTTGATAAAAAAAGTATGCTAAAAATTTCGACGTATCATTCAATGTTCACTTACCCGAACACTCCTTTTTGCTCTGCGGTTTTCCACAAACTTTTTTCTGCGGCGGCAGCGGACAATCCTAATATACCGACGGTTGCAATGGCAGCGGCTTCCCAACCGATGCTGGTGAACAAGTTCACCCAATCATCTATAGTACCGTAGATTCCCGTATCGGTGTAAAATCCTGTACCGTCATTTTGTAAATCGGTTGGTGCAAAGTCGGTAGCGCAATAGAAAAAATTGGAGTCATCCCACGCTTGGAGAAATTGGTCCAGCGAATATACTTCGGGACTACCGGAAGGAGTGCCGGGGTCATTCAGAAAAACCTGCGGATGCTGCGGGTCGGAAAAGTCGAGTCCCGAAACAACGAGAACGTGGTCGGGAGCGTGGTTGTCAATGCCCGTGAGTTGCTGCCAAAAGGATGGTCCGCCCCACAACTCACCGGAATCAACGCCAACGATGACTTTGTGTCCGTGAGCGAGTTCGTTGATAAGTGCATCAGGTTTCCGTTCTCGTTGATATGGTTAGGGACACCGTGCAGGTCGAGCAATTTTCCTATATCGGCGAAGGGCGTACCGTCTTCCAAGAGCCAGCCGTGCTGCATCGCTTCCAACCCCAATTGTTGTTCGTTGAGATTGATACCGAAGTCGTGCAGAATCATTTCCTGTGAAACCACGGCGCAGGTGAAGTCAGTGGTCTGCTCGATGTACACTGTGGGCGAACCAATAGCATCGTTCAAGGTACTATCAAACGAAGAAGTAAGCGAAGTATTGTCGTCAAACATAATTCATTACTAATGCTAATTTTGCGACTTCGGGTATTCTAACACAGATTCAATCTAAAATCAAGGTCTCCAGGTCACCTGCAAAGTAATTTTTTTAATTTGACCGGTGACCTGATTGCAGCGGCAGAAGGTATTGCCACGATTCCAATCAGGAAGTACAATGTTGACAATGCCCTATTAGTATCCCCAAGTCTAACCGTATCGGTATTATGGACACAAAAACGACTACCGTCAAAACATCAAGTGAAGTTGATGAATATTCGACTCATTCATCGCTCGGGAAGCCGGTTCGGACGCTGCTCAACGGCGTTATGCAGATTTTGCTGTTCATCAGTGTTGCCGCTGCAATGGTTGACATATCAAAACTATTGAAGGTTTTCAACGAACCTACTGACACTGTTGCCGGCAGGGTTTTCGTGGATATTGTTCCGGCAATTATTGTCTTTGCGATTCTTTCCGCACTTATCACATTGGTTGTTTCCGGCGTTCGAGTGGCGGCCCAATGGGAGCGGGGAGTGGTACTGCGGCTAGGAAAATTTATCGGTGTCAAGGGACCTGGTGTTATCTACATCGTACCGTTCATCGACAGCGTGCAGTTTGCCGATACCCGTCTTTTGACATTGAACATTCCGTCGCAGCAGGTGATAACGAAAGACAATGTACCGGCGGCGGTTGACGGTGTTCTTTACTTTTTGGTACGGGAAGTCGAACAAGCCGTCTTAACGGTTCAGGACTATCGTTTTGCCGTTGCCCAATATGCTCAAGCAACGCTGCGTGATGTGGTCGGAGCATTGACGTTAGACGAACTTTTGTCGGAGCGGGAAGAAATTCAGCGGCGGATTGCGGAAGTCGTTGAGGAACGGATTAAAAGTTGGGGACTGCATCTTGATTCGATTCGGTTACAGGATATTGAAATGCCGGAAGACCTGAAACGGATTATGTCGCGGCAGGCATCGGCAGAGCGGGAAAAACGAGCCAACATCACGAAGTCAGAGGGCGATAAAATTGCGGCATCCAATCTTGCCGAGGCGGCGCGAATAATGGCAACGACCTCCGGGGCAATGAAACTGCGGACGCTGCAAACGATAGACGGTCTCGGAACCGGACAATCAAATACGGTGGTGATGTTTCCGATAGAACTGGTCGAATCCCTCGACCGATTCTCCGACACGGTGAAAGGTTTAATGAATAACCCTGTTCCCTAACCCGTCCGATGAGTTGCCGCCAAGGGCAGGCATACCCCTGACGATAAACCAGAACGTCTCTGATGGGCGGCGGAGTGATTGTCCCGTTCTATCGGTTATTCCGCATTTACCCTGTTTGATAAATCCGCCGGTATCAACACCGCCGCGTTTCTTTTTGTAGTCCCGTTCCGCAACTTTCCGAAAATCAGGACGTGCCGGCTCTGACTTTTGAATATCTCCAAGCCGTTGCCGCTATCGCTATGCACCTGTTTTTCACTCCATTACGGTTCATAACACAAGGATGTCTCGCTGCCGCTTTGCTGTCGGCTGCCGTTGCCGCCGAAGAGTCCGCTGAACGTCCGCTGCCCAACGTTGTCAGAGTCATCGCCTTTGACTATGCCGGTCAATCCTTCGGCTCCGGTTCATATATCGGAACGTACAAGGAATACGGCATCGTCATCACCAATCGGCACGTTGTTGCCGATGCCGAAGGTTTGGTGCACGTGCATTTTCCCTGCGGATTTTCTACTTTCGGGGCGGTTATCCAGAGCGATGCCAAATGGGATTTAGCACTCGTTGCCGTATCAAAACCGCCGGAGTCGGTTTCGGTGATGAACATTGCGCCGAAAGCCGTACAGCCCGGAGAACCAATTTGGATTGCCGGTTACGGCGGCGGCAAATACCGCATTGCCCAAGGGCAGTGTACTCGTTATCTGACACCGGACAATCCAACCGCCGGTACGCAGGTCTTCTATGAAATTATGGAGGTGATGATTGCGTCCCGATACGGCGATTCCGGCGGTCCGATACTGAATGTCCGCGGCGAACTCGCCGGAGTCCTTTTTGGTTCAGATATGGTGCAATTCACTGCCGGCAGTTATTCCGGCAGAGTCAACCGCTTTCTCAACACAACAAGAGAGGCAATGCAGCGGCTGCCGGAACGACCGGAGACGTTTTTTGCTTTAATTGAAACAGATGGACCGAAATATAGTTTGCAATTTAGCAGTATGCTGACACCGTCCGCTAACCGGCGTACGGCGAGACCGGCAAACATCGGTGACAATATCGGCAGCCGTTCCGCAGCGCGAAAACAAGATGCTTCATCTCCATCTTGGCAGCAACCCTTGCAACAATCCCCGCCTCTGCCGCGAATAAAGGGAATGATGATTCCGAATGACGCAAAACAGCGTGTCAGCCGGAAGGCGGACGAAACGGCGTTTGCAGTGAATTTACCGGTACTTCCGGCAAATATACAGCCGGCGGTTTGGTCAGATGCCGAAAGCAAAGTCGGTTCGTTGTTTCTGCCCTCGAAGGGCGTTGTTCCATCCGGTATTGTTCAGACGGGCATTACTCAAACGAGTATTTCTGCTGCGTTTTCCTCCGGTACAGCATTTTCTGATACGGCGGGGGGCAGTGCAAAGACGGCAGTCAAACAGCGTCATTACGGAATGAAGTTATTTGCCGACAAACGGGAACGGCATTGGACATTGTTTTTAGCGGGCAATATTATACTCGGTATCGGTCTTGTTACCTTTGCTGTGCGGCTGCTAAATGCAGAACAATAGTAACGCAGATAATAAAACTCCGCAAATAATGCTACTGCTGATAATACTGCTCTTGACAATAACCGAAAAGAGCGTAGAATACTTCCGTGTCAAGCGGGAGTAACGAAAGTTATGTTATTGCCGTTGAAAGTGATCGCGGGGTAGAGCAGTTGGTAGCTCGTGAGGCTCATAACCTCAAGGTCGCAGGTTCGAGTCCTGTCCCCGCCATATTTGTGTTGTCGGTGTGTGCTGACACCTCTTGTATTTCATTGCAAGTGTTTGTAGGGGAATGACTTGCGGCTTTCTCGAAACTGACTTCGGCATAAATTTCGGCGGTCTTTGCGTTGGCGTGACCGAGGACGGCTTGGGCATACTCCAAACCGTACTTTTCACGCACCTTTGAACCTGCCGAGTGCCGCAGCCGGTTCGGAGACCAAATTTCGATACCAGCCTTTACACACGCACGAAAGAAATTGACGTAAGTTATGTAATATAAACGATTTACGTCATTGGAGCGAAGGGGAGTCGAACCCCCGACCTCAGCATTGCGAACGCTGCGCTCTCCCAATTGAGCTATCGCCCCTTAATATCAAACCTCTTGATATTCAATCCCCTCTTAAATATCTGCCTACTTAAACAGCGGACCAGAATCACCGACACCGCCCCGCAAGAGTTCCGGCGAAATCGCGGGATACGACGGAATCACCGCATCACCGGCTGCCGCCTCCTGTTCCGCCGTCCAACCCGCCCGTTTCTTTGACAGACCAATTTTGCGGTCATCCAAATCGACCCGCAACACCTTCACCTCAATTTCGTCCCCAATCTTGACGACATCTTCCGGCGTATCCACTTTATGGTCAGCCAACTCCGAAATGTGCAGCAATCCTTCCAAATCATCGCCCAACGAAACGAACACACCAAAATTTGTGATTTTCGTAACCGTTCCTGTGAGGATAAGACCGGGTGTATATTTTTCCGGTATGTCTTTTTCCCACGGATCCTTCTCCAACTGCTTCATTCCCAGTGCAATTCG
This sequence comes from Planctomycetaceae bacterium, assembly GCA_031289675.1. Lineage (GTDB taxonomy): Bacteria > Planctomycetota > Planctomycetia > Pirellulales > Thermoguttaceae > WRKP01. Next base: position 8,531 of record JAITOZ010000138.1, read on the forward strand.
CCGGTTCGGTTTGTCCACCGCAAGAATTTGACACTCGATTTCCTGTCCCTTTTGCACCAGTTCGTTCGGATGCATAATTTTTTTCGTCCACGACATATCGCTGACGTGCAACAACCCGTCAATGCCGTCTTCGAGTTCGATGAATGCTCCGTAATTCGTCAGATTGCGGACAATACCTTTTACTGTACCGCCAACCCCATACTTGTCGTCGGAAAATTCCCACGGATTTTCGGAAGTTTGTTTGATACCGAGCGAAATCTCGTGCTTCTCTTTGCTGATGGACAGCACGACCACCTCAATTTCATCGCCGACATTCAATATCTCGTTCGGATGATTGATACGCTTTGTCCACGACATTTCGCTGACGTGAACGAGTCCTTCGATGCCTTCCTCAATTTTAATGAACGCCCCGTAATTCATTACGTTAACAACGGTTCCGGTTAGTCTCGAACCGATGGGATACTTCTCTTCGACAACATCCCAGGGACTCGGCTGCCGCTGCTTTAAGCCGAGAGAAATTTTCTCCTTTTCCCGATTGATACTCAAAATCACGACCTCGATTTGGTCATCAATTTTGACCAATTCGCTCGGGTGATTGATTCGCCCCCAACTCATATCGGTAATGTGCAGCAGCCCGTCAATACCGCCGAGGTCGATGAACGCTCCGAAATCAGCGATATTTTTAATAATGCCCTTACGAATTTCACCTTCGTCGAGTTGAGCAAGGAGAGCCGTTTTCTTTTCAGCCCGCTCGCTTTCAATCAAAGCCCGGCGGCTGACAACGATGTTTCTGCGTTCCTCGTCGATTTTTAGTACAACGCACTGTATTTCCTTGCCGACGTACTCACCGATGTCATTTGGGCGGCGGACATCAACCTGCGAAGCGGGCAGGAACACGGGAACACCAATGTCCACAAGAAGACCGCCTTTAATTTTCCGCAAAACCAGACCGGTAACAGTCTCGCCTTCTTTGGCGGACTTCATCATATTGTCCCAGGCTTCGACTTTGGCGGCTTTCTTCTTGGAAAGCAGAATCATTCCTTTCCGCTCAAAACCCGGTGTCGGCTCTTCTTCTTCATCAATGAGAACCTTGATGATTGAACCGATTTCCGGCTTTTCTTCTCCTTCCCAATCGCTTGCCGGAACGATTCCTTCCGATTTACAACCGATGTCCACGATGATGAAACCTTCATCGAGACGGGCAACTTTGCCCTCGTAAATCTTATTAGGTTCGACTTCTTTGCCGCCCCAGTTAATTTCGTCTAATGCGGTGCTGCCGAGAGCGGCATCAATTTGAGAATCAAAATCCTCGTTAATATCAAGTTCACGGACAAGGTTCTGTCTGACCACAACGTAATTCCTGCAAAAAAAGGTTACCGAATACGCCCCTCTGTTGACAACAGAGTACTGAGGCACCGCACTTTGACTTATCTCTCCCCCCCGACTATCAAGCTTCCCGTTCGGGGATGTGTTTCCTACTTATAGAATTCTTGATTCTACCATAATACAGGAAATTGACAAGGGGGCGTATAGATTCCGGTATGACTTGCCGGATAACCAAAGCCATCGTGAATGAGCGAAGCAAAATTGATCTCATAATCCAGAAGAGCGGCGGAGACTAAAACCTCGGTAGTGTTGTAAATTTATTGAAATGAACGTTAACATACGGGAAAATAAGGGACTTCTGCGACTAAATTCCTGACACAACCAAAACCTCTGCCGCTGTATATGTCAATTCTGTGCCAACACCTTCTTCCTATCTTCACGCTCCGCAGGCAAATAACGGCTTTGCCCTGCACTCTGGGTACGGTGTATTGACAAGCGAAAGAGAAGTTAGGATAATGACCGGAGTAATTATTCATCTCAAAGACATAACAAGGAGAAATCCGTGACCATCGAAAAATCAAAATTGCCGCATAAAATTGCCGATATGAGCCTCGCCGACTGGGGACGCAAGGAGATTCAACTTGCCGAAAACGAAATGCCCGGTCTCGTCGCTCTGCGGAAGAAATACTCCGCAAGCACACCGCTCAAAGGAGCGAAAATCGCCGGTTGTCTTCATATGACAATTCAAACCGCCGTCCTCATCGAAACACTCACCGCCCTTGGTGCCGAATGTACCTGGAGCAGTTGCAATAAGTTTTCGACGCAAGACCACGCCGCCGCCGCTATCGCCGCCGCCGGTGTTCCCGTCTATGCCTGGAAAGGTGAATCCGATGCCGACTTCGATTGGTGTATCGAACAAACGATTATTTTCCCCGACGGCAAACCGCTCAATATGATTCTTGATGACGGCGGCGACTTGACCGCCCTGCTCCACAAGCCGGAGTACAGCGGAATTATCAAAGGAGTCAAAGGACTCTCCGAAGAGACGACGACGGGAGTTCACCGCCTCTATCAGATGTTCGCCAAAGGAGAACTGAAAGTACCGGCAATCAATGTGAACGATTCCGTTACGAAAAGTAAGTTTGACAACCTTTACGGCTGCCGGGAATCGCTGGTGGACGGCATTAAGCGGGCAACCGACGTGATGATTGCCGGTAAAGTTGCGGTCGTTTGCGGTTACGGCGATGTCGGAAAAGGCTGCGCCCAATCGCTGAAATCCTACGGAGCGTCCGTTATTGTTACAGAAATTGACCCGATTTGCGCTTTGCAGGCGGCAATGGAAGGGTACAAGGTGATGACGATGGACGAAGCCGCCGCTCTCGGCAATATTTTCGTTACAACAACCGGCTGCTGCGGTATTATTTCAGCAAAGCATACGGAGCAGATGCGCAACGATGCTATCGTTTGCAACATCGGACACTTCGATGTCGAAATTGACGTTGCCGGTTTGGAGAAGGTTTCCGGCATCAAAAAGGTGCAGATTAAGCCGCTCGTTGACCGTTACACTTTCCCTGACGGACATTCGATTATCCTGTTAGCAGAAGGCAGGCTTGTCAATCTGGGTTGTGCAACCGGTCATCCGTCGTTTGTAATGTCGAATTCGTTCACGAATCAAACGCTTGCGCAGATTGCTCTTTGGACGGAAACAGCGAAGTATCCTGTCGGCGTGCATCGTTTGCCGAAGATATTGGACGAGGAGGTTGCCCGGCTGCATCTCGAACAAATCGGGGTGAAGTTGACGCAGTTGACGCAGAAGCAAGCGGAATACCTCGGCATACCGATCGGGGGACCGTTCAAGCCGGAGTTTTACCGGTATTAAACCAGTTCCATAACATTAGACTTTTCTTCTCTGTTGACTACAGCACAGGAGTATTGTCCGCAAGAGGTGCCGAGAACGTTCAGAGCCGCTATCGCAAGATAGCGCAATTTATATTTCGCCGCCTTGCGATAGCGGCTCTGATTACCGCATCACGTTTTCACATTTATTTTCCCGACTCTAACCCTCAATTTCATAACCTTTCCGCTGTTCGCGGGCAATGAACGATTGCGACTCTGTATCGCTCGTCTTTTCCGTCTTCGGGTCCCATTTCACTTCACGTCCCAGCCGGGCGGAAATTGCACAAAGGTGGCAGGCATTCATCGTTTGAGTATGCGTGAACACATCCGAAACCGGTAAGCCGCCCTCTTTAATGCAGCGTATCACATTAACCTTGTGTTCCTTCCGGTACGACTCCGCTCCGTCTCCGGGGTCAAGAGTCTTGCCCTTGTAGAGTTTCACATAATCTTCATACGGCAGAGCCTTTTGCAGTTCCGGCATATTCTGATAGTATTCGCCGTAACCATCGAAAAGATGTTTGCCGCCGATTTCCTCAAACGGCTTGCCCTTGATACGCTCCCGATTGACGTGAATCCGCCCCTTCGTGCCTTCGAGCAGGAGACCGCCGTCGGGACTGTTGCTGACAACGTGCATAACGGTATCTATCTCCGCAAACCTGCACTCAATATCGAACTTCGTTGCCTGTGTTGTACCGATTGCTAACGGTCGGATAACCCTTTTCAAACGGAGCCGTCGCTGTACGAAAAGCGCGGGAGTCAAAAGGAACACACATCGGAACACCGGCGCATATCCAGATGAATAAAACACGGGGATTTCTGATGCTTTCCCAACTGATACGCTC
>JAITOZ010000284.1 GCA_031289675.1 Planctomycetaceae bacterium
TATCATTTTGGGTGAGAGCGTGCTGCCAGCATTTCATAATCGACTCCTTGACTTGGAAATGAAAACGCCATCGCATCATCTCTCGACAAAAATAATATTCCCCAATTTGCCTAAATTAAAGTTGCCGAACAACTCTAGGGAACCTCTAATAACCCTCCGTTGCATTAGTTTGCGATTGAAAAATAGGGAATTTTCTGTGCGATATATTGGGTTTTTAGAGGTTCCCTCTAATATCCCCCCCTCCCCAAAAAAAAGAAAAAAAAATTGCGGGGGGATACTTCTTTTGCAAAAAAACGGTATAATGACCTCCGGCTTGGTTTTTCGCCGAGCCGAAACCTTTCCTATGTTCAAGGAGATACGATACAATGAGTCAGCCGCGGATAGAAATTAAAAAGGTAGGCGATATCACCATCGCCGTAACGCTCGATATGAAGTTGAACGATGACCTGTCCATACAGGAATGGGGAGACCAACTTATCGCTTTGCTTGAAGATACGGCTTGCCGAAAACTGCTTGTCAGTTTCGAGCGGGTTCTCTTTATGTCCAGTTCAGCCCTTCGGGCTTTGATCACGCTCAACAAGAACGCCAAAGAATCGAAAGCGGTTTTGATTCTCTGCGGTATTGACGACAACATTATGGAGGCGTTCCGCATTACCCGCCTCGACAGTGTGTTCACCATTAAGGCGAACGAGGACGAGGGCATTAAGACTTTTGCCTGATACAGCCGCAAAAAGATGAGTCCGGATGAACAACAATGGACGTGGACAACGAAAGGTGCCATCGTAAGTGATTTGAATGCCGCCCATTCCCTCATCGATGAGGTTGTGGGGAGAGTCCGCAGCAACCAGTGGAACAGCAAAGATGTCTTCGCCCTCGAATTGACGCTCGAAGAAGCCTTCGTCAATGCGGTTACGCACGGTAATCATTCCGATAAATCCAAGCATGTCCGTTACGAGTGTAAGTTGTCGCCCAATCGGTTTTGCTTTACTGTTGAAGATGAAGGCAGCGGTTTTGACCCCGATGTTATAGCCGACCCGACCTGTGTCAGCGGTCTTGCCGTTCCGTCGGGACGCGGTGTCCACCTTATCCGGGGTTTTTCTACCCGCGCTGATTGGAACGAAAAGGGCAACGTTTTAACTGTCGAAATCGACCGAAAAGACATTAAATGAACATTCTCATAACCGGCGGTGCCGGATACATCGGCTCTCACGCTGTCCGCAAGGCAGCGACAGCAGGCCATTCTGTTGTTGTCATCGACAATTTGAGTTACGGACACCGGCAGGCTGTCCCCGGTATGGTACTGTTTTACCAAGTTGACCTGAAAGAAACTGACCGCATTGAGGAGATACTGCGAAAGCACAAGATAGAAGCGGTGATGCACTTTGCCGCTCTCATAAGCGTCGGCGAATCGGTGCAGAAGCCGCTGCTTTATTATCGTAACAATACGGCAGGGGCGATGAGTCTTCTTGAAGCGATGGAGCGTGCCGGTGTAATGCGGTTTGTTTTCAGTTCGACAGCGGCAACCTACGGCGAGCCGGAAGAAGTACCGATTTTTGAAACAACAAAGCAGTCGCCTATCAATCCTTACGGACATTCCAAACTGTTTGTTGAACAGATATTAAAGGATATTGCTGCGGCTCAACCGCAATTCGGTTTTATCGCTTTTCGGTATTTCAATGTTGCCGGCGCAACCGCTGACGGTCTCATCGGCGAAGACCACCGACCGGAGACGCATTTGATACCGAATGTTTTGTACGCCGCGATGGGCAAGCGGGAAAATATTACGGTTTTCGGAACGGACTACCCGACGGCTGACGGAACTTGTGTCCGTGATTATGTTCACGTTGACGATTTAGTTGCGGCACACGTCATTGGGATTGAAAAATTGCGGGCGGGCGAGGGGTTGTTCTATAATCTTGGTATCGGACGGGGATATTCTGTCAAGGAAATTATAGATGCTTCCCAAAAAGCATCGGGTAAAGAGATTCCGGTGATTTTTGGAGCGAGGCGCGAGGGTGACCCGGCGGAACTGTACGCTGATTCGGCGAAGGCTCGGTCGGAACTTGGCTGGCAGCCGCAATTTACGGACGTTGAGAGAGTGATTGCGTCGGCTTGGAACTGGCATTCGGCGCATCCGAACGGCTACGGGGATTGATTGATACGCCGGAACACTTGCGCCTTAGTCCCGGCAGAGACACCGTCTCGCAACGTTTATTTACGGGGCAAAATATAATCGCTGCAATTATCTGCCGTCCATTCGCTATCACCCGTTTCTTAAGCGGCTCTCCGCCGCTCGTTTTCTAACCGGCGGGTACACGTCCGAAGCAGTTCTCCCGCATCGGCAACAAAAGCCGAAGCCTTCTCGAACGTCCGCAATGCAACCTGGCTCGTTTGCGAAAGATGTTCACATTCAAGGTATTCAAGCCAATGAGACAAATTACCGATGATTCCTTCGCCGGCTGCCGAACGAAACATCTCTTGCGGCGTTTTGCCTGTAACCGCCTGCGGTCCTACCTGCTCACTCAGTTGCAGCGCAATCATCTGCCGGCACACCCGCAAGGTCAGATTAAAATTCTGCACAACCGATGCAATGAGGACACTCTTAAATTCGATATTAAGCCCCTGAAACTCCCCGCTGCGGGAATACTTGATGGCATCTTCCAATGCCCGGATAGCCTTCGCCAATTTGTCTGAATTACGTTTTTCCATTTGTCTTCTCTAACTAAAAAAGAGATACTTCTACTCAACCCGCTGCGGACTCCAAACCGGCGCGGATTGCGAACTCTTTAACGTCTGCGGCAGAGCCTTGCTTTCTCCGCCGCCCGGTATCTCTATAGTCGGCAACTCAAAAGGCGGAGCATTATTCAATTTTTCGTTTTCTTTCGTTTTTTTCGATTTTATCGGCAAAACCGGCGGAATCAAACCGCCGTCCGGCAGCATATTCGGTGATGCGTCTTCTGACCTGCCGCCGTTGCGGAGAGCCTCATTTTCCTGTTTCATATCGGCAAGTTGGGCGTGTGTTACATAAAGAGCGTTTTCCAGCCGCCGGTTTTCGTGGAGCAGCATTGATTGATGGACACACGGCTGCGCACAACCGCCGGAAAGCAATAATGCAATACAAAGACCAGTCAACGGCAAATCGCAAAAAACTATCCGCATCGGATTTCCCTTGTTCCTCCGGGCGGATAGTAAGATTTTCGGTAGCAGAAGTCAAGAGAGAATTCATAAATCGTTTTTCTCAACTATACTTTATGTTCGTAACCTCAATAACAATAATAAGTTATAAAAACATTATTTTTGGGGCTTGACAAGTTTAGGGGTTAGATATTTAATCTAACTCTATGTATAATAATCACTTATCAAAGTGTAAAATTACTGCAATAATTTGTTGCTTTTGCAAGGACTTGACAGCGGTAGCAACGGCATCGTTAGTTGGTACGAGCCGCAACACAGTGAAGCGTTATTTTAGCGAAATCCGTCAAAGGGTATTTCAATTATCTTTACAGGAAAGCAGCCGAGAACCTGGCGCGTTTGAACTCAATGAATCCTATTTTGGAGCCAAAAGAATTTGCGGAAAAAGAGGACGCGGTGCTGCCGGAAAAACGCTGTTTATGGATACGAACATTATCGGGTGCTCCGTTGCGAGAACGAATTCGCCGGAGGAAAACTGCACGTTAACGGAATTGAATCCTTTTAGCGTTATGCAGAACATCGACCCGCAAAGTTTCACACTGTCCTTCTTTCGGCAATATCAGGCACAAAGGCAACGGTGCTTAATTCCATATCGCCTGCCGAACGGACAGACCTGCTTGACGTATTGTACTCTTTTCCCTAAAATCAGGAAGAGAACATTTTTACGCTGCACGGAGCATAGATAACGCTTGACGCACAGAAGCCGAAAAATGAACCCTCTTTCAAAGTATTCCGATATGTACACAGTCAATTCCCTCCGGTCTCTGGTTTTTTTCGTAACATTGACCGCCGTAACATTGACCGCCGGTTCTTCCGCTGCGAATTCTGCCGATGATATTGCCGCTCAGTACCGGCAGCAGGGGGAAACCCTCATTACCAATGCCGATAAGGCACTTGCCCGATCCGACCTCACGGCAGAGGAAAAACTCTACCTCGCCGAAATGAAATACTGGGGTGCCGTCTGTCGATTCGGTGCCGATGACAAAACCTTTAATGCCGATATAGAACCAGTCATTAGTTCGTTACAAAAAATACCGGAAGCGGCTCAACAGTATCAAACAATCATCATTTGGATGCTTCATCGGGAGCAAGAGGCTTTCCGGCAGATGCACCGTGCCGATGCATTCAGGGACTTTGTCCGTTTTCGTAACAAATATATTCCGCTGATAAGCGGAATTTCTGAAGGTGTCTCTGCCGATTTTTATATTATGGCGGAGTTAATGAATACAGCGGCATCTCTTGATTCCGATGGTTCTGCCGGATTGGTTCTTTCGACTGCCGAACAAATCAAAACGAAATATTCGCCTCTTGATAGAGGCAATCTTGAAATCGTTCATCGGGTTCAGATGCCGGAGAAAGAAATGGTTTTTGACGGAACATCAACGGACGGTCAGTTTATCGACATTAAAGACTTTCGCGGGAAAACCGTAGTGATTCCGTTCTTTTCTCCCGCTCTGGAAACGTATAACCCGCTGCTCAAAAAATTAAGCAGTATTTTGCGGGATACGGATTGCGTTTTTATCAATTATGCGGGGGACGGCAATGCAAAGGATATCGGTCAATTTGTTACAAAAAATAAATGTCCGGGTATTACGGTCTGCCGGCAGGAATCTTCCAACGATTACGGCAGGACATACGGCAGTTACCGTGCCTTATTTTTGGTCGGACAAGACGGCAAGGTGATTAAGACGTACTCTGCCGGTCTGTGTCAGGGCGTTTGCGAAGAACTCAAAAAAATATTTCCCGATAAGACAGAACCGCTGACGCAACTTGCTGCCGAAATCGAACAAACCGAAATGAAACCGGCTCATTCCGATGCACTGCTTCATAAACCGCCTGCGAAACAACTTTTATCTCTGCTAGATAAACTGCAAGCGGCATATCATTTATTGTTACCGGAATCCTCCCGCCTCGAAGATGTACTGAATTTGACGAATCAGATGCTGACGCTGCCCGACCTGACGGAGCAGGAAAAAACGTTTGTTACGGTTCAGCGTATCGAAATGCTGGCAACTGCCGCTGTACTTGCCATTCAGGAGCAGCCGGAGGTGAATCCGGCAAAACTCTATGCTGATGTAGAGCAGGCAATCAGCGAAGCCGCCGCCGAAGGTATTCGTAACGAAAAGACGTTTTCCATTGAGTTGAACCTTCTGTATCCGATGCTTGAATTTTTGAAACACACGCCGGATAAAGGGGAAATCGTCAAAGAAATTCAATCGCGGTACATCAAATTACTAACAGCGAGCGCGGAGGGTAAAGACGGCGTAAGAACGGGGAGTGTAAGCCCCCCGCTAAACTTTGCAATAGATTTTACCCGAACGTTACAAGAACTCCGGTGGGAAGGTGCGTTAACGGCGGGCATCGGTTTTTTGGAAGCGGTGATTCCCCTTATTGAAGAACGGGATGAACAGCCGGCAGCCGAAACCTTAACCAAAATTAAGCGGCGTTTCCTTCTGACCGGCAAGCCCTTTGAACTCGAAGGCATTTTGCTCAACGGTGAAGAAATCAGTGTTGCCGACTTCAAAGGAAAAGTTGTTCTCGTTGATTTTTGGGCAACGTGGTGTCCATCGTGCCGCGGTTCGTTTCCGAACAAAGTGATTCAGTACGAAAAATACAAGGACAAAGGTTTTGAAGTGGTCGCTTACAGTGTCGATGCGAATGTCGATGCCCTGCGGAAATATCAGGAGCAGCACAAATTTCAATGGAAGAATGTTTCGGCGGTTTTATCGGCGGAAAAGGGATTCAAAGATTACGAAAAGTTTTACGGCATCTGGGGGATTCCTACGACATATCTTCTTGACCGCACCGGCAAGGTTGTTTTTATGCAGGTCGAGTCGAACAACGGCAAACTAAACGAAGCGTTACAAAAAATATTCGGGGAATAAGGGAAAAACAATGAAAGTTTTATTACTCGCAGCACATCCGAGTCCGAAAAGTTTTAATCACGCTCTTGCCGATGCGGCAGCAGAGACGTTGAAAAAACTCGGACATACGGTTATTTTTCACGACCTTTACGGGGAACATTTCGACCCCGTTCTGCCGCCGGACGAAGATACAATCGCAGAAGAGCAACTCCCGTCCAACATCAGGAATTATCTTGCAGATATTCGGGAATCGCAGGGCATTATTATTGTTCATCCGAACTGGTGGGGCAGTCCGCCGGCGATATTGCGGGGATGGATTGAGCGCGTCGTCCGCACCAATTCCTGTTACAATTTCTCTCCGCAAGGTCCCGTCTCTTATATCGGAGGAAAAATTGTACAGATATTTTCGACATCAAACACACCCTCGGCAATGGAACAAGAACTTTACGGCGACCCGGTCGGAGTTTTTTGGAAAAGCGTTGTCTTCGGCGTAATCGGTTCGCAGTCTTTTGAAAGACGTAATTTCGACCCGGTCATCGTCAGCACGCTGCAAGAACGTCAAGACTGGCTTTCCGAAGTCAGGGAGACCGTTTTGCGGCGGTTCAGCGGGAAGTAGGAAGCGGAGAGTCCGCAAGCGAATTACTTCCTGCTCCCTATTTTCCGCTCATTGACAGCAATTTTTCAGCCAGTGCCGCTTTTGTACCGGTAAAGTTCAAACGTAATGTTCCCGCTGCGTCAAACACTTGAAACGTTGACCTGCTCTTGGAAATCGAGTCCGGCGTATTCAAGACAATCAACCGGCAATTTTTTTTTTGTAATTTTTCAAGAGCGTGTTCTTTACCGCCGTTTTGAACTCCGGCGGTTTCCAATGCAAAACCGATACTCCACTGGTCTTGACGCTTCATTTGACCGAGCGTTGCCAAAATATCCGGCGTTTCACGAAAGGCAACCGTGATACCGCTGCCGTCTGCGGGTTTTTGTAACTTTTGCGGCGAAAACATTACCGGCATAAAATCACACGGTGCGGCGGCTCCAATGACTCCGCTGCATTGCGGAAAAAGTTCAACGCAGCATTGCAGCATTTCTTCGGTCGTTTCCGTCCAATGAATTTCAGCAGAATCGGGATAGGTAATCTCAACACTGCCGCTGACGATAACCGGCAAATCACCTTGATTCAACACGGCTTGGGCAAGAGCCGCCCCCATGCGTCCGCTTGAAGCGTTTGTCAAAAAACGGACGGGGTCAAGATACTCTCTTGTCGGTCCCGATGTGATAAGAATACGCCGCATCAATGCTTAAAATGTCTGCGTCCGGTGAATATCATCGGTATCTTGTACTTGTTACACGCCTCGATGACTGCCGCATCGTTACGCGAACCGCCGGGCTGAATCACCGCTTTAATCTGATGTTCCGCTATCAAATCAATCGAATCGGGAAACGGAAAGAACGCATCGCTGCTCAACACGCTTTCCTTAATCCGTTCGCCGGCTTTTTTGACCGCAATGCTGACCGAATCCACTCGGCTCATCTGTCCCGCTCCGGCACCGAGAAGCATCCGGTCTTTTGCTAGTACGATAGCGTTCGATTTTACGTGCCGAACTATCATCCACGCAAAGCGAATCGTATCCCGCAGAGTCTCATCGGGCTTGGTTTCCGTCACAACCGACCACTGACTTTCGGGGTCTTCGTTTGTATCCGTCTCTTGCAGCAATGCGCCGCCTTCTAAATAACGCAACTGCCAGCGGGACGGTTTCGCTTCCAGCGAACCGATATGTAAGAGCCGGACATTGACCCCCCATTTCGGTTTCTGCGTCAGAATTTTGAACGCTTCTTCGCTGAAAGACGGTGCCGCGACGGCTTCGACAAACAAGCCCGGCGATGCTAACACTTCCGCCGAAGCCGCATCAACTTCCCGATTGAATCCGAGTACCGAACCAAAGGCACTCAACGGGTCGCCCGCCATTGCATTGCTGACGGCGTTCGACAAAACCTCGTGAACTGCCGCCCCGCACGGATTGTTATGCTTTATGACGGCCACTGCCGGCTGCGCGAACGACCGGACAATTCCCAAAGCGGCATCAAGGTCAAGCAAATTATTGTACGATAAATCTTTGCCGTTTAACTGCCGGGAAGCCGCAACGTTTGCCGACTTTGCCGACGGGACAGCATAGACTGCCGCCTGTTGATGCGGATTTTCGCCGTACCGCAGCACATCGACGCGCACCAATTTTGTTGTGAGTACTGCCGGAAACTCTTCTCCGTCAAGACGTTCGATAAAAAATTGCGAAACCGCATTATCGTAATTGCCGGTCATCTTGAACGCATCGCGGGCAAGACTTTGCCGAAGTTGCAGAGTCGTATGTCCGGTCTTCTGGATTTGTTCCAATACAGCCGGATACTGTTCCGGCGAGGTTACAACGGAGACGAATTGATGATTTTTCGCCGCGGCGCGAATCATCGTTGGTCCGCCGATGTCAATGTTTTCGATTGCTTCATCTTCGCTCACGCCCGGTTTGGCAACGGTTGCTTCAAACGGATACAAATTGACGGCAACCAATTCGAACGTTTTGATGTTGTGTTCGGCAAGAGCGTTCATATCGCCGAGATTGTTCCGCCGGCAGAGAATTCCGCCGTGTACTTTCGGATGTAATGTCTTGAGCCGACCGTCCATCATTTCGGGAAAGCCGGTATAAGCGGCGATATCTTGGACGGAAATTCCTTCTTTTTCGAGAAATGACCGGGTTCCGCCGGTGCTGTATAGTTCGACTCCTGCTTCGTGCAAACCTTTTGCAAAGGCAGCGAGTCCCATCTTATTGCTGACACTGATTAAGGCTCGTGTAATTTTTGGAGAATCCATCGTTGTCAAATTGTTCGTAACCACACAGTCATTATCGCCCTTGCGGGGCTAAAACGCAAGCGGACAGGAAAAAGAATTAAAATCGAATTGCGGTCGTCAGCGGGTGAATATCAACGGAGCGGTTGATGCGGCATTAGAAACGGTAGCGGATTTTATGGATTCGGTGAATGCTCCATCGGCGATCCGGTTGTTTGAGAAGTTGGAAGCGAAACATCCGCAGGCAAAAGAGATTTATATGATTCCTGACAATGCGCGTTATTACCGTTCTGAAATACCGGCGGCATAGTTGGAAACGGCGCGGATCAAAGTCCATTTTTTACCGTCTTATTCGCCGAACCTGAATTGGATTGAACGCTTATGGAAGTTCTTTAAGAAGAAGGTATTGTATAATAGACCTGTTCCCTAACTACCGGCGTTTACTGTATCGCAAGATGAAAGAGGAAAATGATAATCGCGAAGGCGCGAAGAAAGTGATGAGTGACGAGTGGCGAGTAAATGCGGGGAAAATTCGGAAGCGAAAACTCGTCACTAGCCACCAGCAACTAATAAAAAGCGGTCTTCGCGCCTTCGCGATGAAAAAACAAAAAACGCTTAGGGAACAAGTCTATTAAACGTTACGAAAAGTTTGAAGATTTTTACAGTGTTTATTGTAGGCATCGTCAAGAACTTTTTCCGATGCCGGACGAAGTACAAG
>JAITOZ010000171.1 GCA_031289675.1 Planctomycetaceae bacterium
CCTTCACCGCAAAAGTCAACAAAAAAGGGGGTATCCCCTCGTCTGGATACCCCCCCCGTTCCTCACACACCCTCACACACTCTCGACACTGTCATCTCGCTGCTGCTGCCTTTTGCTGCTGTAAGGCTTTGTATCTTGCGTGAAAATCAGATAACACTGCCTCCTTCAAGAGTTGCGATGCCTCCGCCTCAACCGCCTGTGCCAGTTTCGTCTGCTGCACCTTATCTTGGGTCGCAGCGGCAACCGCCGTCATTGCCGGATAGCCCTGCGATACCCACGCCGACGTTTTCGACAGCGGTTCGATAAATTCGTTTTTCGCATCCGCTTCTTTAATAACGCCCGCCATATTCGTAAGTCTATTAGCGAGGATAATGTGAGCGTTCAGTTTGTTGTCCGGCGCAAGTGTTCCGGCAGCACCTCAAGGAACGCATAACAATCTCTTAAATGAACTGTAGAGAATAGACCAAGCATTACGGCAGCGGGATGGTGATGTGCAGGCACTGTTGGATACACAAGGACGGCACGGCATATCGTTCTTGCTGCAAGCGGAACAGGGGCGGCGGCAGGGCTTATGATGCCGTTTGCACGAAACGATGCCACAATACCGACACTGATACGCAGCAATACGGACGCAGGGGGAACAACGAAAACGTGAGTTGACCAAACGAAAATACCGAGGCGGTGCGTGCAGCGAAAAAAACGAGCGGACGAATTATTGACAGCGGGCAATGAACGGGTATAATCGGCGGTTGTCCGTTATTTCTGTCAAACGATGAAGTACCCATTATCGTCAACTTCTATGAAACGCCGTTCCTTTCTCCGTCATTCTTTAACAACCACGCTCGGCATCGGTGCGGGTGTTACTCTGTTGAGCGGAGCGGCAACTGCGCAAGGCACTGCGGCGAACAGCAGGGTCAACATTGCTCTGGTCGGCTGCGGCGGGCGCGGGACGCAACTTCTGCACGGATTCGGGTATCCGAACAACACGCATATCACCGGCTTTCAGGAGTTTGATGATGTAAATGTGGTTTATTGCTGCGATCTTCAGCGGGGCAAGGGGGAGGCAGCGGCGCAAAAATCACATTCCAAGTATGAGCCGGAGATGCGGAGGGTTCTTGACGACAAGAGTGTGGATGCGGTGATTTGTGCCGCGCCGGACCACTGGCACGCGCTCGGAGCAATTCTGGCGATGCAAGCCGGCAAAGATGTCTATACGGAAAAGCCTGCTTCGCAATCCGGCTGGGAAGGACAGAAGATGGTCGAGGCAGCAAGAAAATACAAGCGGATTTGTCAGGTCGGCGTGCAGAACCGGAGCGCGGCGTATAATGCCGCTGCAAAAAAATATATTGAAGACGGAAAACTCGGTAAGGTTCATCTTGTCCGTGTTTTTAATCAGAAACAAGAGATGAACTCTTTCAAAATCAAGACCGGCGAACCGGTTCCTGGCGGTTTTGATTGGGGTGCGTGGCTTGGTCCTGCGAAGGAGCGTCCGTATTCTTCAACGATTCTCAACCGTAACTGGCACGAACTCTGGGACTTTTCTTCCGGCGATGTTCTCAATGACGGTGTGCATCAGATTGACCTTGCCCGCTGGCTTGCCGGTGTCGAGATTCCGAAAACAGCCTATTGTGTCGGCGGACGTTTTAGCGACCCGAAGAGCGATGCCGAAACGCCGGACACGGAATTGGCAACATACGAATACGATGATATGACGTTCACCGTTGAGGCGACGCATTACACCGCTTATATGTATAAGATTGATGCGGATGTCCGCCAGACGGATACATTCCCATATTGGCAGCAGTGTGCGACGCGAATTGAACTTTACGGCGAGAAGGGCTTGATGATGGTCGGCAGGCACGGCGGCGGCTGGCAGGTCTTTGAGAGACCGAAGAACAGGCAGGCGAATGTGACGGCGCAGGAGTACGGACGTTTTCCTGAAGCGGAACACAAACGTAACTTTCTGGACTGTATCAAGACGCGGGAGTTGCCGAATGCCGACATTGAGAAGGGACACCGCAGCACTTCGCTTGTGCATTATGCAACGATTTCGTATCGGCTCGGCGGGTTGAAGTTAGATATTGACACGCAGACAGGTGTTCCGAAAAATCCTGATGCGGCGCAGTATTGGAAGCGGGATTACCGTTCGCCGTACACCGTACCGGAAAACGTTTAGCATTTGCGTTTTTGTATGAGAGCGGGGCGGACGGGGGAGGCGGATTATTTCCGTTTTTCTTTTGCGCGGTGTTTTTTTTCTTTTTCCCGCCGTTTTCGGGCTTGGTTTTTTTCGTCTGCGGTTAAACGTTTGCCGGTGTTGCCTTTTTGGCGTTTAATGTCGCCGGTAGGATTCTGCTGCATCATTTGCTGTACTTGCCGCATCGCATCCATTCGGTCTTTTGGATTTTTTGACGACATTGCCTTCATCATCTCCGCCATCGGTGTAAATGCTCTGATTAAGCCGTTGACTTGTTTCTCTTCGACACCTGCGCCTTCGGCTATCCGCCGCCGCCGGTTAGTGTCCACTATCTGCGGGTTGCGTTTTTCTGCCGGAGTCATTGAGTCGATAATCCCGCCGAAGCGGCGCATTTCGCCGTCGGCATCGACATTGGCTTCGCCCATCATTTGAGACATTTGTCCCATACCGGGGATAAAACTCAGCAACTTGCTGAACGAACCGAGCCGTTTTGCCTGATTCATCTGGCTGCGGAAATCATCGAGCGTGAATTCGCCTTTTCGGAGTTTTTCTTCCTGTTTGGCGATGGCTTCTTTGTCGAGTTTTTCGGACGCTTGTTCGATAAGGGTCAGCATATCTCCCATACCGAGAATCCGTCCAGCCATCCGGTCGGGATGAAATTCTTCGAGGGCATCAGTCATTTCACCGGTGCCGATAAACTTAATGGGAACGCCGGTGATGTGTTTGACGGACAATGCGGCACCGCCGCGTGTATCGCCGTCCAACTTTGTCAGGATAACGCCGTCGAGTTCCAGTGCCTCGTTAAAGGCTTTCGCACTGTTGACGGCATCCTGTCCCGTCATCGCATCAACAACGAAATAGACCTGGTCAGGATGCAGTTTTCGTTCGATATGCTGTAACTGCTGCATCAATTCGGAGTCGATGTGCAGCCGTCCGGCGGTGTCGAGGATAAGAACATCAATGTTTTGTGCGACGGCTTTGGCGGCGGCATCGAGACAGACTTTGACAGGGTCTTTGTTGATGCGGTCGGTGTGGACGGGAACGTTGATGGATTGAGCGAGTATTTCGAGTTGGTCAATGGCGGCGGGACGCTGCAAGTCGGCGGCAACGAGCATCGGTTTCAAATGACGCCGGACGAGCAGTTGACCGAGTTTTCCGCACGTTGTCGTTTTTCCCGACCCTTGCAAACCGCAGAGCATTAAGACGGTCAGCGGCTTTTTCAGATGCAGGGAATGGTCAACGGGTCCCATTAAGGCGGTCAATTCGCCGTGGACGATTTTAACGAGTTGTTCGGTCGGGTCGAGCAGACGCAGGACTTGTTCGCCGAGCGCCTTTTCGGTGATATTGTTGATGAAATCCTTGACAACGGGAAGACTTACGTCGGCTTCGAGCAGAGATTGACGCACGAGTTCGAGACCTTCGCGCATATTGGATTCGGTCAGTTTTCCTTTTCCCCGCAGGGTTTTGATTGCCGATGCTAAACTGTTTTGCAGGGTCTCGAACATAATTGACTACGGTATTTCTCCGATGACGGGAATGATTTATGCCTGATTTTGTGCTGCGCATTCTAATCACTTGACTTCAAAAAGTCAATCATTGCCGGATATCGGCAGCCGGAGAGTAAAGCCGTTATTTTCCTGCTGTGTTCTTGCATTCTGCGGTTCGTTCCGCTAAAATGACACCGGAGTTTCTTTTGGTGTGCGTGTGATGAATCTTTTCGATGATGACCGCTACAGTTTTCGGGAGACGTATTTCGTCTATTTTGATACACCGCAGCGTCCGAAATTGCCGGCGTTTAAGCGTGCTTTGCTGTCCCGCGCCCCGTTCTTGCAGATTGCCGAGAGCCGGGCGGAATCGGATGACCGGCTCGTGTCAATGCAGATTGTATCTTATGATGACCATGCTGCTGTCGAATTGGTCTATCAAGAAGGCAATGATGTTCTTGATGAAATCCGTTCGCTGGCACAAACATTGCAAAAAGATGCGCTGCGTGAGGAAATGGATAAACTGCAAAAAATCGTTCAGTATAAGAGCCGCTTCCGTGTCCATCATTTTGAACAGTCTGCCGGAACAGCGGCGTTTAATGCCGTCAAAATGCCGGTGCTAAAATTTGCGAAGCAGAGTACGGCAGCGGCAGACGGGCGTGATATGTTTTCTAAAGCGTTGGATGCTCACCGCAAGGAGCCGAAGTTCTTTTTTGATCCGGTAACGTACACGCAGCCGGAAGCCGAACGGACGGACACGCTAGATGTTGTCGATGCGGAGACGGCGGAGAGTTCTGTTTATGACCGGGTTAATCCTGATACGCTGGTCACGGTGATTGAAGTATTGTCTCATCTCTGCAAGGGGATTTCCCTCGACCCTGCAACCGGTATTTTGATGTGAAGTCTGCAACACATCAAACACGGCTTGTATTTATAAACAACATACGCTACACTGGACGGGACTTTGTCTTGTTCTCATAATGTTTTCCGGTATTGATATTTCCCGCATTAAAAATGCTTATGAAAAGGTGAGCGGCGAACTTCTTGCGCAGCGAAATCAAGACGGTTATTGGACGGGGAGACTCTCCGACTCTGCGCCGGCAACGGCAACGGCGGTCTCTGCCTTTGCCGTATTCCGCAATGCGGTACGGAAAAATACAGAGAAGAATCAAATAGCGGAAGAATACCGGAATAAAATCGAATCGGTCATTCGTCAAGGTGTCGAGTATCTTGCCGGACATCAAAATACGGACGGCGGCTGGGGAGATACCGATAAAAGCGTTTCTAATTTGTCTGCAACGCTGCTCGTGAAATCGGCACTTTTACTCTCGGATATGTATGACTCTGAATCTCTTTCTTCTGCCGGAGGGGAAAAAACCGGCACCGGCGGCGATAGACCGGCTCCAAGGGCTTGGCATAACAGTCAGATAGTCGGCTGGAGTATGGATTTGCTCGGCAAGGCGGACGTTTATATTCGGAATCGGGGCGGTATTGAAGCCGTCAAACAGTCTTACGGCATTGACCGCACATTTTCGGCATCGATATTGACGAATGCGGCTCTTGCCGGTTTAGTGCCGTGGCGGAACGTGCCGCAGTTGCCTTTTGAGCGGGCTGCGCTGCCGATGTTTTTGCACCGGTTCGTGCATTTGCACGCTGTCAGTTATGCTCTTCCGGCTTTGGCGGCTGTCGGGCTGGTTCGCTTCCGCCGTTATCAATCTCATCCGGTAATGTCGCTGATACGGAATGCGGCGGTAAAAAGAACGCTGCATCTCATCGAAAAAATGCAGCCGGAAAGCGGCGGCTATCTCGAAGCCGTACCGTTGACAGCATTTACGGTGATGTGTCTTGCGGATTGTGCCGGCGCAGAATTCAGTCTCGAATATCCGGTTATACAAAACGGTTTGAAGTTCCTTTTGAACACGGTACGTGAAAACGGCTCTTGGGCAATCGGCACGAATCTGGCAGTGCGGCTGACTTCGCAAAGTATGACTGCGCTGGCGGCAGAAAAAAAACCGGAGAAACTGCAAATTTCTGTTGATTGGCTTTCGCTGCCCGGCAGCCGGCATACGAAACGGCATCCGATTACCGGTGCTGCTCCCAGCGGCTGGGGCTGGACGAATTCAAGCGGTGCTGTTCCTCACGCCGGTGATACTGCCGCTGTCTTATCGGCACTTGCTGTAAGCAATGCGGCAGAACACATCGGCACAGCCGCCGCCGGTATCCGCCGGCTTTTGCAACTCCGCAACCGGGACGGCGGAGTGCCTGTGTTCTGCCGCGGTTGGGAAATGCTGCCTTTGGACCGCAGCAGCACGGATATTACGGCACATACGGTACGCGTGTTGAGGCAATGGATACCTGTATTGCAAAAGCACGGCGGATTTGACACGTTGGTGCGCAAAATGAATGCGGCGGAACAAAAAATGTTATTGTTTTTGAAACGAAAACAAAAGCCGGACGGCTCTTGGCTGCCGCTTTGCTTCGGCAGCCAGTATCACTTGAACGGCGAAAATCCCGTTTATGGAACGGCAAAGGTTTTGAGCGTATTGGCGGAAATTGATTCCGGTATGGATATTGCTGTGAGGGGACTGCAATTTTTGTTACAGAATCAAAATCAGGACGGCGGCTGGGGAAGCCGCAAAGCGGAGCGGACTCTTTCAGGACAAACAACACGGTCGCGTGTGCAGCGGCAGACGGCGGAAAAAACTGCCGGTGCAGGCAGTTTCTCGACAATCGAAGAGACTGCCGTTGTTATTGAGGCACTAACGCCGTTTGCTCACCGTCTTGAAACGGCATCCGTTTTGCAAAAAGGACTTGAATATCTTTTAGAAAAAATCGAGTCGGACAAACACCGTGAGAGTGCGCCGATAGGTTTGTGTTTCTCGAAACTTTGGTACTGCGAGGAGTTGTATCCGCTCATCTTTACGGTTTCGGCATTAAAAAACATCGCTGAGAAGTGCGGCGGGTGACGTGCGGCAATATCTTTTTACGGATTTTTTCTGTTACAATACGTCCTATACTGCGTGCGATCAAAAGCGAAATGACATTGAAAAAACGGGGTGCCGGTACTTTCTTTCCCCGGAAAACCGGATACTTGACTTTTTTCCGTTCAGCGGCTATAATTTTGCGCAGTTGACGTGTCGGCGACATCAGACGTGTCGGCGACATCAGACGTGTCGGCGACATCAGACGTGTCGGCGACATCAGACGTGTCGGCGACATCAGACGTGTC
>JAITOZ010000195.1 GCA_031289675.1 Planctomycetaceae bacterium
GACAAACCGATTTTTTCGGCAATGTCAGTGCCGCATACACCTGCTGTCCAAACAACCGTTGCACAAGGGATACGTGTACCATCGCCGAGAACGACCGCCTTGCTCTGTACTTCGGTTACCGGTGTGTTGAGCCGCACATCAACACCCATCTGTTTCAATCGTTTGCAGGCATAGTCCGAAAGCGTATCGGGAAAGCCGGTCAAAAGATTGCCGGCGGCTTCGATGAGCGTAATTTTTAGAGACTCGACCGGCAGTTCGGGAAAGTCTTTTACGATAGATGTCCGGAACAATTCTCTCAAAGCACCGGCGAATTCGACACCGTTTGCCCCGCCGCCGACAATGACGATATGCGTCAAGGCGTTCTGCTTGTCCGCTCCGGCAATATCCGGCAAAAACAATACCCCTTTCGGAGAAGCATTAGAATGGAGTGCAGCCTTTTCGAGACAACTCAAAATATGACTCCGCAGCAGAACGGCATCTTCGAGCGATTTTAAGGTGAAAGCGTGTTTTTCGGCTCCCGGCGTGCCGAAGAAGTTGGTTACGCTTCCCATTGCAAGAATCAAATAATCGTAACAGATATCGGGTCCGTCCGTGTGCAGAATTTTTTGTTCAATGTTGACATTCCGGACATCGCAGCACATTACAGAGACGTGCCGGTTTTTTCGCAGCAATCCCCGCAGCGGACTGGTTATATCTTCCGATTCGAGTTCTGCCGCCGCCACCTGATAGAGCAGCGGAAAAAACGTATGATAATTGTTCCGGTCAATGAGAATGACTTCAAAATCACCGCAGCGGCTCAACCGCTTTGCCGCGGAAAGACCGGCGAAGCCCGCCCCGATGATGACCGCCCGGTGAAGTTTTTTCGGCATAATTTTTTTGGATGACATCAATCAAAAAAGTCGGACACAACAAAGGCGGGACGAAAATGTCATTACGGCTCGGCAACTTCTTTTGTCTCTTTATCTTGATTCGGCGCAGGAATATCATTTGTCGTTGGGATATTCAGCGGGAGAACATCCGGTATGAGCGTTCCCTTTCCCGCCTGTCTCTCGGCAGCAATCATTTCGAGATACTCTTTCGTTGCCGCCGCTTCTTTGATTTTCGGCGGTTTGTTTTGTATCCGCACAAATCTTGTCGCCTTGTCTGCATCCTCTTTGCTCAACAAAGCAACCCGTACCGCCTCGTCCGCCGCTGCTTGTTTCCAAAGATAATCGTCCGCCGCCGCTGCCAGTTCGTTCCTGACCAACACAGCATATTCGCTGTCAAACCGGCAGCGTACTTTGGCAAGACAATAATCGCAAAGCCCCTGTGCTGCTGAACTATGACCGCCATATCCAGTACGGCTCTTCATCTCTTCGGCAAATTGAGCGTATGTCTTGGAACACCGCATCTTTGAGCAGGGTGCCGGTGTTTTCGCAGCGGCAAGACTTTCATTGACAATATCATCGTTGATACAATGTCTGCCTTCGGCAACAAACTTATCCCAAGCCTCTTGGGTCAATCGGCACTGTTCGAGAGATACCGCAAGGAGTTGTTCGAGCATCGGAAGCCGGTTCTTTGCGGCTGCTTCGGCAGCGACTGCATTGCGGGCATTGACCTGTTCCCAGATAGCGTGATTCAACGTTTGCCGGTACTCCCAAGACATCACCGCTGCCGGTTCTCCCCGGCGGGCGTAAGGAATACCGTGTTGGTCGTAACCCCGCCGCAGCGTAACGGCAGTGCTGCCCGCCGTTCCCCTGTACCAAGGCTGCTGCTGATTCGGTCCGCCGAGATACTGATATTCGTGTCCGTAATCAGCTAAATGTTTGGCACATCGGTTACAATACGGGTCGGCACAGGAATGGTACGGGTCTTTAGACTCATCGTTGAGCAGAGCCTCACGGCGAAGCGTCCACGCTCCGCTGTGAAGTCCGCTGTGAAAGTCCGACGTTACAGCGTTACGGTGCGTGTACGGCTGGTATTGTGCCGACACGGCTCCGCTGCAAAGCAAAGCACTGACGACAGACGTAATAATTATGCCGGTTTTCATAATGATTGATGTATTGTCTCTGAACAATATAGTATCTAAAATGGAGGGACTTCCGGTTATAGTCGCCTTTTTCGTGTTTAGTATAAAGTTAACGCTCTGTTTTTGCAGATTATAACGGTCACGGGCAACAAATAATGGACAATGCAGAATTTACGTTTTTCTCTTCTAGGTTTTTCTGTCACTATTCAGCCGTTCTTTTGGTTTGTCGCAGTGTTAATCGGCTCGGCAAGTTTGGGAACGATTGACGATACGCCGGTGTGGCTGGCGAAACTTGCCGTCTTTGTCTCGGCAGTTCTCATTTCGGTACTGGTGCACGAACTCGGACACGCTCTCGCCTTTCGTTATCTTTACGGTGTTCCGTCATCAATTACCGTTCACTTTCTCGGCGGTCTGACGGCTCCGCTTCTTCCGGTACGCCGTACTTACACGGCAGCAGGAACGTTCGGTCAAATGTTTCTTGCTTTTTCAGGACCGCTTGCCGGCTTCATTCTCGCTGGTGTAATGATAATGTTTCGTTCGGCATTGCCGGAGCCGCATCTGGTATCGGTACAGTTGATAACGCATTTGTTCGGCTGGACGTTTGCTCTTTCAATTATATGGGGCATCTTTAACCTTTTGCCAATCTATCCGATGGACGGCGGACATATTGCCCGTGAATTATTGGCGTTTATTTTTCCGCACCGGGGCGTACGTTACTCTTTAATGCTTTCGATGACGTGTGCTGCCGTTCTTGCAATCCTTGCACTGCGTATGCAGTCGCTTCCGATGGTGTGCTGGTTTGTCTATATGACGTATATGAATTATCAGGAGTTATCGAGGCGGCAATAGATGATGACTGTCTTTCATACAGCGGTTAAAAGTCTTCTCAAAAAAAAAATTTAATTTTTTTTGAAAAAAAACTTGACAGAGGTATTGCAAGAATTCAAAAACATATTATCATATCGTTTTAGTGAAATTGGTTGCCGTTGATATTGCCGTTAATCGTTTGTGAATAATGGACAATCATCAAGGAGCAAACAAGGTGTTAAGGACTTGTAAGTTTTTTACTAATCAAACGACAGTCCGTAATGAGTCAACGTTGACCGTTACGAAAAGTCGAAGGGAATCGCCGAAGTTGTCGACTTCTTACAAACGGATGTTTTTCTTTTACGAGAAAAACAGATTGCTTTGCGGGATGAATTTTGGAGACCATCTCTTCGCTGTACGTGCCGGTCAAAACGTTAAAGAGGTTTTTTCTCTGACCGTTGTGGGCAGAGTACCTCGCAAATCGATGAAACAAAGGTGCATTTATCTTTGTTTCCAATCCTCCCTTACCTAGGAGATGTACAATGCCGAAGAAAGTTGCGAAGAAGGCTGTTAAGAAAGCCGCCAAGAAGGGTGCCAAAAAGGCCGCCGTGAAGAAAGCCGCCAAGAAGGTCGTGAAGAAGGCTGTTAAGAAAGCCGCCAAGAAGGCGTGCAAGAAGAAGTGCTGTAAAAAGGCTGCTCCAGCCGCCTAGCGGTACTTGACGAGCGGGAAAATTATTTTCGTCCGCTTCACTTTTTGCGTATTCGTTTTTGAATGGGTAGGAGTGTGAAGCGGCGAAATGTTTCCGGTCTTATTACTCTTGACACAATGACGGCTATTGGCGACAATGGCGGAGCCGCTGCTGTTTTTTCATCTAATGCCATACGATACAGTTATTATTGGGGCGGGAATGTCCGGTCTTGCTGCCGGTATCCGTCTTGCCCATTACAACCAAAAGGTTTGTATTCTCGAACAGCATTATGCTGTCGGCGGTCTTAATTCTCTTTATCGGCAGCGCGGCAGGACGCTGGATGTCGGTTTGCACGCGCTAACAAATTACGTTCCGAAGGGAACCAAGTCCGGTCCCTTGTCCCGGCTGCTTCGGCATCTGCGTTTGACGTGGGACGAACTCGCTCTTGTACCGCAAATCGGCAGTGCGATTGCGTTCCCGGATGTGAGGCTCAACTTCGACAATCATTTTGAAGTGTTTGTTGCCGAAGTCGAAAAGTATTTTCCAAAACAAATTGACGGTTTAATGAAACTCGTCAACCGGCTTCTTGATTATGACCAACTCGGTCTCAGTGCTTCGGGCGGTTCGGCACGGTCATTTGTTTCGCAATATATCACCGATGGGAAACTTGCCGATATGATTTTTTGTCCGCTCCTTTATTACGGCGGTGCCAAAGAACGGGATATGGAATTCGGGCAGTTCTGCGTTATGTTCCGTTCGATTTTTCTCGAAGGCTTTGCCCGTCCGTTCGACGGAGTACGTTTGATATTAAAAAAACTCCTGAATAAATTCAAGATGCTCGGCGGTGAATTGCGTCTCCGCTGTGGTGTTGACCGGATTTTTTCCAAAGAGGAACGCGTCGAAAGGGTGAAACTGCAAGACGGCAGTGAAATCGAAGCCAAAAACGTTTTAAGTTGTGCCGGCTGGCAGGAAACGATGCAACTATGTGATTTACCGGCGGCATCGGAGCCGAGACCGGTCAATGCGGGACAACTAGGGTTCATCGAAACGATTTCCGTTTTGGACAAAGAGCCGAAGTCTTTGGGACATAACCGGACGATTATTTTCTTTAATGATTCCGACCGCTTTATCTACGAAAAGCCGCAGGGACTCGTTGATACCCACAGCGGCGTGATTTGTTCGCCCAATAACTTTGATTACGCTGAACCGCTGGACGAAGGAATGATTCGTATTACAGCATTGGCGAATTATGACCGCTGGAAGAATCTTCCGCCGGAGGAATATCAGGCGCAAAAAAAGCATTGGTATGAAAAAACGCTTGCTTCTGCCGTCCGTTTTATGCCGGACTTCCGTAAAAACATTATTGATATGGATATGTTTACGCCGACAACAATACGGCGTTTTACCGGCAGAGAAAACGGTGCCATCTACGGTGCGCCGGAAAAAAAGTACGACGGCAGAACGCATTTGGAGAACTTGTACGTCTGCGGAACAGACCAGGGAATGGTGGGCATCATCGGTGCTATCGTCAGCGGTATTACGATAGCAAACCGGTATCTGCTCGCAGAGTAGCCGAAAACAGAGCAAAAACAAAAGAAAGAACGAGGCGGATGCTTAAACCTCCGCCTCCTGTGCGTACCGTTGTTCTAAATTTTAACCTTCACCAACTGTTTTTTGATTTCGTCAATGACGAGTTCGGCGGTTGCGTGAAATATCTCTCTGGCACCGACAATGACCGACGGACCCTTTGTGCAGTTTTCCGTACAGAAAGCCGCCTCAAGTTTGACGAGATGCCCCAAACCTTCGCCTTGGATATAGTCCTCAATCTTTTTCAAAACACTCTGCGCCCCCCGCCGGTAACAACTTGTACCAACGCATACCGAAACCTTGACCTCCGCTTTGCTGCCGGTATCATCAAGAATCGGCATCGTCAAGCCGTGTATCCGCTGCCGGTTTTGATATGTCGTGTGAAGCAATTCATGCGCCGTATGACCGCCGACACCGCCTTCAAAGTATTTATCGTAACAATCCTGCAAGGCTTGATTTTCCTGCGATTTATGCAGTTGCAGCATCTTGTCCGCCTTGTACAAGCCGTCGCTCCGCTTGCGGCGCACCGCCCAATCATTCGTTACCGGCTGACCGGCACCGCCGACACAGCCGTGCGGACAAGCCATCACCTCGATAAAGTCGTAATGCTTCTCGCCGCTGCGTACCCAATCAACCACTTTTCGGGCATTTGCCAAGCCGTACAAAACGCAAACGCTCACCTTGATACCTTTAACGTCAAATTCGGCTTCCTTAATCTGCTTTTCGCCGCGGACTCCCTTGAACTCAAAGTCGGTAAGCGGTGTACCCTGTATCTTTTCCACGGCATAACGCAGTGCCGCCTCCATCACACCGCCGGTCGTGCCGAAAATCACGCCGCCGCCCGTCTTGACGTTAAACGGCGGGTCAAGCGGTTCCGGCTGCAATTCCTCAAAACGGACACCGGCTTCCTGAATCATCCGTATCAACTCCTGAACGGTCAGCGTAAAATCATTCGGTGCAACACCATCGTGAGGGTCGTTGAACTTCGGCAGTTTCGTCTCAAATTTCTTGGCAGTACACGGCATAATCGCCACTGTAACTAAATCCTTCTTCTCAATACCGAGCAATTCCGGCAGAATCATTTTTGCCGTTGCCCCGAACATTCCCATAGGACTGCGTGCCGTTGACAGATTCGGCAGCATATCGGGCAAAAAGTGTTCGGCATATTTTACCCAAGCCGGACAGCACGAGGTGAACTGCGGCAACACGCCGCCCTTGGTTTTCCTATTGATAAACTCTGTTGCCTCCTCGAAAATCGTCTGGTCTGCGGAGAAACTGGTATCGAAAACCTTATCAAAGCCGATTAACTTCAAGGCGGTAACAATTCTGCCGACTTCAATCGCTCCGGGTTCACCGCCGAAGGCTTCGCCGATAGCAACACGGACAGCCGGTGCAATTTCGACAACCACCGTTTTAGACGGGTCGTTGACGACTTTCCAGACATCTTCGACATCATCACGCACCGTCAAAGCACCGACCGGACAAACGGTTGCGCAAAGACCGCAGTTGACACATTCGACATCGGCGAGCGGTTTGCCGAACGGCGGTTCGACAATCGACTTGGCACCGCGGTTGGCAAAACCGATGGCACCGACCCCTTGAATTTCGTTGCACGCCCGGACGCAATCACCGCAGAGAATACATTTGTTTGGGTCGCGGACGAGCGACAAACTGGAACGGTCAATGGGGCGTTTGACGAGCGTCCGTTTGAAGCGGACTTCCTGAATACCGTGCTGCCGGGCGAGGGTTTGCAGTTTGCAGCGGGTATTTTTCGGACAGGTATTGCAGTCCTGGTCGTGATTGGCGAGCATCAGTTCCAGAGCGACGCGGCGCATTGTCCGCAGTTCTTCGGTATGTGTTTTGATTTCCATACCGGCGGTCGGCGTTGTTGAACAGGAGGCAGCGATGCCGAGTCCTTTGATGTCGACGAGGCACAGCCGGCACGCACCGTAGATGCTTAAATCGCTGTGATAGCAGAAAGTCGGAATATCGATGCCGGCTTTTCGGGCGACTTCGAGAACGTTTCGTTCATCGGTGAAGGAGACCTCGATTCCATTTATCTTCAGTGTTTTTGCTGTATCGGACATTTCAGTATCGGACTTTTGAGGAGGTTTAAGGGAGAGTGTTTATGGAGAACTCGGACGAAGCCCCCCCCCCGTATTCTACCAACTCTTGCTGATTTTGCAACGGGCAAAGGGGGGTAAAACTTTATTTGACTTAAAAACGCTCTTGCCGTGTACAGAGAAAATCGGCATAATGCGCACAGCACAGCAATTAACACTACAAATGACAATCATTGACCGTTACCTATTGCGTTCGTTCTTGTTCAACTTTTTGCTGCTGAACTTTTGTTTCGCCGGTATTTTCGTCATATTCGATTTGTTCACCAATCTCGATTCGCTCCTTCAGGCAGGAAAAGCGGCAAACAACATTCCGAAAACGATAGCGTTATACTATCTCTACAAGTCGATTCCTATCGTGATGATGGTCGGTTCGATACTCGGCTTGATTTCTGCAATGGTTACTGCCGCAGTCTTTATACGCAACAATGAGTTGATTCCGATTCAAGCCGCCGGTGTAACGGTTTTGCGGATTATCCGTCCGCTGATTTATGCGGTCATTACCGTTGCCGGTCTGTTCGTTGTGATGCGGGAAACTGTTCTGCCGAACATTCAGGATAAACTGACGATGCAGGTTGCAGACCTTGCGGAAGAAAAAGGTATGTTGTGCAACGTTACGATAGATAATGAAACGAACATCAGTATTCTCGGCGACCGGATTTTCCGCAGCGAAAGACGGGTAACGAAACCGGAGTTTGTGATTCCCAAGCCGTTAGCAAAGCAAACACTGCGTCTCGAAGGTGAAGCGGCATTTCAAAAACCAGCGGACAACAGTCATCCGGCAGGCTACCTGCTGACGGGGGTTATTGGTAAGTCGGACATTTTGCTCGAACCCTCGATTCAATATGAAAACAAGCCGGTGGTGATTACCCCGAAAGATGCAAATTGGCTTGAAAGCGATCAGTGTTTTATTGTCAGTGATGTACCGTTTGAGTGTTTAGCCTCGTCCGATGTTTGGCAATATGCTTCTATTTGGTCGTTAATTTCGGCGGTGCAGAACAAGAGTATTGATACGGGAACGCCGCTTGAGGCAGCAATTCATAACCGGTTGACGCAGCCGGTATTAGATGTAACACTGCTTTTTTTGGGATTGCCCCTGATATTGACTTGCGGCGACCGGAATATATTCAAGGCGATGGGATTGAGCGGCATTATTTTGATTACATTTCTTGCCGTTTGTTATGCGTGTCAGTATTTGGGAGCGAACAATGAAATGCCGGTACTCGGTGCGTGGCTGCCGCTCATCCTTTTTGTCCCGCTGGGAGTGAATCAATATGTGCTGTTAATGCACAGTTAACTGGCCGTACATCGAGACTCCGCTGAATAAAATAATGGGCAGGAATGCGGCTGACATAATCGATTCAAATTTACACAATCAAAAACAACAGCGAATAGGCTATTATCCTCCTCCAAAAAACGGTTCTGAAATAGGCAAGGCAAATCCTTACGGAAGTGCCTCTATGGCACTCGCCAGACTGATGGGGATGAAGAAAATCGATTATGATTCCGTAGAGACAGATACGTCAAACCCCGATCTCAATGCCGTAGAACATATTTTTGTCAAAACGGATAAAATTCCGTCTGGAAAACAAGTTACCCAAATGCTGCAAAAATTAAGAGAGGCAAACACAAAAGCGAAGCCTTTTTATGATGCTCAAAAATTGGGCTTCGAACAGGCGGAAAAATTTATGCAAAAATTTCCAAGACCTAAAAACTAAAAAAAAAATATCGCCGAGTAGTTTTCACTACAAGGCGATGATAATGATTGAGAATAGCCTCAATCGTTATCGGGGACTATTAGCGTGCCGGACGCTCCCCTCGGAGTTTTTTTAACCTCCTGCCAGATATCATCCGGGCTCTTACCCTTCTCAATACCTTCCTTGACCAATTGGACTAAATCTTGCCTGTCGCTTTCCCCCCACAGTTTTGACATTGTTCTCAACCAATTGTACTCATCATCTGGGCCGACGAAACAATGCGTCGTCCGATAATCCTCATTACAATCGTTATTGTAAGGAAAATAAAAATCCAAACAACGAATCGCAGCGACTGCAACCCCCGTTGCAATTAAAATTCCAATGAGCCATTTCTTCATCTTTTTCATTGTTTCTCTCCTATCGAGGGTTAAAGTGTTCTCACAGGTTTATAACACCTTTCGGGCGGGAATTTATTGTAGGGATTTGCAGGGCGTAAGCAAGATGGGGGAAGGGGGGCTGAAAAAAACGCCCGTTCACCTGACGAGGGCGTTTTTTTTTTAATTTCAGCAGGGTTTGAAAAGGTATTCCATTGAGGTTGAAAAAAAAGGATAATGGGAATACAGTTACTATTGAAATGTACTTTGCTGTTCAAACAAAATGAAATTGAATTGGAATCTCAGGGCGAAAAAGTTAAACATTCCCAAGGATATATCGACAAACTTGGGAACGGGACTGCGCCGGGTACTTAAGACGGCTGATTGGTCTTTGAATCCGTCCCGTTGGGGAATGGACTCGGCGGGCGAGGCACGTAAAGTACAAGCAAAGGCAGATGCCGTCAATCAAAAGAGACCCGGCAGTGTCAACCCAAATCGCTTCGATGCACAAAACAAAGCGGATAATTCCTTTGTCCATAATTACGTTCATCAGCCGAATATGTTCTACGACACTAATATGTCGGCGAGAGAAAATGCAAGAGGCTGGGCGGGTGCGGGCGGTGAGATGCTTGGCGGTACCGGAGGTGCTATCGGCGGTGCATTAGGAGGAACGGCAGTTGCTCCGGGCGTTGGTACCGTTGCAGGCGGCATTCTCGGCGGATACGCCGGAGGGAAAACGGGTAAAACCGGTGCCGAACGTCTCTTCGATAATTGGTGGAAAGATGATTCGCAGAAATCGCAGCAACAACCGCAACAGTCGATATTAGGGCATTTGGGACAAAATTTTGAGTCAATAGGTTTGGGCGATGCCGCATACCTCGCAGGTCCCCTCGCCCCTACTCTCAAAGTAGTGGGCAAGCCGTTGCTCAAAGCAGTAACGCAGCCGATACAAGCGTCAAAGGCACTCGGACAACTCGGAAAGTCGTTCAAAAAGGGATTCGCAAACCAGAGCGAAGTAGCGCAAGGGGCTGCGCACGAGATGTCTCGTCTGGCAAAAAATCCTTCTAAGGTTACTGATTTCGGACCTAACGGAAGCCGGTATGATTTCACGCCGTCTCATTATTATGAGAGTAAGGATTTCGGACTAGACCCGTCACTACATAATTTCGGGGCTTCTCCGTTAAGTTATGAGACTACAAAAGGGATAAGTGATGGTATGAGGAAAGTACCAGGTATTTCCGGTTTCGATGAAGGCGGCACTCGATATTCGCAGCAATTTGGGCCTTCGACCGTCAATTTTACTAACGAACCTTCCTTTCGGAACAGTAACGCTTCGTATACGTCTGATCATAAGATACATAATAGTGTTGGGGACGGAACGGGACAAGGTATGCGATATCACTATTCAGATCCTACTACCGCTGGCGCACGAGCGAAGTTTACGCAGGGACACGAAACAGGACATTCGGTGCAGTCCCCGCATATGTTTTCTTTGATAGATGATGCTCACGGGGGATATGCCGGACCGAACAATCCACAAAATTACATCAACAGTATGGCTCTTGAACGGGATGCCAATAATCTGGGGTATCAAGCGTTACAGCAAGCCCCCGATGTAATTTCTGCAGAAGAATTAAAGGCATTACGTAAGGCTAACATATGGACAGGTGTGCGTCCTATGGATGATACTGCGATGAGTGTCTACGCTCCCA
>JAITOZ010000202.1 GCA_031289675.1 Planctomycetaceae bacterium
ATTCTGCGTAGAATGTCTTATGCGTACATTTGTCGTTTTGGCAACTGTATCGCTTTTTGCCGTTACTGGTACCAGCCTTGCCAACATTGGTACTGCCGCAGAAAGGACATTGCAGGGCGATTAAAATCATCGCATATACTCCTTGATGGGATATCTTGACTGGGTACGAAATCACAATACACTAATGATAAGGATATTGACTGGAAATGTCAAGATAATAATTTTAGAACATAACCTTTTATCGAGGGGTATGTACTTTTGGGGTGTAATGGGGTGCGTAAAAATTTGTCGGGTGCTGTTAACGAGTGATGAGTGACTAGTGGCGAGTTAGGAATTGATAAATGAAAATGGAGAATTGATAATTAGGATACGATTCTACACCGAACCGATTTTCCGTTTTCTTCTAATTATCAATTTACCCTTATTCCCTTAATTTACAAATAAAGGGAAGCAATGAATGGTAACCTGTGCTATTAAGGGCACCGGGGAAAATAAGGGTTTCGGACAAAGGAAAACCTTATGTTCAAAAATTATTTTCAAAAAAAATACCCGATAAAGTTTTACGCACTCGGTACGCGCAGAGACTGCGCACACCTGTTCCGAAAACTTTCATCTCCTTAAAATCCCGAAATGGAAAAGAGCAAGAAAGAACCCGGCACGCACTACCCGCCGCTACTTCTGCGGGACGATTTTCGGCATCGGAATCTTTGTTCCCGTCAATTTGCCGTATTGAGCCGTCAAGCCCCTGTAATCGAGTTGAAGAAAACTCCATACACTCTCCGGCGGTTCCCGTTGCAGATAGTATTCCGTCAACCGTTTCACGCTTTGGTCGTATTTCGCCTTTGACGAACCGTGGGCAAAACATCTGCCGGAAAAACGCCGTAAATCTCCGTTGAACAACGGACTTATGTGATAAAGTTCGTGGACTATCGTGTCCAGTTTTTGCGAGAGCGGCAGTTCAATAAAACGGGGAACATAAAAATATAAGATATAAAGGTATTGTGTTCCATCGTTTTTGTAACAACTCTGCATCGTCAAAGTACGTCCCCGCCGCACGAGGGTTTCGTTCCCGCCGGAAAAACGCAGCGGTGTTGTCGAGGCATAAATGCCGTAGGGTTCGCTGTTTTTTGTCTGTGAAAAACTGACGGCGACGCGGTTCATTTCTATGTGCCGCAACTCCGGTACGCGAAAACATATATCTTCGCAAAGCGTCTTCAATGCCTGCGTGTAATCAAACACGATGCCGTCCCCGCTGTTCAGACAGCGGCTAAAAATTCACATCCGGCGTTCACCTCTGCTTTACTCGTGTCTCAATGCTTCAATCGGGTCCATTTTGGCGGCGCGGTATGCAGGATATAAACCAAATACGACCCCGATAACAACGGAAATCACAAAGGCTATCGGTATCGATACCGGAACGATTATCGGCTCAATGTCCTGCACCACCGGCGGCAAGGTCTGAATAATCTCCGGCATTTTCATTTTTATCAGCGTCATCGCCAGCATTGTTATCGGACGGCACGACAAACCGACCGCCACGCCGACCGCTCCGCCGGCAACCGATAACATTACCGTCTCCGCTAAAAACTGCCGGATAATGTCGCCCTGTTTCGCCCCCAATGCCCGCCGGATACCAATCTCCCGCGTCCGCTCCGTTACCGTTGCCAGCATAATGTTCATAATGCCGATACCGCCGACAAGCAGCGAAATCGCCGCTATCAGTCCCATAAAAACGTTAAACATTATCCGCGTCGTTTCGGCTTGTTCCAGTAATTCCAGCGGCACAACAACCGCAAAATCATCTGCGCTGCGGTGCGTTTGTGCCAACGTTGCCGTGATAATATCTGCCGTCTCTTTGACTTCCTTGCGGCTGCCGACTTGCAGGGTTAATTGTGAAAGTTCCACGATTTCCCCTTCAAACTGACCGCTCTTGCGAATCATCATCGTATCGCCCATCCGGTTCCAAAGCGTTGCCAACGGAACATACACATCGTTGGTAAAGTCCTGAGCGGAAAATGAACCGCCGACAGCACCCGTTGCCCCGCGCGGTTTCGCTACGCCGATGACTTTATACGGAAAACCGGTGTCGTTGACGTTGCCTTGTATCCGCACCGTCTTACCCATCGGGTCGGAATTCGGAAACAATTTTTCGGCAATGGACGCAGATAAGACGCAATGCGGCAATGCTTCCCGCTGGTCAATATCGGAAAGAAAAGTCCCCCGGTCAATTTCGATTTGCGACAGTTCGGCATAAATCGGCGTTGTTCCGACGAGTCTGCCGTCCGTCTGAATCGGACCGGCAGCGAAAGTCCGCCGGATTTCCCGCACAGGCATTGAATTGATGATAGTCGGAACGGTTGCGAGGATGCGTTCGTAATCTTCGCGTTTGATGCCGAAAGTGGGAATTGACCGCCGCCGCATTGTTGACATTTCGGGATTGGCGGGCTTAATTGTTCGGACGATGATATTATTCGCGCCAAGACTTTCGATTTGTTCCTGTGCTTTGATACTGATACCTTCTCCGATAGCCATCAGCCAGATAACGCTGGCAACACCGATGAATATGCCGAGTACGGTCAACAGTGACCGCATTGGATGCAGCAGCAGACTTTTAGCAGCAAGTTGCCAGGTACGGATAAAGGTGAACATCAGGGTTTGTTTCGCAACTGTATCGCCCTTACAGGAACGATTTCGCCCATTATCCGTTATCTATTCTTAATTATCAATTCCCTCTCCCCTGCTCCGCCGCTAATCCCGCTGGTTCAGCTCGGAATATTCCACCCAAATCATCGGGTCGGGGTCGTATTGTTTTTCCTCTTCCTGCGTCTTCGGCGGCTGAAGAGGACGCACAACCCGAAAACCGACATAAGCCGCATCAGTAACCCACCAAATAGATTGCGGATACTGCGGGTCTTGCTTTTTCCAGTCCGCAACCGATTGCAGCCGCTTTGCCGACCGCAGGTTCACTGCCTCATCGTCTTCGCAGTTTCCGCCGCGTGCCGTCTGACCGAAACCTTCGCCGGCAGGTTTCTTGACCGGTGCCGCACTGCTGCCCTTGCGGTTCGCGTAAGTTTTTACATCATACTGTTCCAACACCCATTCTGACAAATTACCGTGCATATCGTAAAGCCCCCAAGCGTTCGGCTTTTTTGTTTTTACCTTATGCGAAGCACCGTCGCTGTTGTCATACCACCAAGCATAATCGCCGAGTTGCTCCGCATCGCCGCCGAAAGAGTAAGCCGTTTTTGTTCCCGCCCGGCAGGCATATTCCCATTCAGCCTCCGTCGGAAGACGGTAATAACGTCCCGTTACCATCGTCAGCCACTTACAGTAAAGTTGGGCGCAATAAAGCGTCATACCGCTGGCAGGATAACCGGCTTTGCCTGCATTATCGTGGCTGATAGACGAAATATCGTAAGGTGCTGTCGGGGCTGCCAGCGCATCGGCTGTCTTTTCCCGCTCCGTTGCAGAAGCGGTCAGTTTTGACCGCTTCTCCCGCAGAATTTTCAGGGCAAACTGTTCAAACTCTTTCCACGCCGTTTCGTGTTCTTCCATCCAAAACGGCTCGATGGTTACTTCGCGCTGCGGACTCTCATCTTTGCCTCGTCCTTCCTCGCTTTCAGGAGAGCCTATCGTGAACTTGCCGCCTTTGATGGGAATCATCTTGAACTTCTGGTCGCTGCCCGGAATTGTTTCCTCGTAAGGTTTCATTTCACCTTCAGTTTGTGCTTCGGAATCGGCAGCGGACACCGGATTTTTGAGGAACTCCAAAGATGACCGAAAAAACGGATTTTTGAGGTTTTCCTGTTTTCGCCGGGAATCTTTTCCCTGCGGGGCTTGTTTTTTTTCCTGTGAAGTTTGCGTCTTCGCAGAAGAATCGGCTGCATCGCCTTGCGCAAACGTTTCGGCAACGAATATGCAAAGGAAAGCGGCAGTAAAAAAGAAGACCGTGTTTTTCATCATATCTACTTTGTTTATGGCGAATTTCATAACTGTTTCCTGTTGTGGAATTGTATAATTTACGAAAAGAGTGAAAGATACCAAGTTAAGGCACATCTACCGATAAAGCCTAATCCGTTTTTTTCCAATTCACACGGCTACGAATACCCGTGTAGGGACTTTACTTTGCCCGCCGAAACTAAACACAAATACACTCCAAACGTATGACACACCGCTCACTATTACCCGGCAAGGACTCGAACCTTGGACGAGGGAACCAAAATCCCTTGTGTTGCCAATTACACCACCGGGTAAAACATCACCGATTATTATGTCAACAGATTATACTCCGTTCATTGTATCCGTTCTGTCAGGATTGACAAGCCCCTTGTTTTTGTACCTCCAACAGCCGATTGTTGCGGTACTTCTTGACTGCTTCCGAAACATCGTCCTCGTAAATCTCTGCCGATTTTGTTCCTTCCCTGACGCTGTACTTAAAAATAAAACTATTACGGAATCGGCAATATTTTACCAAGTCAACCGTTTTCTCAAATTCTTCATCCGTTTCCCCGCAGAAGCCAACGATAAAATCGCTCGTCAGCGAGGAATTCGGTATCACCGAATAAATCCTGTCCGTCAATTCCCGATATTCTGCCGCTGTGTAATGCCGATTCATCCGCTTCAAAACGTTGTCCGACCCGCTTTGCGCCGGTATGTGAAAGTGTTTCAACACCTTCGGCAAATCCCGAACGGCTTGCAGCAGCGTCTCATCGACACCTTTCGGATATCCTGTTACAAAATCGATTTCCTCTAATCCGGTTATTTTGGATGCTTCGTACAACAAATCGGCAAGTTTCACTGTTTTTCCGCCGTCCCGATAAATATACGAATTGACTGTTTGTCCGATGAATGTGATTTTACTAACCCCCTGCCGGACGAGCGACTGGACTTCGGCGATGATTTCTTCCGGCATCCGGCTTTGTTCCGGTCCCCGCACGTACGGGACAATGCAGTACGAACAAAATTGATTACAGCCGAACATAATACGGATAAGTGCCGGATGTGCCGTTTCCCTGTTAGATTGTCTTTCCGCCGTATTTTGTGTCCGGTCTGGATTATAGAGCCGGTAACTTTCTACTAAATCGCTGTGCAGGGAACCTTTACGGTTTAAAGCGGTAACGATTTTTTTCGCTTGCCTGCTGCCAGACACTTTTTCATCAAGTAATTGATGTACCGTTTCGGCAAGAGCGTCCAGCGAACCGGGACCGAGAACAAAGTCAACGAACGGAACCCGATGAAAAATGTTTTTCTGTTCCTTTTGCGCCATACAGCCGATAACGCCGAGAACAGAACACGGTTTTTTGTCTTTCCAAACTTTCAATCTGCCGAGTGCGCTATAGACTTTATCTTCGGCGTGCTGCCGGACGCTGCACGTATTAAATAGTATTACGTCAGCATCGAACTTGTCTTTTGCCGGTGTCAAGCCGCTGCGGATAAGGGCGGAGGCAGCCAATTCGCTGTCTAACACGTTCATCTGGCAGCCGAGTGTTTCAATATAGAATCGCATTTAGCCTTATTTAGCCTTGCCGATTGTCCGTTTATAATGTATAATGGCGTAATCGGGATATATTATACAGTCGAATCCTATAATTAAAAAATGCCTTACGAAAGATTTACCGACCGGGCGAGAAAGGTGATGCAACTTGCCAATCAAGAGGCTCAACGGTTCAATCACGAATATGTCGGAACAGAACACCTGCTTCTCGGTCTCATCAAGGAGGGGAGCGGTGTTGCCGCCAATGTTCTCAAAAATCTCGACATTGACTTGCGGAAAATCCGCCACGAAGTCGAAAAGGTCGTTAAAAGCGGCCCCGATACGATTACGATGGGACGTTTGCCGCAAACACCCCGCGCAAAAAAAGTCCTCGAATACTCGATGGAAGAAGCGCGGAACCTCAATCATAATTACGTGGGAACCGAACATCTTTTGCTCGGCTTGCTGCGTGAACAGGACGGTGTTGCGGCGCAAGTCCTTATGAATTTAGGACTTAAACTGGACGATGTCCGCCGTGAGGTGCTTAACTTGCTCGGACACGGTATCGACCCGACCGGTTTTGAAGAAGAAATCAGCGAAGACAGCGGCAGCACGTCTGCTGATGACAAAAACAAGCGGGGCAACAAAAAAACGCCGGCTCTCGACAGTTTCGGCAGAGATTTGACCGAACTCGCCCGCCAGAAGAAACTCGACCCTGTTATCGGACGGGAAAAGGAAATTGAGCGGACAATGCAGATTTTGAGCCGCCGCACCAAAAACAATCCCGTCCTGCTTGGTGAAGCGGGAGTCGGAAAAACCGCCATTGCCGAAGGATTGGCACAAATGATTATTGACGGCAGTGTGCCGGAAATTCTGCGCAATCACCGCGTCGTTGCCCTTGATTTGGCAATGCTTGTTGCCGGAACAAAGTACCGCGGACAATTTGAGGAACGGATTAAGGCGGTTATGCTTGAAATTAAGCGTAATCGGCGGATTATCCTCTTTATTGACGAAATGCACACTCTCGTTGGGGCAGGCGGTGCCGAAGGTGCAATGGATGCCGCTAATGTGCTGAAACCGGCGTTGAGCCGGGGCGAAATCCAATGTATCGGCGCAACAACGCTTGATGAATACCGCAAATATGTCGAAAAAGACTCGGCGTTAGACCGGCGTTTTCAAACGGTAATGGTTGAACCGCCGAGCAAAACGGAAGCGGTCGCTATCCTCAAAGGGCTGCGCGAACGCTACGAAAAGCATCATCACGTCCGCATTACCGATGACGCTTTGCAAGCGGCGGTGGATTTTTCTGACCGGTACATTACCGCCCGATGTCTGCCGGATAAGGCGATTGACGTGATTGACGAATCCGGTGCGAGAATACATCTCAAGTCGATGTCCAGTCCCGCTGAATTGAAGGAAATCGAAGAGGAGTTGAACGGACTGCTCAAAGAGAAAGAGTTGGCGGTCGGCGACCAAAACTTTGAGGCGGCTTTAATACTGCGGGACAAAATCGAGAGTATCTCCCGCCGCAAACGCGAAGCCGTTGAAAAGATGAAAGAACACGTCGGTGTTGTCGATAAGGCGGTTATTTCCGAAGTTATTTCCAAAATGACCGGTATTCCGCTGACGCAAATGACAACGGAAGATACGAAACGTCTGATGCTGATGGAAGACGAACTGCATAAGCGGGTTATCAGTCAGGAAGAAGCGATAAAGGCTATTTCCAAAGCCGTCCGGCGAAGCCGAAGCGGCTTGAAAGACCCGAAACGTCCGACCGGTGCGTTCATCTTTGCCGGTCCGACCGGTGTCGGCAAAACGTTGTTAGCGAAGGCATTGACCGAGTTTATGTTCGGCAGCGATGATGCGCTCATCCAAATTGATATGTCCGAATATATGGAGAAGCACAATGTCAGCCGCTTGGTCGGTGCGCCTCCCGGATATGTCGGATACGAAGAAGGCGGTCAGTTGACGGAGAAAGTCCGCCGCCGTCCTTACAGTGTCGTGCTGCTTGATGAAATTGAAAAAGCGCATCCCGACGTGTTCAATATGCTCCTGCAAATTATGGAGGAGGGACGCTTAACGGACAGTTTCGGACGCAATGTCGATTTCCGTAATGCGATTCTGATTATGACAACGAATGCCGGTGCGGAGGCGATTAAAAATGAGGCCGCCTTCGGTTTTCAAAAGCCGTCGGACGATGCGTCTTACGAAAGTATGAAGGAGCGGGTTCACGAACAGATTGAGCGGGTATTCCGTCCCGAATTTGTCGGCAGATGCGATGATATTATCGTGTTCCGGCACTTGACAGAAAACGACCTCGAGTCGGTTATTGATTTGGAGTTGAAAAAGGTTCGTGAGCGGCTCCTGGAAAAGGGCTTGAAGTTACTTTTGGCACACGAGGCGAAGGCGTTGTTGATTAAGAAGGGCAGTAATCTGGACTTCGGAGCGCGACCGCTGCGCCGCGCCATTGAGGGGAGCGTGGAAGACCCGTTGTCGGAAGAATTGCTGAAGGGCGAGTTTGACGGCAAGGAGGTGGTGTCGGTGGAGGTCAAGATGGTCGGCGATAAGAAGCAACTGGTGTTTAAGGGATTGCTGATGAGTGAAGTGGATGATGATTCGCAGGCGCATCTGAATCGGCACTACAAGGCAGACGTAAAGCGAGCGAAAGACGAACCGCCGGTGGAGAAAGTGGAACACGTCAGTTGTTAGGGCATGGGCATACTTAATTATTTGCCTTTGTCAGAGCCGGCATCGTAAGAGCCGGACATTCCGCAATTTTTGCGATTACGGCTCTGAACGGTTGATTGCAGCATCCTGCTGCCCTTGCTGATACTGTCTTATAGTCTTAACCTCAATTTCATAGGATATTTAGGGCTGTTTTTCAACAGGAAAAATTGAAGTCCGAACTGGAAGGCTTGAAATCCCTTACGGGCAAAGACGGACAGGAGGCGTTAACGAACCTCAACAAGGAAAAATCTGACTTGTTGCTGAAATATAACGCATTGCTTGCCGAAAACCGGAACCGCTGCCGCAAGACGGCGGCTTTTTTGCTATCGCAAGATAGCGGCGGACGATGCGGAGTCAGAAACAGCGGAGACGATAGTCCGTGTACGAAGGATGGTACCGGCAGCATCGCCGAACGTCAAAATGACAAGTCTGATACCGAAGGGCGATTACGGTATCGGTAAAATGAACATTGACGAATACGGACAACGCTATGCTAAAAAAAAGTGAAGGCGGTTTGGATTGGATGCTTGCCCATTCGCCTGATATGAAGAATCTGATTGCGGGCATTAAGAGGCTGCCGAAGCGAGCGGACTTCGGCAATGCGATGACATCTGTCCCCAATTCCCTCTCGGCTCTGATGAGGAACGTGCAGAGCCAGCCGGGAACGACGAAACAGAATTCGCTGATGAAAGCCAATATGCTGCGGTCAACGTTCAATGCAAACGGAAAAGGTAAGGAAGAGTTTCCGAACGTGAACAATATGTTCTTACGAAATGCCCTGACACGGCTTCTTGAAAAAAAACAGTCGGCTGCGAAGACGGCTGAAGATATTACCGCCCATATATCCAATGACCCTCGTTTTCGTAATGTCAAGATTCCGCCGGTGTACAGCGTTTCGCAGTCAATTCCGGTTCCTCGTGAAATAGTGCATCCGCATTTAATGGGATTGCCGAATAAAGGGGAGACTCCGCGACCGT
Organism: Planctomycetaceae bacterium; assembly: GCA_031289675.1. Classification (GTDB taxonomy): domain Bacteria; phylum Planctomycetota; class Planctomycetia; order Pirellulales; family Thermoguttaceae; genus WRKP01. The sequence continues at coordinate 9,178 of JAITOZ010000202.1, forward strand.
CTATAAGCGTTCCGCTTTCGGCTCATGAGAAGGAATTAGAGAATTATCTGGATGATTTTCGATATGGAAAAAAACCTCTGCCGCCGGACACAAGACCTAGAATGCTTTTGCCTGCTCAAAACGTACCGACTTCGGAATATAAAGCGTTGAATGCGGCAGCGAGATATAGACCGCAAGGACAGATTCATGAACCAAATCTAATCGGTGGTATTGCTGGGGTGCGTAGTAGCAGACCTTTGTGGGAGTGGTCTGTGCCATCGAGTGATGAGCTTGCCTCAATGAGAAGACGGGGAGATGCTGAGGAAGATATTCTTTCTAAAATCAATGAACGGAATGCGAATACACCGACTACCAGCCAAATCACATTAAGAGAGCATAATATTCCTGCTATGCTAGAGGCGTTGTATCACGAACTAGGACACAATAACGATCCCAACTTAGATAAGAGATATGAGTTGCCGAGTAGGGACGCGGCACACTATCATCGTGTAAAAGCGCTTAAGTCGCTGTCGGCGGAATCCTTTGCCGAAATGTACGGGGATAGACTATACAAGGCACTGGAGGGACATAATCCCAAACCCGGTACATACAGTGCACACCCGTTTATGTGGCCGGATATTCGTGACGCTTTTTTGATAGATGGGACACTTAATCGAAACAAAATGGTCGACGACGGTGCACCGGTTGACCACCGATTCAAATCCGATGTCGATGTCAATGCTTTCAATCTTCACAATCAAAAAATGAGGGCGATAGAGAATACCACGTTACCTGTTGGACGCGGTGTGCATACAGCGTTGCTGCATTATCTGGATGAGGATGATGTTAAAGATGAGAAGGGACATCCCCTTACTATAAACGTCTCTCCCGCTCGATATTCCGACAGACCGAAGGAGGATGCTACGTTTGTAGATTCGGGAAATCGCATTCCTAATAACAGAGAAGTGTATCGGATGAACAAACAAATACGTACGGGTATTGACAACGCCAAAGATTGGTATGATGCTCAATCTCGCGGGCTACGAGAAGGTGAGCAGAATGCTGTGTTTGAATAGCGTCGGCTAAAAATTACTCTCGCAACATCCGCATTGCGATGATTCATACTTTTCTGAAAGTATATGTAATACGTTTAACCACCTAGCGTCTTTCCAGCGAGGGTCATTTCCTCTATCCAGCCTTTGTTGGCGTTTCGCCTCTTCAGCCCTTTCAGCCATCCTTTCAGCCATCAGTTCGTCCATCCTTTCAGCCCCTTCAGCCATCCATTCCTCCAAATTCTTTGGTTCTTTTGTTCGAGGCGGCAAACCCGTTCTGCGAATTTTTGATACCGGTATTTGACAGCCGCAAGGTACTTCGGTTGGTAAGGGCGATTTTTGCCAAACGAAGTACCATTTTACTGCCGTGTATAAATTTCCGTCCTCTCCTTTCGGCAGGAGGATGCCCGCCGGATTTAGGATAGTATGTTCACACGTCACGTAATAGATGAGCGGATGATGTGAACAATGAACGATGCAGCGGTTGAGAGTAATGCACGCTCGCACAGATTCAATAGCCGCGACAACAATTATGACACGAAAAATAAACAGTCCTATTTTCTTCCCTTTTTCCATCTTTCTTTCTCCTTTCAAAGGTTAAAGTGTTCTTCACAGATTTATAACGCTTTTCGGGCGGATAGTAATGTTTTCTCTTGCTGCGGTCAATACCGAACGTCCGTGTAAAATGAACATTGACGAATACGGACAACGCTATGCTAAAAAAAAGTGAAAGCGGTTTGGATTGGATGCTTGCTAATTCGCCTGATATGAAGAATCTGATTGCGGGCATTAAGAGGCTGCCGAAGAAAGCGGACTTCGGCAATGCGATGACATCTGTTCCCAATTCCCTCTCGGCCCTGATGAGGAACGTGCAGAGCCAGCCGGGAACGACGAAACAGAATTCGCTGATGAAAGCCAATATGCTGCGCTCAACGTTCAATGCAAACGGAAAAGGTAAGGAAGAGTTTCCGAACGTGAACAATATGTTCTTACGAAATGCCCTGACACGGCTTCTTGAAAAGAAACAGTCGGCTGTGAAGACGGCAGACGGATTTGGTGCGGATATATCCTCGCTGCGTCTTCAGCAGGATAAAAATCGGTACAAGGTAGAACCCAGTAAGCCGAAGCACGTAGATACCGATGTGCGGTCGATACTCAATCTGGCTGACCCGCAAGATAAATGGCTTTTGCCGTTGGTTCGTGATGAGAAAACGATAAATCATTACATCGATTCCGGGCGAGTTACCGATGCGATTGATAGAGCCGTTCAAAATGCAAAACAAACCGATATGCCGCTGACGGGTGAGAATACCTTACCGAATCTCGTCGCTACACAGTCGGCTGCGTGGGCTCTACCCAATGCCGCTCGCTTGTCCAATTACCTGGATCTCCTTGATAAGTTTCCAGTTATTAAAAGAATCGCTTATCCTGCCGCGGCGACTACGGCTACCGGTGTTATCTGGAACAAAAATTTGGGAACGGATATTCCGAATTACCAAATTCATCGCCTGATGAGCGACAAAGATTTTCAGAAAGATACGGCAAAATTAGCGAGAGAAGGTAATGAAAAGGCCATTCAGTCGTTGCGGGCGATTTATTCGGATCAAGGACAAGCAGCGTTAGTGCCTGAAAATCACAGCGAGTATGACGGCAACGGTTTGGGCAGAGGCTTTCGCGGATTAGTGACACTTGGTTCTTATTCAGATCCAAGACCCGCTGCCGCAAAAGCAGCAACCCCAACGTTCTGGCAAGCATTGAAAAGTTTTAGTCCAATACAATACGCTAAATATGCCAAAGCGTTCTCGATGACAATACCTAGTATAATAGAACCTCTTTTTTGGAAGCCGCTGCGGGATCCGGTCGACGATGTGAAACGTTTTGCGAGCGACCCGGACGATTATGTCGCCGATTATTTAGCGGGTCCGCGCACGTATAAGCAATATATACATAGATTCGTAAACCCGACACCGTCTTTCCTCGCGCAGCAATACTTAGAACGACAATCACTGGAAGACTCTGCTAAATTTGCAGGAAAAGTTAATGCAAAACTTAATGAAAGACAGAATCAGATTAGAAACGACCCGTTTGAAATCAAACCAGGGGATACTTACTGGGAGAGGACGGCAAAGGCATTGGGGGCTTCAGGAAGACGCTAAAAAAAAAAAACGGGAAAGAAGTCTTTCCCGTCTTCGTTAACTCGCATTATCGTCTTTGCTTTTCTCTTCTTCCTCTGCCTTCTTTCTTTTCTCCGCCGCCATTTGAGCATCGATGTCAGTGATAGGCCCGATTCTACCCATATCGGCTCCCATATAGGCGAACAATAGGAATATAGGCGACCAAAGCAAAAAGGATCCAAGAACATAGAGTGTTTTCTGTATTCTCGTCATTTTCATCACCTCCTTTCAAGGGTTAAGTTATTCTCACAGATTTATAACACTTTTCGTTCGGGAATTTATTGTAGGGATTTGCAGGGCGTAAGCAAGAGGGGGGGGGGCTAATGATCCGTCTGATACGAAGGGCGATTGCGGCGTTGGTAAAATGAAGGTATGGCGGACGAAGAAGATGGTGATGATATTGTAGGCGTTGCGGAAATTGACGCAACGCCGTTATTCTTATCCCGTTGTTTCAGATAGCCGAGCAATTCGTTTTTCGGGATGCTGTTTATGAAATTGCCGTTATTATGGGCAGTCGCGCCGTCCAAGAAATAGGATAATCCGCCGGGAGAATTAGGCGCAAAAGTATCGCTCTCCAATTTATCTAGCGTTACAGCAAGCCCCCGATGTAATTTCTGCAGAAGAATTAAAGGCATTACGTAAGGCTAACATATGGACAGGTGTGCGTCCTATGGATGATACTGCGATGAGTGTCTACGCTCCCA
>JAITOZ010000258.1 GCA_031289675.1 Planctomycetaceae bacterium
TCGCCATCGACAGCCGCTCGGATTATCTGAATCCGACATCGTGGACGGGCGATACCCGGTTCCTCTTCGATAACAAAAAGATGCCGCCGATTTTCTTTCATTGCGCAGGAAAACTTTCGGCGTGCGTTGATTATGAAGTGCCGTTACAATTATTCCTCGACGATACCGGCACGTTCACAACAACGATTACCAACATCGTCAAAAACTGGATGCAGGCAGTCGATTACAAAGTCGAACCGCTCCAAGTCCGCACACCGCAGGAAGCATTTGATTTAAGCGTTGAAGGACGCAAAGCAATGCCGATTTACAATGCCGGCAAAGGTTACGAACATCACGCCGGTACGCCGTTTATTTATGTCGGTAATAATCCGTACATTGCTTATTACGAGTATTTAACGTACTGTCTCAACGGCGATAAAGTTTGGCGGGACAGAGCATTTGAACAGATTGAATTCACCATCAAAGGTCAAACGCCTGAAGGGTTTTTTCATACCTCGTACAACATCAAAGACCGGGGCGGCAGACCGGAACAAAAGACAGGACAGTTTTGCTCTTGGGATTGGGGACACAACGGCTATAAAGTCGATATCAACGTTTGGGCTGCCCGATACATTTTGCAGACGTGGCAGAAGGTGAAAGAGAAGGAAGGCATTGATAAGACAGAATGGTACGCTGCGGCGATGAAGTCGCTTGATTGGTGTATGAAGCAGCAAAACGAAGACGGCGGTTTCCCGCAATGCGTGCATATCGACTCCGATTCGACTTACGGTGTTTCTTGGAAGCCGGGCAAATCGCAAAGCGTTGTGAGCGGACGGACGATGGATGCTCTGCCGATTATTGCGAAGATAACAGGCAATGATTTGTATTTGAAGAAGGCGGGTGAGGCGGAAAAGTTTATGCGGGAGAAGGTCGAAAACCGTTTTTGGTACACGGGAATGCATCCTGATTTGCCGCCGGAAGATTTCGAGCAGGACAGTTTGTATGCGGTCGCAGAGTATTGGCTTGACAAGTATGAGCGGACGAAAGATGCAGATGCGTTGGAACACGCAGCGGCGAACGCTTATTTAGCGTTGTTGTTTTGGTGTCCGAAGCAGTTGAGTTGGGTTACGAAGCCGACGCAATGTGCGCATAGTGAGCAGCAGCATTACAATCAGTATTCGGTTTATTGTTACGGAAACCGCAAGGTGCAGTGTTTGGACAAATTGTTTAAGGCAACGCAAAATCCGCTCTTTGCGCAGTTGCGGGACAGGGTGATGCAGAACATTTTCTTTACGCAACTCACAGAGGGAGCGTATAAGGGAGCGGTTTATGAGGCGATATGCGATCCGTGGCTTGAGCGGAAAGGCAACTTTGATTTTACTCGCGGCAGGAACAGTCCCTACACCAGCGAACTTGTTACCGATATGATGATTCAGTTGATAGAGATGGGGATGGTGAAATAGACGAAACATCGGAAAATGCCGATTGCCTGCAAAATAACAGCAAACGCTGTGCAGCGTTCTTGTTTACTCACCGCCGTTGCAAATTTCAACATTTTTCATCGCTTCAAGCGTTTTCGCAAAAAGTTCGTCAAGCGTCCAAGCGAGTATTTCGGCTCCTCGCTTGATGACATCACGGGAACAGCCGGCAGCGAAGGCGGGTGTCTTAAATTTTTTGGCAATGGATTTGACTTCCATATCACGGACACTCTTGGAGGGACGTATCAAAGCCGCCGCACCGATGAGACCGGTCAATTCGTCTGCCGCATAGAGAATTTTCTCCATCCGATGTTCCGGTTTGATGTCCACCGTAAGCATCCAGCCGTGTGAAGCCGCTGCCCGAATGATTGCCGGTTCGACCTCGTGTTCCGCCATAATCTGCTGCTGCCGGATACAGTGTTCATCGGGAAAGAGTTCAAAGTCGAGGTCGTGGAGCAATCCGACAATGCCCCAAAATTCGGCTTCGTCAGCAAAACCTTCCTGATGCGCAAAGTACTTCATCACCCCTTCCATCACTTGGGCGTGATAAAGATGAAAAGCATCTTTGTTGTACTCGTTCAATAAATCCCACGCCGTTTCACGTTTCATCTTTGATTGTTTAGTAAAAACGTATAGACATATTCCATCACTAACTTTTGCCGCGAATACACGAACGTTCAGCGAATGATTTTTTTCTCAATTATTCGTCATTTCTTCGGTGCATCCGCGGCTTAAAATCAAAATTACGGAATAAGTTATATTGTTTGACCGGTTACTGCCGGACGGAATGTTCTTTCTTGCGGTTAAGGGTTTTGCTCGCCGCATCAAGGATTTGGAGAAAAAGCGGGTCGTCATACAAAACGCCGGTCGAATACACCCGATTCAAAAATTCGCCCGCCGTCTTCATATCCGTTTGATTTTCTGCACAACACCAAGCCAAACCCGCCAAACCAAGCCGCTGATTTTCCATATCCGTATCGCTCAATTCCGCAAACTCTTGAAACAGCGGCAGCGGACTCACTGAATCGTTGTTGTAAAAATAGTAACGTATCTGTTGACGCTTTGCCTTAAAGCCCCAAAGATATTCCTCATCGGGATAATAATCAATCACACTTTGCCAAGCCTCCGGCGTGTTCACAAAACAGGCGTAAATCCACTGTTCCTCCACCGTTTGCCGCTTCGGTACGCCTTCTGTTACCGGTACAGGCAGCGGCGGCGTTTGAAAAGACCGATACCCGTAACCAAGCGATAAACCGAGAACGATAACACACAAACACGGAACCAAGACAAAAGGAAAATGAAACATCCGCTTCCGAATGTCTGTTAGAGAAAAACGTTCGCTGTTCTTTGCGGATAATCCCTTCGTTTTGATGCTGTCTAATTCTGTAACAATATCAGCGAACGTTTTATATCGTTCTTCCGGCTTTTTGGCAATCATCCGTTCGACAATCTGTGCTAACGCTGCCGGCACATCTGGACGTAATTCTCTGACGGGCTTCGGTTTTTTATGGACGTGCTGCATCGCTACGGCAAGTGGCGTATCCCCCTGAAACGGCAGTTGACCGGTCAAGATGTAGTAACCGGTTATTCCCAGCGAATACATATCGCTTCGGTGGTCGAGCGGCTTGCCCTGTGCCTGTTCGGGACTCATATACAGCGGCGTACCGAGCGTCATTCCGATTTCCGTCAGAGCGGCATCGGTTACATCAAACGTCTGTTGAGCAACCCGGGCTAAACCGAAATCCGTTATTTTTATGTCGCCGCCGCTGCCCAGAAGGATATTTTCCGGTTTAATGTCCCGATGCACGATACCAACGTGTGCCGCTTTATCGAGTGCAGACGAAAGCGACCGCAAAATATCGACTGTCTCCGGTATCGGTAAGGTACCGATACGGCAGAGCCGCTGATGCAGATTTTCTCCCTCGACAAATTCCTGGGCAATATACCAATTTCCGTCCCGGCAGTCGATTTGATAGATATGAACAAGATTCGGATGATTCAGGGCGGCAATCGCCTGTGCTTCCCGAATGAAACGCTGGACATTGATTTCGTCATCGGCAAGACGTTTTTTCAGGATTTTGAGAGCCGCTTTCCGCCGCAGCGGCTGCTGTTCCGCCAGATAGACATCCGCCGTCGCTCCGCCGCCGATACGGCGAAGAATCGTGTAATTGCCGAACTCTGACGGAAAACGGACGATAGACAACGGCTGTAATATCCGCAGCGTTACCGCTGCAATTCTGAAACCTCAACGTTGATTATCCCATATCCGTTCCCGATTATCAATTCTCCATTCGCCATTTCGACACGCCTACACATTACACATCCCAACTTTTGCTTGCCCCGCCTGCTGCTGTCTTGTACGCCGCCGTTTTAATTGTTTTCGGCGGCGCATCATTTTGCGGAACTAATACCGCTGACGGTGAAGACAAACTCAACGTACCGGATTGAGTCGTTACCGTTTTCGTTGCACCGGCAGCAGTTGAACCAATACCGGACAGCGAACCGGCAGCCGGTGTTACTGATTCAACTGACGCAAGAGACGAGCCGAATTTTTCGCAAACCTGCCGCCACGTTTCCCGTTCAGAATTTAAGATACGCAGCGCATCATCTAATTTTACCGGATTATGCGTCATTCCCGCTTCAGACATACTGCGGAAAATAAAAACATAAATTGATGCAATTTTACCTGCCAAATCAGGATTATTCTTTCTATCGAGCGATGATAAAATCTCGGCAACAATATCTTGGGCTTTCGACAGCGTTTCAAAACCGACATCGAATTTTTCCTGTTCCCAAGCCGCTTTGGTTCGGTGTATGTTTTTAATAGCCGCCTCCACAAGCAGCAGTTGCAATTTTTGCGGTGTTGCCGTTTGCACTTCGGCAAGAACGTAATTTTGACGTGCGCGATTCTGCATTGAGGCTTTCGATAAAACGTAACGTTGAATTATATCAGGAAACGCTGTACGGTTACACTGCACGTACGGCGGGATTTTATACTCTAGTTTATGATACAGTATTCGCTGACCAAGCCGATGCAATACCGCTTACCGTAGTCATCGCTGTCGACATTTTTGCCATCGCCTGCTCCATTGCGTAAAACTTGTTGAGCATCATCTGCCTTTTCACTTCCAAACGTGCATTCAGAAAATCGGTGCGTTCTGCATTAGCGTCAATCTGAATGCTTAATACTTCCAGCCGGCTTGCCACCTTGCCGTGGTCAGAGTTTATTATCGAGTCGACAGAATCAGCAAAACTCTGCGCCCAGCCGGTCTTTATTGTCGTTTCTGCGCCGTCCGCGTCAAGTGTTGTCCGTTCCTGAAAGAAAAATGCCTGTATTCCCTCTTTATTCGTCTCCCATAGCGCATCGAACTTTGCCGTATCGAATGTCAGCGTATTCGTTGACGCGTTTATCGATTCATCATCGACATTCGACCGTATCGTAATACCGATATCAGCAAGCGATGTAATACCCGCTATCCCGTACACCCGCTTTAAGAGAGCATCACTGACTGCTTTGTCGAAAGCCCTCGCAACAGGGCTGTTGTATAAAATATTCCCCGCATTTTCTGCAACGGAATAATAAGTGACGGTGTTTAACTCCGTCCTGAATGCGTTGTAATTGGTTACAAATGCGTCCAGTGCCGCCTTCACGTCGACACTGGAATCCGCACTTGTTACTGTAACAGGCGATGTTGATATGCCGGTTACCGTCAGGTCGATACCGTCAATAATGCCCTTAAACGCGTTCGTGCTGGAATGCAACACTAATCCTGCATTGGAGTTAATATCGCCGTACACAAGCAGCGCATCCTGCGCTTCGGACATATTTTCGGTTGTCAAACCGAGAACCGAAAGGTCAATGCTGAACGCTCCTGCTGCACCGGTCGTCTTTCCGCTGATAGCCAAACGGTACGGATTGCTCGAACCGTCCTGGACAATCGTTGCCGAAAAACCGGCGTTCAAGGCGTTCAGTTTTTGCCGGATAGTGTCCAGCGAATCGGTCGCCTCAACATCAACGGTGTAAGATTGCCTGGCGTCAATGCGCATCCGTCCGTCTTCGCCTTTATCCGCTTGTGCAACGCTGCCGGCAATTTTCAATTCGCTCGCAAACTTTGACACACTATCGGCATCAATAACGGAAAAACTGCCGGCACCTCCGGCAAATTCTTCGAGCATAATTCCGTCGCCGGTATCGTTTATCTTCGCAGTCACTTTCAGGCTGCTGCTTGACGTATTGATTGCCTTAATGATGTCGCCGACCGTTTGATGTTTAGCGGCATCAATCACCAATGTCGCCGTATTGCCGGCACTATCGGTAATTAAAATTCTTCCGCCGGTCAAAGTGACCCCCTTGCCGTTGTTCAAATCGGAAAGTTTCGTATCATACGAAACGATTTGCCGCTGCAAAGAACTTCCATTGACTGCCGAAGATGCCGCATCGACACTGCCGGACGTTCCAAATCCGAAGGAAGCCGCTATCTTCGGATTATGCGTTGCCGTCGTGCCGTCTCCGTTCGTTACCGTTACTTCTTTATCATTAAATTTGAGGTTATGCGAAAAACTGCCGGTTGTGTCAACGAGTTGCAGTCCCGTGTTCGATTCGCTGATTTTAACGGTAATGCCGATTCCCGCATCGCTTAACTTTGTGTTCAACATCTGCACGGCATCGTTCAGCGTTTGAATCGAGTCCAATTCTGCCTGCGTAAAATTCAGTTCCGCAGTATTCCCTGCCCGGTCCTGGACTTCAATCGTTCCAGCCGTTGCTTTGGATAAACCGTTGCCTCCGTTGAGCGTTGACATTAACACGGAATCCAGATTGCCGATTAAATGCCGGGTTTCCAATGCCCCCGGATTAACCGCTTCGCCGTGCAGCATCGAATCGAACGCATAACCATTGACTTCATCGCCGTTCACATTAGCGGAGATGCCTAAGCGGTACGTAATCGAATTAATTATTTCGCCTGTTCCTGAACTTGCTCCATTCCATTCAATTTTCAAATTGCTCACGGCATAGCCGGTCTGTCCGGCGATTTCATCCGCTGCAACATCCGCTGCAATGCCCAAACGTTCGGTCAGCGAATCGGCAGGATTGATGACCGTTCCTACCTGCTCAATTTTCAGATTACTTGTATTATAGCCGGAAGTGTCCGTAAACTTAATTCCGCCGCCGCTCGTATCGAGTTGGCAGTTAATGAACAAACCTCTGTCGGAGAGTTTGTTGTTAAACAGGTCTCGTAAATCGCTTATTGACGTAAGCGCATCGAGTTCCTCCTGCGAAATGTCGATGACTGCTGAGTAGCCGGTTCGGTCGGTAAATTCGATTTGCCCCGGTTCCACTCCGGCAAGAGCCGAAAGGATGTCTGTCAAACCGGTCGTATCAACAAACTTTACGCCGTCGCCGGTATCATTGGCTTCGCAGGCAACCCCGATACCGGTTGCCGTCAATTTGGCATTGAATAAATCAACAATGCTGTTTACGTCAGTGAGGTCATCGAGTTCCGTTTGTGAAATGTCGATAACAGCGGACGCACCGAAACGGTCAGTGAATCGCATCGCCCCCGGATCGACACCGGCAAGAGCGGCAACCGCATCCGCCGCTGCGTAGTTGGTCAAACCAAGTTTTGCTGCCAAACCGGTACCGTTATTATCGCCTATCCAAAGCGTCCCTCCTGTCCCGCCGGATTGATCCACGATGTCGAAACCGGTGTAATCGTTATTGAGTTGTACCTTGATATTCACACCGCTTGCTGCTATTTTGCTGTTTAACGCCGAGACAGCGGCAGACATTCCGCCGCTTGCTATCGTGTCCAGTTCCGTTTGGGTAAAGGAAATGACCGCCGTGTTGCCTGCCTTGTCGCTGATTTGGAGTTCCGCAGGACCGTTTCGGGCAAGACCGGAAAAAAGATGGACCGGCGAACCGGTGTAATCGCCGCTGATGAGACCGAGCGTTTTGAAAACCGGATTGGTTGAAACTTGCGACAACGTTGTAAAAGATGTCCCCTGTGTTGTATCTTCGATAACGAGACTTTTGCCGTCATCGCTGATTTTTGCGTGAACCTTTCCGCCGACACCGCCGGTATCCAGCGAGTCATTGATTGTCTTGATTAAATCGCCGACGGTCGTTTCTTTATAAAGTTCCGGCGCACCGGCAGCAATTTCCGCCGTTGTGGAACGTTTGAAAAAGTCAATATTCACGGTCGAGCCGTCCCGGCATTGGACAACGATGTCTGCCCAAATATCGTCAAAGACCACGCCGTTGCCGTCGTTGAGCATTGATAACGGCATATTTTCGCCGAGCCGGTAAAGCGATGTTCCTACGGCAACTCCTTCATCATCAGCGCACAGATTGGCAATTCCGAGCGAAGCCGCCGTTGAACCGCCGGATACTTCCTGAACCAAAAACTTCGATACATCGCCGCCGGAAGAATCGGTCAGAACAAGATGGTCTTCAACGAGTTCTGCATAGACATCAATCGAATCGGTACTATTGATTGCATCAACAACATCCTGCATCGTAACCGCTTTACGCAGGTCAATCGTTGCCCGTGTACCGCTGCCGTCGGTGATTCGTATCGAGCCTTTGCTGACACCGCTGCCGCCGTTGAGGTCTTTGAGTTCAACGGCGTTATCAAGGCTCCAGCCTTTTCCGACCGTAATTGTGCCGGTCTTGCCGAGCGCATCGGTGCTGCTGACAACGCCTTGGGCTATCGTTTGCTGCGCTGCCGCCAACTGAATCGGCGTGAAAGTGTGCGTCCCTTGAACGGGGGTTCCGCTTGTTGTGTTTTTCACTGCGGCAAGAACGGCAGGATTGCTGCTGCTGACATCGCAGCGTTGAAAGGGAGCCAGACTGTTCAACGCTCCTATCATATAACTGGAAAGCAGGAACTTCGACAGTAGAGATGTAAGCGCAGCCTCTTCGGCTGTGAGCAGTTCAGTCCGAGATGCCAAATTTGTCACAGGAATGCTGTCAATTTGGATTAGCTGATCGACGAGGGAAGTGTAATCTATGCCGGAGATAAGTCCGATGCTGCTCTGAATACCTGTCATATCTTTTCTATCGGCAAGCCGCTAGGGATTCAACAACGTAATATCACGAAAATACCTGTTAGGTAATTTTACTTTCCATACAATTTTACCGGTTAGATAAATCGGGGTGTACAGGTATTATGCGGTATTTATAGCGATAGGGTAAAAAAATTTCGTTTATAAAACGTCTTTTTTTCATTCGCCAGCCGCCATAACCGGTCTATTCCCTATTATCAGGAGTTTTTAGTGCTTGACCTTTCCTTGCGCATCCGGCACGACGTTCCGACCACAAATCTCTTTCAATCTTTGCAAAAGAATGACAATGCAATAGAGGCTATAAAACCAGAAAGGTTTGTAGATGTTTCCTATATCATTTTCCGTTACTTGCCAATTTGCTGTGTTTGGCATAAGCCGGAACAACATTTTTGGCTCTTTGGATTCGTTTGAGTTGCAATTCCGTTTCCGTTTTTTGCGCAAACGTTTCATCTAAACTGGTATTGTCAGTCACAAGAATTTCTGCGAGCATCACTTTGCAGCGTTCCAAAGACTGCTCCGCCGTTTGCCGTTCCGCTCCGTCTTTCCAAACCCGCTGTTCCGGCGCAACTTCTTTGTGAGGCTGCATTTGCTCCTCAAGCAATTCAAACTCGTTCCAGAGTTGCTGCCGCTGTCCGAGATGTTGAAGTAATACCGTCATATTACCGTTGCGCACAATCTCTAACTGCCGCCGCGAAATATAAAGCAGCCGCTCCAATAACTGTTCCTCGCGGCGAATAATGTCAAAAAAGGTATTCGTTGTATTCATCGGGGTTATCCTGAATCCGGTATAAGTTTGTTATGCCAAAGGAGATGAATGGTTATGCAGTAACGAGTTGCAAGGATATGCGGCGGGTACATACGGCAGCGAAAATCCGCCACTCGCAACAAATCACTCGCCGCTGAACAACCTTTTTATTTTTGGGGCTTGACAAGTTGAAGAGTTATTTTTTCATAAGTTTTTTTTATAATTTTGGCAAGGTTTTCTTTTCGATGGTTGAAGCGGAATTCCGTTTCCTTTAAGTGTATCACAAACTTATCTGACTTGCAACCATTGA
>JAITOZ010000291.1 GCA_031289675.1 Planctomycetaceae bacterium
TGCGGAACACGAATCATCTCGTTGATTCGTTGTTTGTCTTTTTTTACTTTCGGCGGTTCATACCTCCTCAATGCCATAAAGTCTCCGGTGGTATTAGTTTGGTTAAGTAGAGAAAACAGAAAACTATCGTTGCCCCCATTTTAACCTCTTTTATCAAACGTTGCAAGAAGAAATTATGGAAAAAATTTTTGCGGCGGGCAGACCTGCCGCAATACCTGTATCAGATAATCGAGTTCGGCGGAGATGTTGGATTCGGAATCGACCGTTGCCGCTATTTCACGGTGAACCAATAAGCGGAACTTCTTACGCAAACGGGATACCTGCACCTTAAAATACTCCTTCGTTATCCCTAAAACGGCTGCCGATTCTTCCCGGCTCGACTCCTTCGAATCGCCCACAAGCCAATGACGCAATACGTCAAATTGTCTGCCCGTACCGCTGCGGTCTGCCTCAAGACGCAACTCATTGACCGCACGTGAAACAAGCGACTCCGCCCAATCTTTGTCAAAACGGGCATCACTCTCCGCCGCGGACGCAATGTCCGTTTCAGGAAGCAAAGAAGGCGAAACCAACTGTCCCTTACCGCCCCGCCTTTGCGCCGATGCCTTTTCCCGAACATCCGCAAGAAAATACTTAACCGCTCCAAGCAAATACGAACGAAAACGTCCGTGATTTCTCTCCAAATGCCTGAACTCTTTTCCCTGCATCACCCGAATAAAAAAGCCGTGCGTCAGGTCACCGGCATCCTGCGAACCATATTGAAAAGGACTGATAGTAACAGTACGGCGGATAAAATTCAAAACCGGCTGATAATACGTTTCGCAAAGCAGCCGGGCTTGCTGTAATCCTTCCGCTCCCGGCTCCTTTGCCGCCAATACCGCCGTCCAATGTGTCGTGTGAAAACCGGACATCTGATTACCAGCGAAATGCACCCGGCGAGGTTTGATTGTAACGTATATCGAACGAATAATCATCTGTCAGGAGATAAATAATCCCTTCGATGATACCGACAATGCACGGTATGCCCGTCCACGAAAACATAACGTACACGATTCCCCAGCCCCAACTTTCCAGGTAAAACTTGTGAACGCCGAGCCAGCCGAGAAGAATTGCCAGCAAACCGGCAATGATTTTATTCTTGCCTCCATTCAATGACATCGTCAAGCCCAGCGGCGATTGTGCCAGCGGTGAACCGCATTGTACACACATAATTTGCTCCGGGTTCGTTGCAATGCCGCAATGATAGCAGAAATTCCGTTTGGTACGCGGGGAAAAACCGCATTGAGGGCAGGCGTACACTTGCCTGCCGCCCATTTGTTCCGGCAGTCTGTTGCCGCAGTGCGTACAAAACTGCGGAAACACCGGCGCACCGATACTCTGCGGCTGCCGCCTTGAACGGGTCGCAAAATAAACGATAAGCACGATGCCGACGACGACAATTGCCAGCATCATCAGTATCATGATACTAATCACCCCTAATGAAACGGTGTCCGCGTGTTGTCCGTTCATATTGTTACCTCCCCTTAAAGTATGGTGCAGATTTTGTAGAGACGGAAAGACAATTTTATTCAGCAGTATAACCGCAACGACAGCAAAAAACACACACGCTGCAAACTCAAAGGACCGTCTGCGCCACGTCCGTTTCGGCGGTGTCTGTTTCGGTATTGCCGCGGGGGCATTTGCCGCCGGTACGTAGTACGGTTTCCTCTGATACGGTTCCGCTTTGTCTTTCGCCGCTGTTTCGATTTCTGTTTTGAGTTCTTCGGCGGATTGTTGACGTTCTTCCCGGTTCTTTTTCAATGCCTTGATGACGACATCATCAAGAGCGGACGCTGCCGGCGTTTTTTCACTCGGCAGCGGGAAGCGTCCGAGCGGCAGTTCACCGGTTAACAGTTCGTAAAACACGACACCGAGCGAATAAATATCGGCACGGTGGTCAACCGCATTGGGAGTTTCAATCTGTTCCGGTGCCATATAGTTCGGCGTTCCCAAAACCTGACCGGTCTGTGTCAGCCGGTCGGGATTTCCAGACATTTCGGTCTCTTTGAAGAGTCCGATGCCGAAGTCGGCAATTTTGACACGCCCTTTGGTATCGAGCAAAATGTTTTCCGGCTTGATGTCCCGATGTAATATGCCTTCTTCGTGAGCAAACTGCAATGCTTCGCAGATTTTCTGAACTATCGGGAGGGTTTGCTGCGGGGTGAATTTTGCCTCCCGCATTGCTTCGCGGAGATTCACTCCGTCAACGAATTCCATCGTCAGATAGTAAAAACCGCCGGTGCTGCCGAAATCGTGAACAGCAACAATGTTCGGATGGTTTAATTTGGCGAGGAGTTGTGCTTCCCGAAGGAATCTGTCGGCAAAATGTTCGTGATGCGACAGTTGTTCGGAAAGGATTTTTAGGGCGACGTATCGGTTCAATTTCGGCTGTTTTGCTTTGAAGACGGTTCCCATACCGCCGTGTCCGATAAGTCCGATAATTTCGAGTTGCGGAAATGCGGCGGCGACGGTTTCAATGCTTGGCGGAGCGGCTTCGCCGGAATGAGTTCCGCCGGCGGCAAGCATCAAGAGACAAGCGGCGCAAAGTCCTTCGGCGGCATCGCTTGTAACGGCTTTACCGCATTTCGGACAACATTTTTGAGTTGCTTGTTCGTCCATTGACGGCTTTCTGATGAAAGAGTTGAATCATTCTACCAGATTATAGGGATTTTCGGCAGCAGCGATAACAAGATTTCTCGATTTTTTGAAACATTCCGAAAACTCTTGAGGCTCTTGACAAAAAACTCCCGAATGGATTTAATGGCGGGTATGACTACAAAAACATCCCGCCGCTCTTTTTTACGTTCTGCTGTGCCGATTCCGTTTATCGTTCCCGCCGCAGCGGTTTGTGTAACAGCACACGGTCAAACGATGCCGAACGATAAACTGGTGATGGGACTTATCGGCACCGGTCGGCAATGTTATCACCAGAACATTCCCGGTTTCGTCCGTAATAAACGGACACAGGTCGTTGCGCTGTGTGATGTTGATTTATGGCGGCTCGAAGAATCTAAAAAGAAGGTTGCTGAAATTTACGAAAAAAGCGTTTCGCTGACCAAACCGGCGGCAATTCAAACGTACACGGATTACAAGGAACTCCTCGAACGCAGCGACATTGATGCGGTAATGATTTCCACGCCTGACCACTGGCACACGCAGCAAGCCGTTGAGGCAATGAAAGCAGGCAAACACGTTGCTCTTGAAAAGCCGATTATCCGCACGATTGCCGAAGGGCAGCAACTCGTCAGCACTGCCGCCGAAACGAAACGTATTTTTCGTGTGGACAGCGAATTCCGCAGCGGTAAGGGCGCACATCGGGCTGCCGAACTGGTTCGCAACGGCAGGCTCGGAGACATAAAAAGCGTTCTCGTTTGTGTGCCGGATACGGATGTCTCTTGTCCGCCGCAAAAGGAGATGCCGGTGCCGCCGGAACTCGATTACGGACGCTGGCAGGGAAATGCCCCGAAGGCATTTTATACCTTGAAGCGGGTTCATACGCCGCATAACATCAGCGAACGTTCCGGCTGGATGCGGCATCTGTATTACTGCGACGGAATGGTAACAAATTGGGGAACGCATCTGCTCAACGGGGCATTATGGGCTTTGGGACTTGACCGGACGTTCCCGGAGGAAATTGAAGGAACAGGTCAGTATCCTGATGCGGACAGTTTTTGGAACGTTCTTTTGCAATTCAGCATAAATTACCGTTACAAGAATGATGATTACAAGAACGGTCTGCAAATAACGTACAAAACCGGCAAGCCGTTTTACCGTATCGAGGGTGAGAAGGGAACGCTGTCGGTATCGTTTGATTGGTCGAAGGATGTTCCCGGCGGTATTCAGGCAGAGCCGGCATCGTTATTGGACGAAAAAATCGGTTCCGATGAGATTCATTTTCCGCTGCGCAGCGAAAAGGAAGACTTTGTCGATTCGGTGTTGAATAATAAAGAAACGCTGGAGCCGGCAATCGTTGGACATTGCGTAACATCGAGTTTGTTACTGGGACACATAGCGGTGCGTACCGGCGAAAAGGTGAATTTCGACCCAGAGGTTCAGGCGTTTGTCAACTCTCCGAAAGCGGCGGCGTATTTTGACAAACGGATTACGGACAGCCGCTCATAACCTTTCCCCAGCCTCCTTACAGGACAGGTACAAGCGGCACGAATGTACGAATAAAACACGAATTAATTTTGGGGCTGGCATAGATACTTGTCTAGCACAGGAGGGTGTAATATGCTTTAGGATATGACAATCAAGGGTTCTCGTCTCTCTTTGGGACAGTCACAAAAGTTGCTCGAGTTTTTTGTTGCTGGCGTAACAGCCCGAACGGCGGCAGAACTCGCCGGTGTTAATCGAAATTCGGTCAATC
>JAITOZ010000306.1 GCA_031289675.1 Planctomycetaceae bacterium
ATCAATTTGCGGCTCAATTTCGGTTACGGAGTGCTTCGGGGAATCGTCGCAAGAGCCGTCTGCGCAAGCGGCTTTCATCCGGCAATCGGTCTGCACCATCACAACCAATATAATGCGTATTGCTTGGCAGATGATTTGATGGAGCCGTTTCGTCCTCTCGTGGATCGAATTGTCCGCTCGCAAGCAGAAAAGCCAAACTTGAGTGAAACGCTCACATCGGAAGCGAAAACAGAATTAATTGCTCCTCTTTTGGGTCGATTTTCTCTCAACAATGAACTGCAAACGCTTTTTGAGTGTGCAACCCATATTGTTACCTCGTTGGTTCAGTTTTTCGGAAAGGAAAGAAAAGAACTTTCGATACCGGATTCGTTTGAAGTGATTGAAGAAGAAAAACCGTTTTAGACCGTAGCCGGTCAGGCATTTGGCTATCGCCTTCACTCAAACCGCAGCCTCGCTGGGCTGCTAACGTGTTGGTGAGGCTATTTTTCAATAGGCTTCGGTATAATATAACCTTATGCCGAAACAAGAATACGCATTTTCAGGATATAAATCAATGTGGCTGATAGCGATGTTCGATCTACCGGTCAAGACGAAAAAAGAGCGCAAAATCTATGCGGGCTTCAGAAAATCGCTCTTGGAACTTGGCTTTTCGATGATCCAATTTTCGGTGTACGTCCGTTTTTGCGGCAGCGAGGAGTTGGCACAAAAACACCGTCGGACTATCCGCAAAGCGTTACCGGAGCATGGTCAGGTACGAGTCTTGACATTGACGGATCGTCAGTTTGAAAAGATGGAAAATTACGTCGGCAAATTGTTAAATCCGAATGAAAACGCCCCTCGCCAACTCACCTTTTTTTAGTGCCGCAGTACGCTATAACTCCAAAATCACGGGTTGTGTCAGGAATTTATTGATTGAGTCGTAGAAGTCCCTTATTTTCCTGTATGTTAGCGTTCATTTCAATAAATTTACAACACTACCAAATCACGAGCGAGTGTGCCGGCAGCGAAACTTTGCCGTCTTTGACTTCCAGCGTTGTCTCGTTGGGTACAACTCGATTCTCCTCGCCGATGTCGTTAAAATCGGACGGCGACCAGCCGCTTCCGGGCAAGAAAACGGCGTTGACGCGGTAAGCCTGCCGCTTGTCGTGCGGTGACATCTTCTAAGTACAGCACGCTCCGCCGAACTCAAACAATAATCGTCCATCATCGTAAATCAAAAAATTTTCTCTTGCCCTAACTTGCAATAATCTAACATCCCGCCTAAAATTATGCAAGACCAATTTTCAATAGGCAGCAGTATAAAAGGCGGGTATCCGCAGTTCATAATTCTATGTTTCTTTTTTCAGTCTGTCAGGCGGGAGCGGAAAACGCTTTCAAAAACGAAGTCAAACGGTTTTTTCCTGATTGGCACGCCGCTTTCGCCCGACCAGGTTTCGTCTCTTTTAAGACCGACGGCGGTGTCAGTGCCGATGTTTTGCTGGAAACGTCCGTTCTCGCAAGAACCTGTGCCGAATCACTCGGTAAAATCACAGCTGGCAGCGATGAGTTACTCACCGATACCCTTTGGAAACTTGTTGCCGAACGGCATTTATTTATCAACCGCATCCACTGTTTTCGACGTGAACCTTTTCCGCCGGGAGAAAAAGGTTTTGAACCCGGTTTAACCGCCGGTTTAATCGAGCGGCACCGGAAAATCGTCCGGTATTGTCCGATGCCGAAATTACTCGGAAAAAAGGCTGCGGATGCAAAGCAGCCAGCAATATCCGGTGAAAACGTTCTGGATGTTCTCGAAGTCGATAAGCAACAGTTCCTTGCCGGCGTTCATCGGATTACCGGCGATTCGCCGCTGCAAAGTTTATTCGCAGGCGGCGTTGCAGCGATTCAACTGCCTGCCGATGCCGCCTCGCGGGCGTGGCTGAAGTTTGAGGAAGGTTTGCGATGGTCTGGATTTAACATCAACAGGGACTCGCTTTGTATTGACATCGGTTCATCGCCCGGCGGGTGTTCACAGGTACTCTTGTCCCGCAAGGCGGCTGTGTTCGGTATTGACCCGGGAGAAATGCACGCATCGGTGCTAAAACATCCGAAATTTACGCACATCCGCAAGCGGGTAAGAGAAACTAAACGTTCGCTTTTCGGCGATGCAGATTACATTTTCGGTGATTTGAACACGGCTCCGAATTATATGCTGGACGTTCTCGAAGAAATCGTACCGTTGACGGGAAACCGATTCAAGGGGGCTGTTTTTACACTCAAATTGATTCATTGGAACCTCGTTGCGAATATACCGCAGTACACAGAACGTATTAGAAAATTAGGTTTTCGTTCCGTTCGGGTCAAGCAGTTAGCCTTCAACAGACAGGAAGTAATGGTCGCCGCCGGAGTTGATTGGTGAAGAGAAATTTCCTGCTGCAATGAAGCCGGGCAAAAACTATCGTTGCGATTATCAATATATTCGTAACGGCACGGCGGCGCACTTGATGTTTTTTCAGCCGTTGCAGAATTGGCGTGGGTGTCGGTGCGTGCCCGTCGGACGAAGAAAGATTGGGCAGAGGAAATAGCGTATCTTTTAGATATTGATTTCCAGATGCAGATGCCGTTGTTTTGGTGTGCGATAAATTGGACACACAATTAGTTCGTTGTAGGGAACGTTTGCGCCGGACAAGGCACGGGCTTATGCGAAGCGACAGCGATACATTCGCCGAAGCACGGCGGTTGGCTGAATGCGGTGGAGATAGAGATTAGTGCGTTACAGCCCCAACGTTTTTCTCGGTTGGATTCCAAAGATGCATAACACCGCCATATCCTGGAACAATTCGGTATTCTCGAATTTATCAAAGAATTTCCGCCCGCCGCCGATTGACACGGAACAAAATTGAGAGTAAATTGCTGGAGTTGTTGAAACTCTAGCGAACTTACGATGTACGGAATTTTAATTAACGGAGCCGGTTGGGTTGCCCGGCAGCACGCCGCTGCTTATGGTAAACGTTCGGATTGTCAAATCGTTGCCATTAACGATGTTTCCGAAAGTCGCGCTGCGCTGTTGGCAAAAGAGATGGGGTTGGATAACGTCGGAATTTATACTGACTTGAGCAAAGCACTTTGTCATTCGGACGTGGAAATTGTTTCGGTTTGTACGCCGCAACATCTTCACTGCGAAAATGTTCTTCAAATTGCCCAAGCCGGAAAACAAATTGTTATTGAAAAACCGGCGGCAACTCGTTTAGATGACCTTTACAAAATGCGTGAAGTTGTCAAAAAAAATGGAGTGAAAACGGTAGTGAGTTTTGTTCTTCGTTGGAATCCGTTGTTAGTGATGCTCAAAAAAATGTTGGCGGACGGTGTGTTCGGAACACCGTATTACGTCGAAGTTGATTATATGAGTTACAACGGCAGTTGGTGGGGAGGCTGGAACGACGGGCGAACATTGGAACAAGGCGTGAGTGCTTCACTTGTTGGCGGTTGTCATGCGATTGATGCCGCCCGATGGCTGGGAACAACTCAACCGAATCAAGCAGCGTTGCCTGTTGAAGTTTACGCGCTTGCCGGTGGTTGCCGCAAAGGCAAGACTCGTGAGTTTAACCCAACCAAAAATATTTGGATTGACAACGCACCGCCGATGGAATACGACGGACTCGAAGTCATTTTGGTCAAATTCGATAACGGAGTTCAAGCCAAAATTTGTGTCAATGCGGAATGTGTAATGCCGTATCGTTTTCCGATACGGATTTTCGGCGACAAGGGAACCGCCGTGGACAACCGGATTTGGTCGGAATATTTTTCGTTACAAAAAGATTGGATTGAAATTCCGACAATTCTACCTGATTCCAGCGATGTGTCGCACCATCCGTTTCAGGCGGAAATTGACCATTTTATCGATTGTGTTGCGAAAAATATGGAATCGCATTGCAATCTGGAAGATGCTGTAAGGAGCCACGAAATTGTTTTTGCGGCTTTAGATTGTTACAAAAACAATGTTCCTGTAAAGTTAGCTCAATGAACGGTTTTGAACGAATCAATAATGTATTGAACGGACAAGCAACGGATGTTGTACCGGTGATGTTACATAATTTTATGTCAGCCGCCCGCGAAGGAGGAATGACAATGCAGCAATTTCGAAGCAGTTCTGAAAACATTGCCAATGACTTTGTTGATGCCGCACGCCGATACCAACTCGATGGAATTTTAACGGATGTTGATACGGCACTCGAAGCGTATGCTTTAGGAGCAGAAACTCATTTCGGTGAAGACACTCCGGCAAAAGTCATTGCGCCGATTTCAAATCGGATCGAGGAAGTCATTGATTCCATTGATTCGGAAAAAATACAACAGGATAAACGAATCCGAATTTATCTGGACGCAATTCAGTTGATACGGAAACAAGTCGGCGGTGAATTGTTTATTCGGGGAAATGCCGACCAAGGACCTTTTAGTCTTGCGGCGGCAGTTTATGGATTAACAAATATGATGATGGATTTGGTCAATCCCGAAAAAGAAGACATTATTCTCCAGTTAATTGAACGTTGTTACGAAGTCCATTTGACCTTTCACCGGATGGTGAAGGAATCCGGTGCGGATATGACCAGTTTCGGCGACAGTATGGGCAGTCCTGAACTCATTTCACCGAAAATGTACAAAAAATTTGTCGAACCGTTTCAAAAACGGCTCGTTCAAGAACTTGCCCAAGACGGGATTCAAACAGTATGCCATATTTGCGGTAAAACTGACCGAATTTTACAACCGATGTCGGAGTGTCAGTTTTCCGGTGTTGAGATTGATTACAAGACGAACCTTGAAGATGTACAAAAAACAATGAACGGAAAATCGACCGTTTTTGGTATTCTTGATCCGTCCGGCGTTTTTTGTTTCGGTGATGAAACGCTCGTGCGGGAAAAAACGTTGACCGTCCTCAATCAGTTTCAAGGTCGCGGTTTGGTCATCGGAGCCGGTTGCGCTCTTCCGGCTGAAACACCGTCCGAAAATATCAGAATGTTTGTTAATACGGTACGAAATTATCGCATACCGGCAATTATTTGATTTTTTTTTCAGGGCGTATTGACGTTAACAACTCTTCTAGTCATTTTCAACTTACTCGCCTGAACGCGGCTTACTCCTTTGCTGTCAGCCGTTTTTCGGTTATAATGCAGCACTACAGCATAGGAAAGACCACATCTATGATTGCCAAAGAAATCAAACGCGGCGAAGTCGTTGTTTATAATGGTTCGCCCTGCATTATCGAAACCATCAACGTTCAATCGCCCTCGGCACGCGGTTCTGCTACGCTCTATAAATTCCGCGTAAGGAATCTCGTTACCAAACAGAAAGCCGATATTACTCTCAAAGGCACAGACCCGCTGGACTCTGCTGATTTTCAACGCCGTGAAGTCAAATATCTGTACAGCGATGCCGATGAGTGTGTCTTTATGGACAATCAGGATTACAATCAGTACAATGTGAGGAAGAGCGATATTTCCGATGAAATGCAGTACATTACAGAGGAACTCGAAGGTATTCGCGCGTTGATGTATAACGATGAGTGTGTCGGTGTCGAAGTCCCGACGGCAGTTTCGCTTAAAGTAACGAAATGTGACCCGGGGGTGCGGGGCAATTCGGCAACATCCCGTTCCAAGCCGGCAGTGCTTGAAACGGGATTGGAAGTTCAGGTGCCGGAATATCTCGAAGAGGGAGAACTCGTCCGTATTGACACCCGAACCGGCGATTTTTTGGGGAGAGCGTAGTTTCGGAATTGGTCAATGTTTGTACGTACGTGTTTTTTCCATTGCCGGAGGGGGGCGCAAGAATTAACACACAACCTCCTATCCGAAAGTTTTTAGATGTTCAAAATTTCAATTCAAAAGAGCAACGGTAATAGACTGTATGGCAGAGTCCCCTTTAACCATTCTCGTTGTTGACGACGAAGTCAATCATGCCGATGCTGTTGCCGGTTCGCTTGACAAACTCGGTGCCGTCTGTGTTACGGTCAATTCGCTCAAAGATGCTCTCGAAAAAATTAAACTGCAATACTTTGATGTCGTCATCACCGACCTGATGCTCGAACGTCTGGACGGCGGAATTGAAGTCCTC
>JAITOZ010000010.1 GCA_031289675.1 Planctomycetaceae bacterium
AATACAGTGCGCAGTCCACCTCCGGCATTGAGCCGGTGAGCGTGGAAAGCAGCGAAAAAAATGATTTCGCCTTTGCCTTGTCCAGCGAGGGATTGGAGGCGGACAATGCGCATGTGGAAAAGGCTGTGCCGGTGATAAGGCGCACGAGCCAAGACGACTTATAATGAATTTTGTCCGTTCCCGCTGCCCCATTGGGACGAATGAAAGATGCGGGGGGTATCGTCTTTTCTACCAATAGATTGTCCCTAATGAGACAAAGAACCGCGATACGAAATATCCGGAAAAATCAATGAGTTAAATGACTTGGCTGGTAATCTGCAAAAAAAACTATTGACATCTCTGAAAAAGCGGATTAGGATGGCGCGGGAGTTGTTCCCGCTTTAGGCAATTATCTGTGCCAGCCCCCCCAAAAAAAATCGTCTATCTATGTGCTGTATTGATTTGACGGGGGGCGTATTCCGCATTCAAAAAAACAAAAAAGAATTTTCAAGTGTGATTAGGATATTATTCATCAATGCCGGCTGTAATACTTAAAATTTCCCGCTATTACCGTATCAAGTGGTACGTTGACGTTGCCGTTTCGCTCGTCACGCTGCCGGTCATCGGTTCCGTTATCTTGCTCTTTATGTTCCTGACCTGGCTGACCTCCAAAGGTCCCGTCATTTACACGCAAACCCGATGCAGCAAAGACGGCAAGACGTTCAAGATGTACAAAATCCGGTCAATGGCTGCCGATGCGGAAGCAAAAAGCGGTGCGGTCTGGGCAAGTGTCGGCAAACGAGACCCCCGCATTACCGCCGTTGGAAGAATAATGCGGAAACTGCATATCGATGAACTGCCGCAAATCGTTAATGTTTGGCGGGGCGAAATGACGGTGATTGGTCCGAGACCGGAAAGACCGGAGTTTGTCGAAAAACTGAAAAAAGAAATTCCCTGCTATGAATACCGGATGTCCGTTTTGCCCGGCTTGACGGGTTACGCTCAATTGAACCGTCCGGCGGATACCGACCTGAAAGATGTCCGCAAAAAACTCATTCTCGATTTGGAATACATTGAAGAAACATCGTTTTGTCTTGATATGCGGATTTTACTCGGCACTGCTTTTAAGTTTATCCGTTTTAAGTATTTTGACCGGCTTCCGCTGCGTTTGTGCGGCATTTGCCGGGACCCTGAAAATTCGCCCTGGACAGAAAACATCGGATTGGAAGATTTTGAGAATTGAATTTGCCGTCATAAACGGCGAAATCGGCCGCAAACGTTCAGAGTTGCCATACAAGATGGTGGACGCTTCGCTTCTCGCGACAGCGTCTCTGATGACTGCATCAGTTAAATCCCGCTTTCACCTCTATTTTTCCATATCGTTGGGAAAATAGAATCAAGTCTGATAAGTACGGAAGAATACCAACGTCAAAAACAGAAGGAAATGGTTGTTTGCGGACGCTATGGGATTGACAAGAGGTAGAGAATAGGGGATAATATATTCTGTGTGCGGACGGTCACCGGAGTGAGTTGCCGGAATTTCGTCCCCGCATAATTTTCAACACATAGTTTGTCCGTACATAAATTGTCCTTTTGAGAGTTGAGTATAGCGATGATTTTAGAGCAGAACATCCCGCCGTTTTTTCAATGGATTGGTTTTGCAGCCCTCCATTGGCTTGTTGCCGCCGCAACACTTTTGGTTGCGGCATTCCTCATCGGTGCCGTCTGTGCTATCGTGCAGCACGGTTTCAGAGGCTTTTGGAGGCCTTTTGCCGCCGGTATCCGCCGGGGCGGAAGCAATCTGATGCTTTCACCGAGCCGGACTTGGGCAATCACGCGTTTGACGATTAAGGAGTCCATACGCCGCCGCGTGTTGTTCATCTTCGTCTTTTTTATGCTGCTGCTGCTTGTTGCCGGCTGGTTTCTCGATTCCGGCAGCGAAGACCCTGCCCGGCTGTATTTGTCCTTCGTATCGGGGGCAACGACCGTGATGATTTTGCTGATGTCGCTGTTTTTGAGCACCTTCAGTCTGCCGACGGACTTCAAAACGAAAACGATTTATACCGTTGTTACGAAACCGGTACGAAGCAGCGAACTCGTTCTTGGACGTGTTCTTGGAATCAGTCTTCTCGGAACCGCTATTTTGGCATTGATGGGTATTGCCAGTTTCCTTTTTGTTACTAACGGCTTGCAGCATACGCATCTCTTGTCGGAACAAGAAGACCTTACGCCGGTTTCTGCGGAGAGCGACCAGACATCCAACGATGCTCAGCGGATAACATTTCGGGGCGAAACACGGTTGATGAACGGACATAAGCATCCGGTAACGGTTTATGCTGACGGTCACGCCGTTTGCGAAACGGTCAACGGGCATACACACCGTATTACGGTAGAAAAGCGGGGGGAACAGACCCGCTATAAAGTGGAAGCGGAGCAGGGAACAATGCAGGCTCGGCAGCCTGTCTATGGTAAATTGAGTTTCAGAAAGGGAGAAACCGGTCCCGAAGCGGACACGGGTATCAATGTCGGCGATGAGTGGGAGTACCGGTCGTATGTTGCCGGTGCTGCGCCGGGCAAACCGGCGAATGAAGCCGCCATCTTTTCTTTTTCCGGTATCAGCGAGCCGCTGTTTAGTAAGCAGGCAGCGGCAGCGGGACTGCCGGTGGAAATGACTGTCGGCGTAATGCGGACAACCAAAGGGAACATTGAAAAACGTGTAACGGGCAGTCTTTTGATACGCAATCCTAAAACGGGGCTGCGCATCGAAGTCGGAACATTCAGCACGGAAGAATTTATTGCCAAAACCGTTACGATTCCGGTGAAAATGACGCGGACACCGATGCTTGTTCAGCGGAACGTTATGATGCAGGGCGGTTATGCCGTTCAGATACCGGACAACGATAGCCTCGAAGCCGAAAAGAATGACCCGCAGTTGACCGAACGGCGGGAATTCGATTTCTTCAAAGATTTTGTTGCCGGCGGCGAAGTCGAAATATGGCTGCAATGTCTCGACAGCAATCAGTATCTCGGCGT
The DNA here is from genome assembly GCA_031289675.1 of Planctomycetaceae bacterium. GTDB lineage: Bacteria > Planctomycetota > Planctomycetia > Pirellulales > Thermoguttaceae > WRKP01. The sequence continues at coordinate 3,013 of JAITOZ010000010.1, forward strand.
GGCACAGCGGGACTTATATTTCCGTGTTGCCGATGCGTCGGTCGAATTGAACTTCATCAAAGGCTTTTTCGGTATTTGGATGCAGATGATTGTCTTTACGGCATTCGGTGTTCTGTTCAGTACATTTTTAAGCGGGACGGTGGCGTTGGTTTCGACTGCCGGTGTGATGGTTGTCGGTTTTGCCAAAACGTTTTTTGTCGAAATCGGTTTGAACAGGGTACTCGGCGGCGGTCCCTTTGAGTCTTTTTACCGGCTGATGATTCAGCAAAATATGGTCGAAGATTTGCCGAACACCTTTTCAATATCGTTTATCAAAGTGTGCGACCAGATATTCAGTTTATTTTTGCGGCTCATTGGACAAGCGATTCCGCCGCTCTCGGAGTACGAGGTCTATGGTACGGCTTTGGTATCCGGTTTCAATATACCGGCTGATTGGCTGCTGATTCACGGCGTAATGACGATTGCTTATGCTGTTCCGATATTTATCGTTGCCTACGTGATTTTGAGCAATCGGGAAGTGGCGAAGAGTTAGTGTTCGCGGTTAAGTTATGCCTCAAACAGCAGTCGGTGTTTATCAGGAATCGCCGGACGAAGTGCCGCCCGTTGATTGGCTCGCCTCGTTATCTGAAAAAAAAAAAATACGGGCAAAATGCAGAACGAAGATTGACCGCCTTGCCGAACTTGGTGAGTTGCGGCGACCGGAAGCCGATTATTTACGTGACGGAATTTACGAATTACGAATCGGATATCGTGGAATGAACTACCGCATTCTCTATGCTTTTGCCGGTCATCAGATTGCGTTGTTGACACACGGTATTCTCAAAGAAGACCGTGTTCCCTCCCAGGAAATTGAAAATGCGGTTATCTGCAAACAAAAATGGGAAAAAAACCGCAAAGTCCATACATTTCAAAAACCGCTATAATGCCTACTCAAGTATTAAAAAACCGACCGAAAACCGGAATGCAGAGCCGCCGGTCAGCAGTCAAACGTAAAACGACCGCCGATGCCGCAGATATTTTGTACGAAATGTTTGTTTCCGGTGATCCCGAAGCAGAAGCCTATATGGTCGAGGAGCGTGAGCGTATTATTATCGGTTCGCAGATTTATGATTTGCGTACTAAAGCCGGTATGACGCAGACGGCGTTAGCAAAAAAAGCCGGTACAACGGCTGCGGCAATCAGTCGGCTCGAAGATGCCGATTACGAAGGTCATTCACTGCCGATGCTGCGTAAAATCGCTGCTGTATTCGGAACCTGCATCGACATTCAATTCGTTCCCAAAAGTGAATGAAAAATATCACCGGCTGCAATGTCCTGATTTTCTGTTTCCTTTGGTACGGCTTGTTAGCAAGCGTTCCGGCAATGTTATGCAGTTTGCCTGTAATAATAAATACGGAGAACGTTACAGATAATGTTACAGAAAACATTACAGCGGCATCTCAGCGGCAGAACACAGCAGCAGAGCATCCCCTTAGCCAACTGATTGAACATAACCGTAACAATTATGCCGTTCTCTTGACAGCATTTTTGACCGGTATTATTGTTACACCGCTCGCCGAAGAATTCATCTTTCGCTTTATTCTGCAAGGTTATTTCGTCCGGCTCTTCGGTCATCAGACAGGCATCATTGCCGTTTCTGTTATCTTCGCCGCTTTGCACGGTACGTCCCGGCAGGAATACAATGACACTTTTTTCCTGATGATTTGCGGTATCGGCATTGCTAACCTGACTGTTTTTTTTTCCGGTTTGTTTTATTTTTGTTTCGTTCGGCAGATTTCTGTTACAAAAAGTCTGCTGCGTTTCGATTGGACTTGGTACGGAACGCTGCAATGTACCGGTCTTTTTCTGATAACCGTCCCGCTGATTTTTATCCTGACGTTTTTAATGCGGACGCTGTATCCTGAATCGCTCACCGACCCGTTTCCGTTATTCTTTTTTTCGCTCGTTCTCGGTGCGGTGTATCACCGGACAGAGCGGCTTACGGCGTGTTTTTTAATGCACGCAGGCTTAAATGCTTTGAGTTTCGCTGTACTGCTTATACAATGATGAAATTGTTAATGACGGGCTTGTTAATGACGGAGTTACAAAAATAAAATCTCGTTCCGCCCCATAAAAAATGTACACACTTATTCATCAGGATTCGCATTGCGGCGCACGGTACGGACGTTTGACTACGGCTCACGGAAACGTTGAACTGCCCGCTTTTATGCCTGTCGGAACGCTCGGTACCGTCAAGGGAGTTGAAATTTCCCAATTACAGCACACGGGAACCGAAATGATACTCGGCAACACGTATCATCTGTCGCTGCGCCCCGGCGAAAATGTCGTCAAAGACCTCGGCGGCTTGCATCAATTTTGCGGCTGGCAGAAACCGATACTGACCGACAGCGGCGGTTTTCAAATTTTTTCGCTTGCCGAAATGAGGCAAATAACGGAAGAAGGAGCCGTGTTTCGTTCGCACATTGACGGCAGGAAAATCGAACTCACGCCGGAACAATGTGTCAAGATTCAGGAATCCCTCGGCAGCGATATTGCGATGGTGCTTGACCACGTTACCGGTTTGCCCGGCGACCGCAAAACGCTTGAAGAGGCGATGCTGCGCAGCGTCCGCTGGGCGAAACGGTGCAAGGAGGCGGCAGACCATCCGTATCAAAAATTGTTTGCCATTATTCAGGGCGGTCTCGAACCAGACTTGCGGAGACAATGTGCTGAAATGTTAGCCGAATTCGATTTTTCGGGTTACGCTGTCGGCGGCTTGAGCGTGGGCGAAACGCCGCAAGAAATGTACGATGCGCTGGATTTTACGCTGCCGTATATGCCGGAGAGCAAGCCGCGTTATCTAATGGGAGTCGGCAAGCCGGAAGATATTTTGCACGGCATTTTGCGGGGTGTGGACTTGTTCGACTGTGTTATACCGACAAGAAACGGACGGAATGCGCAGGCGTTTACACACTCCGGTACGCTTCGGCTGCGTAATGCGAAATATCTGCGGGATGACCGTCCGCTTGATGAAACGTGTCCGTGTCCGGCGTGCAAACGGAGCCGGGGGTATTTGCGGCATTTATTCATTGCCGATGAAATGCTTGGACCGATATTGTTAACGATTCATAATTTGACGTATTACCAGCGTCTTGTTACCGGTGCGAGAAATGCAATCAAGCAGGACCGGTTCGTTGAGTATTTCCGGCAATACCAAGAAAAGCCAGGACCGCAGGAAGACCGTGACGAAACGGGAAACGATTGAGGATATGGGAGGCAAAGAGTATCAGGAATCTTGGGCTTGGACGTATTTTTTGATTCACCGCAGTCCGCAGACGCACCAGTTGCCGGCATCCTATTGGCAGATGTTGGGACAAATGCCGGAGGAACCGCACTCTGACCGGAAGGTAAAGATGCCGCAGATAACGCTGTACCTTGATGACGTTATTTCCAATCAGCGGGAAGATTTCCGCAACCGATTAAACGCGGCACCTCTTGCGGACAAAATTCTTCTGTGCGAGACGCTCTTTTATTACAGCGTTTCGCCGCCGTTGGGATCGTTATTTCTGTTGTTTATCCCATTCGGGATGACGCTTGATAACGAAGTCAAATTGCACCCTGCCGCTATGCACCTCTGCCGTGTGCGGCGTTTTCGAGGACGACGCAAACTCCGGCGAAACCTGCGGAAAGGATACCGTTATCGGCGGTACAAGTTCCCCCTTGGGAATGTAACCGCCGATGTTGTCCTCCACCCGCTCTGTACCGCTCAACCAAACCTTGTACGTGCCGAACGGTATCCTTTGAGCGTTTTGCGTTACACCGAGAGCATAATTCCCGCCCTTTTGAATCGTGCCGGAATACATCACCTTGTCTGTTGTAAAGACAATCGTCCCGTGTGCCACCGGCGCACCATCCTCGTAAGCAACCTTGCCCGTAACCCTGCTCCCGCCACAGCCGGCAGCCAACAATAACAGCGTCATCGTAATAACATATTTCATAAGTAATTAGTGGTTAGTGATTAGTAATAAGTGGCGAGCGGTTAGCGGCTAGTTTTCGCTGCATTACGTTCCCGTATTACTCGCCGCTAACCACTAGCCACTCACCACACCATTTACGGCAGCGATACCGCATTCCCGTCGTCAACTTGCGTCAGGTTGGACAAAATCTCCTGCGAGATTTCAACCGGTATCGAATGTACAGAACCGTCGCCGACTGCTGCCTGAAACACCCCCGGATGCGAACTGCCGATGAGATAGTTAAAACCGCTATTGAGAGGCAAACGCAGCCTCTGACAGGGGCGGTCCGCAGCCAGCGGCGGAGTGCCGAAAGGAACGAACCGCGTCTCCGCCTGATTCGGGCTTTTGGCGACGCTGATGATTTCCGCACCGCTTTGATCCGCTCCGATGAATTGCCGGACACCGACCTTACCGCCGTCGTAATGCCACATCGTCATAAATATCCCCGAATCCCAGGGCGCATACATATCCTCGCTTGTTCCCATTGCCCAAGCGGGAATATGTTTTTCGACGAGCGTCAGTTGATTTGACGTACCGTCCGCCCAGAAACCAAAACTATCACGCGGATCCCAACTCGTGATGTAGTTGGTCGTATTAGCATTCCAAAGACCGACGCACGAACCGAGCAAGGCAGCAGGTATATTAGCCGTGTCGTAGGTGTTGGCGCATACCCGAAAAGGTCCGTTTTGATAGGCTGGATTCCAGGTTTCCTCCAATGCACCGGGAGTACCTACGCCGCGCCAATCCGTGAGACAGCCTGCCGATATCATATTATCAGCAAATGCCATATTATTTACTACTGAAACGAGATAAGCGTAGTCGGCACGCGGTCCGGCGTTATCGCTCACGTTTGCCGCATTGCTGTACTCCATTGCGCTAAAGTAGGCATCCTGACCGCGGGGATTGCGTTTAGACGGACAGAAATGATACGGAATTTCGGACAGCGATTCCTTATATTCTGTCGGCAAAAAGTAAAACCATTCGGGAGCGTGCATACTATACTCGATGCCGGACCAACTTTCGATAAGACCGGTGCGCATCGTAGAAGGAATGCCGAACAAACCGTGAAGGGGAGTGAGCGATGTATCGTTATTAAAATAACAATAGGAGCCGTCAGGATTTGTTATCGGTGCGGTTGAACTGAGCCAATCCCAAACGGCGGTTTTTTCCGTGTAGGGCAGGAGAAACAGGAGCAGCCCGTGTCGATGGCGGTTAATTCCGGCGGGCGGCAGACCGTTGCGACCATCGTGAAAGTTGTGGGTAGCAAGAGCGATTTGCTTCAAGTTATTGGAGCATTGCATTCTTCGTGCTGCTTCCCGTGCGGCTTGCACTGCCGGAAGCAAGAGGGCAATCAATATGCCAATGATGGCAATGACGACAAGAAGTTCGACAAGAGTGAAGCCTATCCTACGGGATTGTTCTCTCTCTCTTACACTTACGTGAGGTCAATTTTGCAGCACTTTGCTGCGCTAACAGAAACGTAAACATAGCATTCTCCTTTTCAAAAGGTGGTTTTTGCAGAGGCACAATACCCCCGCTGTTAGCCATAGTGTATCCTATCAACAGACAAATGTCAAGCGGTTTCTGGAAATTTTTGCTTTTTTTTTTGAAAATAAGGTTTTCATTTGTCCGGTACCCTTAATAGCACAGGTTGCCATTCATTGTTTCCCCTTATTTGTAAATGAAGGGAATCAGGGTAAGAGTTTGGAGACGCATTACTATTAAGGGGTCGGAAAATGAAAATAAGGGTTGCGCAAGTTTTGCCCCGGTAGGACGAAAAACAGCACCCGACAAATTTTTACGCACCCATCGTCAAGCGAAATCTTGGGAGAATTTTTTTATCTTGCGATAGCGGCTCGATTATGCTGTTGCAGGGGCAACACGCACTCAAGTTACCGATTCTGCGTAATCAAGTCTGCAAAACGTTGTATGTTTTCAGCACGTCCTGCTCCAAAGGCAATGAACGGCAACCGTTCCGCCGACCGCCTCCGCAACGGCTTGTGCCGATGATGCCTATGATGCCTGTGTTTTGAGCAGCGACGGGAGAAGTGAAGTGGAAGTAAATAGAGGCGATGATTATAACGCAAAGCGGCGAGTACGTTACCGCAGGAAGACACAGAGAAGTTTTATGCTCTCTGTGTCTTCCTGCGGTTACATCCTAAAAGATACACGTCCGTCTATTTATGGTTGTAAAAAACCTTGTACTTCGCGGCGGATGTCTTCCGGCAGGTCTTCGATTTTCTCTGCCTCCCAAATTTTTTCCTCCGTTTTGCTGCCGTTGGGAACTCTCTGCTTCACAGTAATTTTCGTCTTGCCGTTTTCTGTAACCGATGATACCGCAAGGTGTCTCTCGAAGCGGACACCGTCAACATCGCTGTCTTCGGGCAAAATCAGCATCGGTTCATCGTCCGTTCCGCCCTGCATCTGCCGGAAATACTCTTCCATTTCCCGCATCATTTTTTGCGGGTCGCGGGGACCGACCCAAATATCTTTGCCGAGTTTCATTCCCTGCTGCGAAGTCAGCGGCGGCATTTGGCGAAAACCGAACGGAGTCATTCCCCGCCGGGAAAACGCCGTTTGTTCGCCGGGACGCAGTGCCGGTGTTACTTTCACGTCCGTTTTTTTTCCGTCCCGAATAACGGTAACATTTTGTTCCTTGTCCTTGGCGGCAGCAACTTGTTCGACCAAATCGGCGAGGGAGTGAATTTTTTTTCCTCCGAATTGGAGAATCACGTCGCCGCGTTTCAAGCCGCCTTTTGCCGCAGGACCGTCCGGCACGACCTGGTCAATGACGGCGAGACCGGCTTGCTCCGTGTTACTGTCGTCATTGCCAGTTTTCCCCTCTTTTGCGGCGAAATGCTGTAACAAAACGTCGGGAACGGGAACGATTCCGACTCCTATCCAGTATGCCTCCGGCTGCGGCACGCCAACTTGTCCCGCTGTCTGCCGGTCTTTGACGGCGGAGAGCGTAATGTCTTTGCCTTCCTTTTTCTGCTGCGGCTGGGCATTTGCCGTTACAATGAATATACCGGCACCGAGAGCGGCAAAGAGTGAAAGATACGTCAATTTCTTTAACATCGTGGAATCTCCTTATGGGTGAATGCGGGCGGCGGACATTCACGAGCCGCAACCGGTGTTGCGGACAATGCCGCCGGCTCTGATAAGGGTTATACTCCTTTCCTTTGCGGAAGTTTGAATAAATTTTGAAGAAAATTCCGCCCGTTCGGGAACTCGCGGTTAAATTGCGGAAAAACGGGAACAAGTAGAATACGTTATCTTGTGATGGCGAAAATACTATACTCTACGCGTTCAGGAATTGATAAT
>JAITOZ010000146.1 GCA_031289675.1 Planctomycetaceae bacterium
TTGAATCATAGGCGTCAGAGCCTCTTTGGAACAAATGAGGAACAACAGTTACAAAAACTTTTCCACCCCGTTTCAACAATCCGAAAACAGGTGTTTGCCGCGCATCCGTTTCGCTCTAAAATACGATTCCTCAAGTTCAAACTCGCCCGTTCCAATCTTCCTTCCTGTAACGTTTGTTGAAATATCCGCTTGCGAATCTCTCGATAATAGGACTCCATGGTGTGTCGATGGACACCAACGATCACTGACGCAGAGACCGCCGTAATGTCCTCACAAAAACACAATATTATTTTGTTGACCTTTTGAATGCTTAACCTGATGTATCGCATAGACTTAGAGGATAATCATCGAGGAGATGCTAGACAAGTGCCATAACTATTATACATTAGGGTTAGAGTAAATATCTAACTCCTAAACTTGTCAAGACCTATGACAAAACAAAAAGGTGTCGGCATTTCCGTCATATTGGGTATTACAGGTTAGAATACCTCAATTCACTGTCACAACAGGAGAAACCCCAATGAAAAAAGTTCTGTCGTTAGCATCATTGCTATTCCTCGCCGCTGTCGGCGCAACCTTGTCTGCTGCGGAACTGCCCGCAACCGGCGATTATGACCTCGACCGAGAGTCGGCAAAAAAAGCGTTCGATACGCTTTTAGAAAAAGGAAAGAACACGCCCATCGCCGCTGCCGTTAAAGGTGCGGTGAAACTCGAAGCCATCGCACCCGTCGAAATCCCCGTCAAGTTGACCGCTATCGCTTCAACCGGTGACGGCGCAGCCGCCGGTGCCATCATCAGCGGAACCGCTCACGTTGCCAGTGCAACTAAGATTTGGTTCGAACTCGTCAACGGCGGATATGTCAATCCGAAGACATACAAGTTCGCACCGGGTGAATTGGTCTATGTCAGCGTTCTCGCATCGCAGCCAATTTCGGTCACGATTTATCAAAAAGACGAACAAGGCGAACAACGCCGCAAGTTTCCGGTTGATCGATTTCCGAATAGTTTCGCCGTGATTCAACCCGGTGTGCCGACACGCCTGCCCGTGTTGTTTCAAATCGACAAAGATTTCAATCCCGAAAAGTTGTCTCTCGTGATTGCCAACGTCAGCAGTCCGGCTATCCGCACACAAGTCGTCAATACTATCCAAGCCGAACAACAGAGCAAAGTTGAAGCATCGGCTTCCGCTTCAGCCACAGTCGCTCTTTCGGTTGCACGCATCGGTTCGAAGAACGGCACATTGAAAGCCGACGTAGACGCAGCCGACAAAGTGTTTGCCGACATCAGTGCCGCCGGTATTGATGAAAAGAATTTTACCGAAGGCGCAGTCAAATGCCGCCGCGTCCGGTTCTTCCGCAGTTATCCGGTTTACGTCCGTCCGGTGTATTACACCCGGTATGTCAGCACGCCGGTCAGCGTTGTACAGAACAATCCGGTCAACGAACTCCGCATCAACGGTAATGACAACAACGTGAATTACAACGTTGTTAATAACTCCTCGACAGTTGTCGGAACACCGCTTGCTTCGACCGCGTCAAGCACGATTAGTTATAACTACCAGACCGTTGCCGTTTCCAGCACAACGAATGTTGCGTTAGTTGAAAAGCGGGCAACGTATCCGAATGCTGAAGATGTTGCGTTCTACCTCATCTCCGAAAATGGAGTTGGTCAGTTATCACTGACGTTGGAAAAAACCGGTGCAAACTTCATTTGGTAAGCATCTGTAAACCGGCAGTAAGCAGCCGGCAGTCAATAACTGCCTGCTGCCTACTGATAACTATACAATCGTCCCTTTTACCTTTTTTCCTGCTATGTTCCGTTCATTCATTTCTTTTCTTTGTCTGCTGTCGGCTGTTTGTGTTTTCAATGAAGCATACGCCCAGAAACTGCATTTGCTTATCGCTGCCCACGGAAACGCATCCGGCGGAATTGACGGAAGCGTTAAACACGATGGTGAAAACATCTGCGGGTTGTTCGTCAACAATGTTCCAGCAGACCGGTTAGACATCGTCAAGTTGCAGCCGAAAGATTTCACACAAGACGGCATATTCCGCACTATCCGTGACTTAAAAATCGAACAAGCGGATAAAGATGTCATCGTGTTTTATTATTCCGGTCACGGTGCATACGACGAAACAACGAATGCGCAGTTCCTCGATATGGGGAACGAACAAGTATATCGGGTAAAGATACTCGAAGAAATTAAAAAACGAAAATCTCGGCTGACGGTATTGCTGACGGACTGCTGCAATATCAAAAGCAAATACGAAGGCAGAGAAAGATACGGCATTGTTGAGCGATGCGCACCAGCCGAAGTATCCGAAGTGTCGCCGCTGTTTCAGAACTTGTTTTTCAATGAAGGAATACTCGGTACCGGCATTGTTGATATCACATCATCGGTTAAAGGCGAATTTTCGTTTTGCAGCAAAGATAAATCCGGCTCGCTGTTCACGAATGTATTGGTGAATATACTCGGTGCAAAGACGGAAAAAAAATTGGATTGGAAAACCGTCACGGACGCAATCACAAGCGAAGTGAAGAAAGAGTTCAACAAAGACAGCGCGTTTTACACGAAAGAAGCCGATTATGCGTTCAAGTCGATTGGGCTGCCGCACGTTCAGCAGACGACGCAAACCGTTGCGGTATTTTCTCTGTCCGGTGCGGCGATTCCGCCGTCCAGTGTTCCGGCTGCGCCGGTCAACAAAATCCGTTTCGGTGTAAGAGCATTGCCGAACACCGGACCGGAGGGCGGAATGAAAATTACCGAGGTCATAAAGGGAACACCGGCAGAACGCGAAAGTGTCGAAGCCGGCGATGTGTTCCTGTCGATTAACGGCAACGATGTCAATACCGAGGAAGAATACAGCAAGGCGGTCGATGCGTCGCCGCAAGAGATGAAAGTTGTCCTTATCAACACGAGAGACAACAGAAAATATACCGCAACGATTAAACTCGGATGGTAGAATAAAGTTAAAAGTTAGGAATTGTCAACTGTTAACCCTTAACTATACCAACAATCTAAACACGAAAGGATAACTCCAATGATGAAAATCGCTACCCATATTTGTTTGATACTTCCGGTGTTTGCAGTGTGTTGTTTTACCGCAACGCTCAACGCCGAGGATAAAGTCCCTGCTGCAAATGCAGTGCAGACGAAGTCAGCCGACGACGGGCGGGCTTGGGCAACACAAGGGCGGCTCTATGCCGTCATTGCAACGGACGATAACCTCGCTGGTACCGCCGGTCGAATTGCGCACAAGAACGGCGCAGTGATTGAAAAACTGTTCGACAAGAACGTCGCAAGCGGTGCGTATTCTGTTATCAAAGTGCCGAAGAACTTGATAACACGTCAAGGATTGCTTGCGGCGGTTGCCAACCTGCGTGTTACAGCGCAAGATGCCGTTGTGATTTATATTTCGGCACAAGGCGGATACGACCGCAAGAACGGTGCGTATTACACGTTGAGCAAAAGCAAAGAGGACTTATACCGCAGCGAAGTGCGTAATGCTCTTGCGAAAAAGAATGTCCGCTTGAGTGTGTTGCTGAGCGACAACATTGACGGTAAAGTAATTCCGAACAAACCCGAACCCGCCAAAGAAGAGAAAGGCGGCAAGAAAAAAGAAACGAAGAGCATTAAGTTCGCCGGTGCCGATATGGTGTTGATTGAAGAAATTGACGTTGATACGGCTGCAACGGACACTAAATTTGCTGCGAAAACAGAAGTGAAAACGACCTCGCCATTGTTCTTTTCGCTGTTTTTTAACAGTAAAGGAACGGTTGATATTCAATCAGCATTGCCGGGGCAATTTTCACTGCCGACCGAAAACGGTATCGGTGCGTTCACGGAATCTCTCACAGGATTAGTTCGCGGCAACCGCAGGAAATCTCTTTCGTGGTATCGTTTGTTTCCGTACATTAAAAAGGGAACGGCATTAACGTTTGAGAACATTTATCCTGACGGGAGCGATGTTGAGAAGAACGGCAGTGTTCAGAAAACACAAACGCCGCTTTTGTTGACGCTTTACAAGAACAATGATACGAGCGGTAACTTCGGCAAAGTGTATCCCAACGGAAATAAGTTCGATGCACTGATTGCCGGTGCAAAAGATAATGATGCCAAGTTGAGCGATGCCGACCGCAAACAAATTCAGGACTTGATTGCCGAAACGGTACAGAGCGTTCGTCCGCAAAACGATGACGAAAAGGGAACACACGAGGACTTTGTGTCGCTTGACCCTGACAACACGGTGAACGGCGTGAACGAACAACCCTTCGGCGTTGAATTACCGCGGGTTGAACCGGCAGCAGCCCGCAGAGATAGCAAGGATACCGGCGGCAGCGAAACAGCAGCCCGCAGCGGCAATAATGATAAACAGCGGTTCGGTGTTCGTGCCGCAACATTCGTCAGCGGCGGAGTCGAGGTGTTAGAGGTGCTTACCGGTTCGGTCGGTGCAAAAGCCGGTTTGAAACAAGGGTACATCATTCTCACTATTGACGGCAAGAAAATCCTTGACGAGGATGATTATTCCAAAGCAATTGACGGAGCAGGTGAAACGATTGAAATTGAGTTCCGCGACAAAAATGGAGTGAACAAGAATAAAGTTGAGTTTAAGTAGGCACGTTTTTAGCGGGGGATTAAAATCCCCCGTGTTTTTGTGTACGTGTTTATTTCACCGTTCCCCAGAACAATTCCGTCGGCAACTGTGCGAAGTTCCACTGCGAAGGAGTCAAAGCATTTTGCTGCTCTTCACTTGACCAGCACATCGAATCGTCCCACGACAACACCAATTCTTTTACCTGCCAGCTTTTCGTAACTAATTCAACAAGTTGCCCCGGCGGTGCTAACGTTGTACCGCCGGCGGCACTCTCGATAACTTGCTGACGGTTAAACGGCAGCGCAAACCGCTCAATCGTTTGCCGGTCTTTCGAGATAAAGACAGCGAAACCATCAACGTCTTTCGGCGGAAAATAAAACAACAGACACGACTTACTTGCTGGCAACATTTTGTTCCGCGACTTCAGAATCCATATTGCCTGCTGCCGAATGTCTGAATCATAACATTGAATCACCGCATCATAATACGGCAGCAACTTCGGCTGCGTTCCGACCGTGTTTAACAACGGAACAATATATTTTTCGGACTCGTCAACATTCAGCGAATCGCCGTATTCTTGCTTCTTGTCAATTAAAATAGAAATGGCAAGCAGTTGTAATTCCAGCGGGTCTCCGGCAGCATAACGTTCCGCCGGATTGATTATCAGCAGTTGTGTATCAAGCCAATATTTTGTCCCGTCAATATCTTTGCATTGCTTGATTAAAATCCGCACCTTTTCTGGAAAAGCCGTATCGACTCCTTTCCATTGTCCGTGAATCAATGCAGCACCGGCAATCAATGCAAGAACAGAATGAGGCAGGTACTTGCGCCACAGCGGATTCGCTTTCGCCGTGAGCAATATCGGAGAATAACGCGAACCGGAATTGATACCGCTGTCTATCAGTAATCCGCTGCGGATGAGCGAACCGAGATGTTCATCATCGGCAAACGGATGCAGTACGGCAATAATCTCACTCGGCTGCGCAAAACGCTCTTCCGGTTTCTTCGCTAACATCTTTTGCAAACACGCTTCAACTTCCGGCGGAATTTTTTGAATCTCAAGCGGCAGCAGCGGTACGGGTTCCTGTAAATGCGCAATCATCCGCTGCTCTTTATTCCAACCGAGACGGTCAAACGGAGCGTATCCTGCCAGCAAAAAATAACACACGCAGCCGAGCGAATAAATGTCGGCTTGAATCGAAACGGTACTTGCGTCTTTCCATTGTTCAGGAGCCGTAAAGTCAACGCTGCCCATCGTTGTTGATACTTCGGTCTGCATCAGGTTCCGTTCCTGTTGTTCAAAAAATTCCGAAACAAATTTACCGAGTCCGAAGTCAAGAATCTTAATCACACTGTTAGTGTCCAGCATTATGTTTTCCGGTTTAATATCGCGGTGAATGATGCCGTGCGTCATTGCACACTGCAATCCTAATGCCGTTTGACAGACGATGGAACACGCTAGCCCGTTTCTTTAATTGCTATTGTCTTTACGCATCAAATATGTTATAATGCTGTTTTCGTAACGAACGGCATACCTCAAGGAGATAAAAATGCCTGTCCCTTATCCGATGGAACTGCGTATCCGCATCATGACCGATATCGAAAACGGCGAAA
>JAITOZ010000261.1 GCA_031289675.1 Planctomycetaceae bacterium
TGCCGTTGGTTTCGCCGATTTTGAGATAACCGGCATGTTTGGCAATTTCCGGCGTTGTGAAAGCGTAAAGTTTCATTGCGGTTATCTATACGGGATTTTAAGAACCTCATTATACAGTAAAAAGATGACGGCACGATGATGGGGCTGGTATTATCCCCTTATTCGTGATACGATATCCTGCCAGTGATGAAGTCAGTATATCTATAAAAATGCCGAAACTTTCGTACCGCCTCTTTGGGGCTAAAGATTTATCACGCTATTTACCGCAATGTTTATCACGGCGACGGTTGTTCGGTTTGGCTGTTACCTTATTTTTACTTCATTATTCATTTTCCTTCGCCGCTGCGCAAATACAGATAGAATCTCTCGTCCCCCGCCTCGTCCGTATTGAAACGATTGGCGGTCTTGAGAAAGCCGGCGGCGAATTGGCAAATACCGGCACGACAAGCGGCGTTCTGCTCGACAACGAAGGTTACATCATCACCAGCGCATTCAACTTTTTGCATAATCCGTCATCAATTATTTTGATATTGCCGGACGGGACAAGACGGGCTGCTAAGTTGATTGCAGCAGATAAACTGCGGCACTTGACGCTTCTCAAAACGGACACAGTAAAGACGGCATCTGTTTTGCCGCTGCCGTCTTTACCGGTGCGGTCAAAAGATTCGCTCATCATCGGTGAACGCTGTCTGGCAGTCGGCGTAACGCTTTCCCCGACTCAACCCAATGTTGCGGCGGGAATCATCAGCGGTACTGACCGGATTTGGGGTAAAGCCGTTCAGACAGATGCCGCCGTCGGACCAAACAACTACGGCGGAGTGTTGGCTGACGGGAAAGGCAATGTCATCGGTATTCTCGTGCCGCTGTCGATGATGTCGGATGAACTCATTGCCGGCGCAGAATTTTATGATGCAGGTGTCGGTATGGCAGTTCCGATGGAAGATATAACAGCGTTGCTGCCTAAACTGAAAGCCGGTAAAGACTTGCTGCCGGGACACACGGGTATCCGTTATAAAGATAATCAAACATTTGTCGGTAATACGGTGATATTTCAAGTGGAACCCCATTCACCGGCAGCTCTTGCCGGCATCACATCGGGCGACCGTATTTTGTCGATAGACGGCAAAGTAATGCGTTCAGCGTTAGATGTTACAAAAAATCTTAAATTGCGTTATGCAGGTGAAACGCTGCAAATCGAATATCAGCGCAATGCCGGAACACAAACAGTGAATGTAACGGCAAGCAGCGAGTAGAAACTCACCGCTCACAAAAATGCGTCCCAGCATACGAAAGGAATCTTTTACCATCGTGTAAGAGCAAAACACACCGTGTCTTTTTTGCTGCGGTTATTCCCTTCACGGAAATTATGCTGCAATGTTTGCTTTGCATTTGTACCGCGGTTTTCCCGCAACGAACCGTTTTTGACGACGTGTTCCCCGCTGCACCGGCAATTTTTCGTACGCTCTCATATCCGCTCTTGATTTTCTTTGCCGAAATCGGCATACTGCGAGAGTGAAAATGCGCATTTGTTTCACATCAACGAAGTACCGTGTGTTGCCGCAGATTGCCGGAAAGGCTGCTGTTGTGTTCTGCGCGCTCTTTGCGGTCTGCACCGGACACATTTGGGGACAAGACAATATCATTTCCGCCAGCAGTATTGCCCGCAGCAATACCTCTCCAATGATATTCCGCCGTTTGTCCCTTAATTCAAGAGGCGATAACAATATCAACGTTTCGTTTGAAGCGTATCCGAACGACCCGAACAGAGGGATTTTGGTCTTGACCGGCGGTCTCAACCTGATTATCGAAGGTATCACGGCAAACAATGTTTTGGCAAGCGGCATCATTGATATTTCGGCGGATAATGCTGTCGTTTGGATGACCAATCCGTCAAAACTGAGCAGCGGTTCCTCGCATCAGGAAGTTGACAGCAACGATTTTGAGGTTTATCTCGAAGGCAACATTGTCTATCGGGACGGACCGCGTGTCATTCAGGCGGCTAAAATGTATTACGATGCAAAAAATAAAGTTGCTTATGTGCTTGACGGAAATTTGACCGCCCCCATTACCGGTGTTAAAGGTATTGAAGGGGCGGTGCGTTTGAAGGCGGATATTTTACGTCAACTCGGCGACGGTATTTTTACGGCGAAGAATACACTGGTAACGACAAGTCAACTCGGTGAACCGACGTATTCGCTTCATTCCCGAACGTTGACGCTGCAAACCGCCCCGCAGACGCAGGGAGCCAATTCGGCGCAGCAGCCGGATAAAGCCGTTATTACAGCGGAAAATAATTATATTGCTGTCCGCAATACCCCGATTTTTTATTGGCCCTGGATGTCCACAGACGTGCAAGACCCGACGTTTTATCTCAAACGGATTTCTTACGGTAACAGCGGAGTCAACGGACATACATTGAAAACGCTTTGGAATCCGTTTCAGATTTTGAACTGCCGCAACAAACCGGATTGGCTTGACGGCGACGTGAACGTCACGTGGATGTCGAAACGTGGTATCGGTTATGGTACTTCATTGAAATATACGCCGCCGGTATTTTTTCACATACCGGGGCAAACCGGCGGCAGTTTTGACTTTTGGGGACTGTACGATGACGGTTTAGACCGGCTCGGCGGGGAGAGAAAAGCCGTCGGGTTTGACAATAAATACCGTTACCGGCTCCATTGGGTTCACGAACAGGAAATCGAGGCGTGGGATAATATCGGCGGGACTTCTTTAGAAGGACCGGTAACGCTCCGTGCAGAGGTCGGCAAAGTGTCCGACCGGAACTTTTTGAATAGTTATTTTAATTCGCAGTGGAATACCGAAGACAACGCAACGACAGCGGTCGATTTGAAAAAAATATGCGGTAATCAATCGGCAACGCTGTCGGCGGAGTATGCACTGGACAAAGCGTATTCCAATGCGAACTGGTTCCCGCGATTTGACCATTATTGGATTGGAAAAGATTTGTGCCGCGATGCACTGACTTGGTACGAACACAGCCGAATCGGTATTGCCGATTTTAATCGGGCGGATATGCCCAACGATACCGTTGACCAAACGTATTTTCAGTATTTGCCGTGGGAAACGAACTCAGCGAAAACCGGTTTAGTGTTCTCAACGAGACACGAAGTTGATTTGCCCGTTAGTCTGGGACCGGTGCGTGTGATACCTTACGTACTCGGCGATTTTTCGGCTTGGGGCAGCAACCAGTACGGTAATCCGCAGGAACGGCTTTACGGTCAGGGCGGTGTGCGTTTGAATCTGCCGTTTTGGAAAGTCCGTCCGAACTGTTCGAGCCGGCTTTGGTATCTTAACGGACTGGCACATAAAGTGGATGTCGATGTCGAGTATTTTTATGCCCAAGCAAACCGGTCAATGGACTCTCTGATATTAACGGATGCGATGGACAACTGGTCGATAGACGATTTCCGGCGGCGGTATTCGGTTACCAATGAATTTTTTAACTCACGCGGCGGTATTCCGGCGGCATTTGACCCCCGTTATTATGCGCTGCGCAGCGGTTTTGCAAGCAACGTTACAGCAGGAAATATGGAAGTTGCCGATGATTTACAGTTGCTGCGTACCGGAATGACGCACCGGTTTCAAACAAAACGCGGTTCGGTCGGACATCGGCATATTGTTGATTGGATAACGGTTTCAGCACACGTCAATTTTTATCCGCAGGCAGAACAAAATTTCGGCAGGTCAGCCGGCTTACTGGATTACAGCGGTGTTTGGAACATAGGAGACCGGTTTTCGCTTTTTTCGGAAGCCCTATATGATTTCTTTGAGAGCGGACAGAGTATTACCCGCATCGGCGGAGTTTGGAACAGACCGGATCGGGGCAACGTCAGCGTGATGTTGGACGAATTCAGCGGAGCGGTCGAACGGACGTATTTAACAATGCAGGTCGGCTATGCAATGAACGAAAAGTACTCAATGTCATATTCGACTTCGTACAACATTCGGGACCGCTGGAAAAATGTCGGACATAACTTGCTGTGTATCCGCACAGGAGAATCGTTTCGCCTGGCAGCCGGTGCAGTGTACAGCGAAGCACTATCACAATGGAGTTTTTCGTTCGGAATCGAACCGGTATTTTTGCAAAGCCGAAAAAGCCGATTGACGCAATAAGACCTAAAACAACGTAAAATATGAAAATCGATAAACTATTAGCGAACCCCAAGCGGATTTTGATTGTTCAGACCGGTAATATCGGCGAATCCGTACAAACAGTGCCGATGCTCATTGCCTTGCGTACCCGGTTTCCTTTTACGGATATTGCGTGGCTTTGCCAGCAGGAAACAGCGAAGACGCTTCAAAGTCATTGGACAGTGAACCGCTTCATCATCGTTGCGGATGATTGGTACAAAACGTTCACCGGCATAATGAATGTCCGGCGGCAATTACACATTTTTGCACCGGAAGTGACCTTAAACGTGCAGGGAACTTACGTCAGCGGTTGGGCAACTTGGCTTTCCGGTGCAAAGCGGCGCATCTGCAAAACCCGCAACAAACCTGTCAGCCTCCCTCCGAGTGACAATAATGGCTGCGGTAATACGGATATTCAGGATAATTTACAACTGTTACAGATATTCGGCGTTGCCGGATGCAGTATCGGCTTTGATTTGCCGATTTGCGAAATGGACAAGCGCACGGCAACGCATAAACTTCATCACATCGGTCTCAATGGTAATTACGCCGTCATCAATGTCGGAGCGGAATATGAACCGGCACGCTGGAATGAAGAGCGTTTTGGTCTTACGGCAAAGTATCTTTTGCATCAGTGGAATTTGCCGACGCTGATTGTTTGGAACACTCGTGCCGAAGAGCGGCTGGCGGAAGCAGCAATCAGGGCAGCCGAAGGGGCGGCAGTTCCGGCACCGTGGTTTTCGCCCGGCGAATTATTAGCCGTCTTACGCTGGGCAACGGTGTTTATCAGTTCCGACACGCCGCTGCTGCATCTCGGAGCGGCACTGGGAACACGCTGCATCGGCTTGTACGGACCGACACAGGGAACGCTTCACGCTCCCTTCGGAAAATACAATAAGGCGGTACAGGTTCGGCATTGGGAGGAAAAAACGCACAGCCGTAAAATCAAGCGGGACTTGATTGATGCTGCTGAAACCGAGTTGGTGTGCGGCATTTGTGATGATGTTCTCAACGAGATTCTGAAACCGCAAACGCTGCCCCTGTGGCAAAAAGAGCCGCAAAAGAAGGCGGCGTAAACAGATAAGCCCAGCCACTCGGCAGCAATTTATCCAGTCCATAATTTAGGCAGCGGCGCAGCATTATCGGCAGCAACGCTGCCGGCAGGAGGCGGTGCCTTAAGGTGGCGAGCCGCATTGACTTTTTCCTGAATCAGCATTGCCGCTACGGACTGAAAAGCACCAAACCAGAGCCAGTAGAAGCGGTAACCGTTATGAAGACTCAATCCTTGCACGAGCGACATTACGACAGCCCAGACGACTCCGGTGGATACCCGATAACAGTACAGTCCCTCCTTTCCCCGTCCCCATTCTTGGAGACGTTTATAGTTTTGTAAAACGTTCCAATGGTTGATTCCGAAGCAGGCGAGTATCGAGAGGAAAGCGAGTATTCCGAGTGTCCCCGTTTCGCCAGCAATCTGCCCTTCCAGGTTATGTGCCTGAAATCGTTGTCCCAAGGCGGGTCCGTGCATTCCCACACCAACGCCGTAGAGAGGCGAATTGGCCCAGTTTTTCATACCGTCGTAGAATCCCTTCGTTCTTCCCCGCGCATTGGCATTGGCTTGTTCACTAATCGAGGAATCCCAAATAGTACGATACCGGTTTTGCATCGACTCCGGCATCGAAAACCAGCCAGCGGGTCCGAGTACGAGTATGACCGGTATCAGTCTCATACGGTATTTGGAGAAAATAACAGGAAGCACCCCAAGTGCCACAACCATAATAAATGCCCCGCGTGATCCGGTCAACTGCACACACCGCAATGAAAGGAGAATATAACCGGCAATAAATAGATAGTGCCACATCCGTTTACAAAGTGTTACGAGCGGTAGGGTAAGCGGCATCATACAAACAATCCACGTTCCAAAATCGTTAAATTCGCTGAAACTAGAGCCCATCCCAATCATTCGTTCTGCGCCTGCGGCGTATGTTCTATGCCCGTTTAAGTATTCGCGGTAGGAGTGCGCCAGATAAAGAAAAAAACAGACAACGGCAGCGGAAACAATGATTTTCAGATCCTTCTCTGTTTTGACGACAGTCATCACCAAAAGATAAAAAACGGCAACTTTCAAAAAGTCCTGATAGGCTACATTATCAATAACGTTGGTATAACTGCTTAACAGTGTCGCAAGTGTCAGAGCAATAATGAACAGCAAAGCCGCAACGTTGAACAGATTGGAAGTGAATTTTTTTTCGGTACTTGTCAGCCATATAATCAGGGTGCATATCATATAGACACGCTCAATACGGAGGGTTGCCAAAATAGTCCACACCTCAAAAGGGCGGTGAATATACAACCACATATAGCCGACGAGAAGCCAAATCATAATAGAGTTGTTCCGTAACTGTTTCTTGTATTCGTTTTCTTTGAACTTCAGCGGTGAGGAAGCCGGTCTCGTATAGCATACGAAGCGCAACCAATTTTTAGTCTGCTCTGAAATGAATTATTGCCGGTACTGTTGATAAAGTTCCAATAATTTATCGGTTGCAATGCGGACATCAAACCGGTTTTTTGCCTCTTCGGCGAAGTTTTTGGCAGCATTAACCGCCGGCTGTTCGATAAAATCAATCAAATTTGCCGCCAAAGCATCGGCATCGCCTTTTTTGGGTGCCGCCGAAGGAGTTCTGTAAAGTACCTCCCGCAATCCAATACAGTCCGAACCGATGACGGGTTTGCCCAATACCATTGCCTCCATCGGCAGAATGGGACACGCTTCGTAAAGCGAAGGGTTTACCAGTAAGTCAATCTGTGCCAGAATCGGGGCGATGTCGGCAAAGGGTTCAATAAACTGAATCATTCCGGCAATATGCGGATTTTCCTCAACCGCTTGAATGGATTCTTTGAGGTAGCCGTTACGTTCTCTGGTAACGACGAAGCGGATTCGGTCTTTATAGCCGCGTGCCGCCAAAATTGTCAATGCCTGTAAAAAGGTTTCAAACCCTTTTTCCGGCATAAACCGTCCGAAAAAACCGCCGATGAAAACATCGGACTTTTCACCAAACAAGGCACGTATCCACGGAGTTCCAGCCGTCTCAAAGTCCGATTGAGAACGCAGCAATTTTTGCGTATCGACCCCGTTGACGATGACGTGAAGTTTGACAGGTCCCTTTTGCCACGCCGGAAAACGTTCGATATGATTTTCTAAACAATCATTGGAGACAGCGATAATTGCCGTCGTCCTTTGGGTCAAAAATGAAATCAGGCGTTCTTTCAGATATTTGAACCGTCCCGGCACTTCATTGCCCGGCACGATGACATTATGGAGAGTTATCAGGTGAGGAACCCGGCGAAAAAAATTGGCTGCCGCCGTAATCGTCCCCATTTGCAAGCCTTGTGAGTGAATCAACCGGAATGATCGCTCACGCAACGTCCTGCGGATGACCGAAAACATCATTTTTCGGTTTCGTCCCGGCGGAAACTCCATAAACTCTGTATCCTCCCAATCGGCAAGGTCTTGTTTGAAAGTGTCAAAAGCCCCGCCGGCACCGGAAAGAAACGTAAAACGGTATCCTTCGTTGTGGAGCCTGTTCAGATTGTAAAGCATATAGGTACGAATTCCGCCGAGCGGATTCAATACCGGGACAAGAACGCGGGGATGGTCCATAAGGGAAATGTGATTAGATACGCTACGCTTGGTTCAATATTATTCTTATTGTACAGCGAAGGTGAAACCGCCCTCCATTTTAGCCTATCCGCCGGATAAAACAATAAGACACAGCATTTATACCCGTTATATCATTTATTTGAAGAAGCGTTGCGGAGAGGCATTGAAGGGCAGACATTCAAAGATTCAGCATTCCCGTATCTATCGTCGTATGGAGTCCGTTGAACAATAATTCAAACACATCGCCGATACGTTCCTGAAAACACCAAATACCGGTACCGAGCGACAAACCGAAAACAGCAAACATCGCCAAAGAGTTTACGCCGAAACCGACCGACATCAGGTTTAACTGCGGCAGTGTTTTGCCGAGCAGTCCCATCACGAGCATCGTTACCAATACGGCAACGAGAGTCGGGGCGGCAATCCGCAGAGCCAAGCCGAAACTGATTTCGAGAATAACTGTCAGCGAATAAGCCATTTGCGGCTGAAACGCAAGTGTCCCTATTGGTAATGTTTCAAAAGTATCAAGCAGCGATGTTACCAGAACATTCAAGCCGCCGATAAGAACAAAAACGGTAATCGCCAGATATTGAAATGCTCTGGACAGGAGCGGCGTTTGGTCGCCGGAAATCGGGTCGAATATCTGCGCAGCGGAAAGACCGCCGACCTGTCCGATAAGTTCACCGGCAAGAGAGGCACCGGCAAAGAAAATATAAATGCCGAGTCCCATTGACAAGCCGATACCGAGTTCGGCGGCAATCATTACCGCAAATGCCGGTATCGTATCAGGTTCGGCAACCTCGGCAAGCCACTGTGAAGGCATTATGCAAAGGGAGAGAGCAAAGGCAAGGAGGGCGCGGTACGACATCGGCGAGTCGGTCGTACTTAACACGGGTGCCGTAATGACGATGCCGCTCACACGGGTCAAAACCAGCACAAAGACCACTACCCGTGAAGTGTCAATAAGATGCCACCAATCCATAGCGGAGTGTAAGCAATTCCCCCTTTATCAGCAAGGGCAATATCAGTCAGGGCAATATACGCTGTCCGTTTGACATTGTTTTTGCGAGTATTTATGTTATACTTGTGCTGCGTCCTGAATCATTTATGTCTCGGATAATTCTCCCGTCTTGTTCGGATTTTGTATTCAAGTTGATATTCGGCGACCGGCGGAATGCGGACTCGTTGGCAGCGTTTCTGCGATCGGTTCTCGATTTGCCGGCAGAGGAATACGGGTCGCTCGCCATTGTTGGCCCGCATTTGAAGCGGGAGGGATTTGATGACAAACCCGGTGTTCTCGATGTCAAGATGAACACGAAGTCCGGCGAGGTCACTGACGCAGAAATCCAAGTCGAAAATGTACCGCAAATGC
>JAITOZ010000003.1 GCA_031289675.1 Planctomycetaceae bacterium
TCTGCCGCCGTTCGGGCTGTTACGCCAGCAACAAAAAACTCGAGCAACTTTTGTGACTGTCTCAAAGAGAGACGAGAACCCTTGATTGTCATACCCTAAAGCATATTACACCCGCCTGTGCTAAGCTATTATCTATGCCAGCCCCTAAAACTATAATAGTTTAACAATACCAAAATATCATTTTTATGGAAGGAATTATGCTGCAACTTTACGCCGGTCTTGTTTCTTTTGTGCGTTCTTGGCTTTCCCCTCCAGACGGCGGCGGACAGAACCTTTGGTTGGACGCGTCGGTATCCGCCGTTTCGGTTCCGGCAGAACGGCAAGAATCAATGCCTGTAATTTTTTGAGGCAATCAGCCTTATTTTTCAACTGGTCCCGTGTCCGCTGACTGGTGATAATGATTTCGCCCTCTGCCGTCATAAAGCGGGGGAAACGGCTTCGGAACCGCTGCAAGACCGCCGCCGGTAAAGGATTGCCCGCCTCCGGTTTCCAACGCAGAACCGCTTTGCTGGCAACTTTGTTGACGTTCTGTCCGCCGGGACCGGAAGAGCGGACGAACGAAAACGCTGCCTCGTTAAGGAGTATCTCGTTGAGCGGTATTTTGGTGCGGCTGCTAATCAATTTAGGAAAACGGCGACTTATTATAGATTCATTAAAAAACAGTTTATTCAACTTCAAAATAGAAAAACAGAGAAGATTAAAACAAAAATCAAGTTCCTTCTTTTTACCTCTTTTATCTTTTTGGCGATTGTAAAACGGGTAGGGGGGATAAATTTTCGACAAATCTACAGACAAGTCCCCGCTCTCCAATTTAAGGTGATAGCGGGAAAGAATGTTTTTGCAACTGAACCTGATTCACTCCAATGAACTCTTGTTTTGTTTGTCCTGTAAGTGTGAGGACGCGTTCCTAACAAACTGCGTTTATGGACGTTGTCCGCTATGTCCCCCCGAAAGTCAAGCGGATGCGTTTTGACCGCTCAACGTCTTGTTCGGTCGGGTCAAGGTTTCTGCCGGCGAGTTTTTGCAAATGCGCCGGCTGAATATGAAGCAGCAGCGTGTTAATGTTCGCAAGGCTGATTGTGCCGAGCATTGCTGTATCAAGGATGCCCGTATGGATTCCTAAGCGTACACTTGAGAGGAGATTCATTGCTTCGGTATTGCCAATCATCCGCGATGTTTGCAGCACTCCCAATGCCCGGCAGCAGCGGTCCTGAATCATTGCGTTTTTTTCCGACAGCAGATAGTCCCTCGCTTTACGTTCGTACTCAATAATTTGCGGAATACATTGCCGCATCGAATCCATAATATCTGTTTCATTTTTTCCAAGCGTCATTTGATTACTAACCTGAAACAGTTCGCCGAACGCTTGAGAACCTTCGCCGTAAAGTCCCCGCACGGTCAGATAAACCTTTTGAAGCGACCGGAACACGCTGTCCATTTCCTTTGTCGCAGCGAGTGCCGGCAAGTGCAGCATTACACTCACCCGCATTCCTGTACCGGCATTCGACGGACACGAAGTCAGATAGCCGTATTGTTTGTCAAAGACGTATTCGAGTTGACTTTCGAGTTGGTCGTCAACGTCATTAACAATCTGCCAAACGTTGTCTAACTCAAAACCGCCCGACAAGCAATGAATACGCAGGTGGTCTTCTTCGTTCACCATTACGCAGAAGGCTTCATCTTCAGCAATAAAGCCGGAACGCAGGGTAGAAATTTCGGCAAGTTCTTTGGAAATCAACTGCCGTTCGAGGAGAAAAAGCCGGTCAAGCGGTTCGAGTTTTTCAATGTCCAGAAAGCCGTCCGTGTTTTCCTGCCAGAGACTCTCCGTTGCCTTGTGAACGGCGGAGCGGACAGATTTTCGGTCATTTTCTGTACACCGGTTCGGGAACGGAAAGCCAGCGATATTCCGTGCCAGCCGTATCCGTGTCGATATAACGATACCGCTGTCCCCGCTTTGGGGATGAGTATTCGGGCAAAGCCACGCAGGCAATTTGTTAACAAGTCTTGACAACATCAAACAACACCGGAGCAAACAACGCGGCGGCAGACCTTGCAGGATATACGGATTGTGTCAGTGTAAAGAATTCTTTCGCTTTTGTAAAGGTTGGAAAACTAAAATGCACAGATGTGAATGGACGAAAACAAGGAAGTAGGGTGTTGTGCTAATCTGTCCAACGATAAAAAGATGAGGATAAAAATGCGGTGTGTGCGGTTTTCGTCTATTGTGCTTTGTCTTCTGTTTGCTGCAAACACGGCATTAGGCAGCGATGATTCGTCTTATCTGACGAAGACCGAATTCGAAGCCTTTATGCAGCAATATCAGGAAAATCATCAGGCAAAAGCGGCGAAAAAATCGGCGTTTTATAAAGGCCAATTCGGCTTCACGCCTTATGGCTATTTCAACCTCGACGCTTCGTTTGAATCCGATAAAACGACCACCGGCGATTATACTGTTTGGGCAAATGCTCCGGGGCAAAAGGCAGACCCCGGCTTTAGTGCCGATGTCAAGTCAACACGCTTAGGAATGAAAATTGACGGTCCCGGTATTCCCGGCTGGAACGGTTCAAAAACCGAAGCCGCCGTTGAAGTCGATTTTCAGCAAGGCTATTACACGTCCCGCAACCGCGCCGGATTATTGTTACGAAAAGCATACCTTGCCGTGTACGACAGCAATACGAGATTCCTTGCCGGTCAGGATTGGGAGGTCATCTCGCCTCTCTATCCGAAGATGCTCAATTACACCGGCGGTGCCGGTGCCGGCAATATCGGATACCGGCGGGGAATGTTGCGTGTTGACCGGAAATGGACGGAACACTGGGTAACGCAGTTTGCTTTGTGCGACAACGTGTATCGGGACGGAACAGCCGTCAGTCCGGCATCGGCACGCTATCCGCTTATCGAAGGACGTACTGCCTATTCTTTCAGTCCCGTTCGTCCCCATACACAGCCGATAACGCTCGGCATATCAGGACACATCGGTGAACAACGCTATACGTTTGCTGATATTGGCAACACAAAATACCTGAAAACGTGGTCATTCAACGTTGACTTTGATTTACCGATAACGCAAAAATTGACGTTCCAGACGGAATACTTCCTCGGTGAAAATCTCGGAATGATGGAGGTGAGTGCCGTGCAGGGCGTTGACTGGTATCGGCAGAACACGATTCGGGCGCAAGGCGGCTGGGCGGCTTTGACGTATCAGGCGACGAAAAAATTGCAGTCGAATGTTGGTTATCTGATTGACGACCCGTTTAACGGCGATATTGTTACCGGTTCGACACCGGCAGCGGGCGGCACGTTCAATTCCCGCAATTACAATCACGTTATCTTTGCGAACGTGATGTACAACTGGTCGGAGGCACTGATGACGGGTTTTGAAATTAACCTCTGGCGGACGCATTGGCAGCGGGCAGACAGCAGCGGCGATGTAACTTCACTGGGAGCCGGAGAATCGCAGCGGTATCAATTTACGGTGCGGTATTCGTTCTAGGGGGGAGATTGACAGACACTACCGCAAGAGAAATAGAGCGTTAAAACAAGGGCTTCAAGCCGTAAGTTAATTTCGGCAACACGTTCGGCAATTACGCTTAGCAATACGCCTAGTATAATTTTTGCCCTGTCAATATCTGCAACGCTTCGAGATACTTATCGCGGGTCTTGGCTGCCGTGTCGGGAGGCAGTTCCGGCGGGGGACTGTTTTTGTTCCAGCCGGATGCCGTCAAATAATCACGGACAAACTGTTTGTCTAACGAAGGCTGACTCCTGCCCGGCTCATAAGTCCCGGCAGACCAGAAGCGGGAACTGTCCGGCGTGAGAACCTCATCGGCAAGGAGAATTTCGTTCTCCAAGCATCCAAACTCGAATTTCGTATCGGCAATAATGATACCCCGCTTCAATGCGTAGTCTGCTCCCTGACGGAAAACGTCCAGCGATTTTTTCCGCAATGCTTCAGCAGCGTCTTTTCCGACAATGTCCGCCGCCTGCTCAAAAGAGACATTCTCATCGTGACCGGTTTCGGCTTTCGTGGACGGCGTAAAAATCGGTTCCGGCAGTTTATCGCTTTCCCGCAGACCGTCCGGCAGTTTGATACCGCAGACCGTTCCCGAATTTTGATATTCTTTCCAACCGCTGCCGCTTAAATAGCCGCGGACAATGCACTCGACAGGAAAAATTTTACATTTCTTTCCGAGCGTCGAACGACCGGCAAAAACGGCTTTATCAACACCGGCGGGCAGCGGCATTTCATTGACATCCGCCGTAATAAAGTGATTCGGGACGTTAAGCGTTTTGAACCAAAACGCCGAAAGTTGGTTCAGAACTTTCCCTTTATCTGCAATACCGGTCGGCAATACCCGGTCGAATGCACTGATGCGGTCGGTACTGACGAGCAGCAGCGAATCGCCGAAATCGTAGATGTCCCGAACCTTCCCCCGCTTCGGGGACATATTCGGTATTGAGGTTTCAAGTATCATCATTGAGAGGCTTGCGCTGGAACAGGGGCATTGTACCGCAATATGCAGGAGAAAACAAGCGCAACCAATTTTAGTTGTGCTTCGTACGATACAATTCTCAAAAATCCGGGGGTTTTCTCTGTTTTATTTTCTTGTCTTTTATAATTGGCAAACTATAATCATACTGACATTGCGCAACCTCACCAATTTACCCATTATAACAAAATGACGACACCTCTCAGAACCCGCTCTGCTTTTTCGTCCGCCCTGCCGCTGCTCGCAGCCGTTGTACTGGCGGCGGTTGTCCCCGCCTCACCGGCGCAAACGGTCATACCGGCTGGATTGGCTGTACCGCCTGCCGATGTCAAAAAAGACGACAAAGACAAGCCGAAACCGATTAAAGAAGTCCTGCCCGATGCCAAAAAAATCGACGGACTGCTCACTTTCTATCAGAAGAAAGATAAACTGTTTGCCGAAATTAAAAGTTCCAATCTCAATACGGATTACCTGATTGCGATGGCGATTGCCAAAGGTTCCGGCTGGTCGGCAATCGGCGGTTATACCCTGCAATTCGGCGATGATTGGCTTTGGCAATTCCGCAAAGTTGACGACAAAATTCAGGTCGTCCGCCGCAATATCCGTTTCAAAGCGGACTCCGGCACACCCGAAGCCAAAGCCGTCGAAGTTGCCTATTCCGACAGCATCCTTTACAGTCTGCCGATTTTGGCAATCGGCGAAGGCGGCGGAGATGTAATTGACCTTGCATCAATTTTTATGTCCGACCTTCCCGGTCTGCGAATCGGTTCATTTGACCGCAGCCGGTCAAACTGGGGCGAAGTCAAAGGCTTCGGCAATAATATGGAGTTCCGCGTTGTTGCAACGTACAGCGGCGGTTCATTCGGCTATTATAGCCGCGGCAGTTCCGCTTCGCCTGACCCCAAATCGGTCGGCGTGACACTGCACTATTCGATAAGCAAATTACCGTCGGGCGGTTATACTCCCCGTCTTGCTGACCCCCGTATCGGATATTTTACGACAACGCACACGAATTACTCCCGTGCAGCCGAAGACGAACACCAAATCCGTTACATCAACCGCTGGAATCTGCAAAAAGCCGACCCGAACGCGGCACTGTCGCCGCCGAAAAAGCCGATAGTGTTTTGGATTGAGAAAACCGTACCGTTCAAATACCGCGATGCCGTCCGTCAGGGAATTCTGGAATGGAACAAGGCGTTTGAAAAAGCCGGTTTTGTCAATGCTATCGAAGTCCGGCAGCAGGCAGACAGCGATACGTGGGACAGTGAAGACGTGAATTACAACACGTTCCGCTGGATTACATCGGATGCCGGTTTCGCAATGGGACCGAGCCGCGTGAATCCGTTGACGGGCGAAATTATTGATGCCGATATTATTTTCGATGCCGGCTGGATTGATTTCTGGCAGTTACGTTTCGATTATCAGGTTGCCGAGTTAATCAACCCGCCGTCGAAACGGGACGCTGACCAGCAGAAGACCGGCGATAAGCCGGTTCCATTTGCCCGTTATCGGGAAAAAATGGAGGCAAATAAAGCGGCGCAAGAACATTCACACGATGCCGGACACTACAACTGTACTTGTTCGTACATTCAGGAAAAAGCCTCTCAAATTGCGCTGTTAGCGTTGGCTGTTGACGCTGAAGATAAGGCAGAGGAAAAGGAGGAAGCAAAAAAGAAAGAAGCCGATGCAGAGAAGAGCGGCAATAACAACAGTAAGGACGGAGATAAAACGTCAGAGGACAAGAAGCCGGAAGAGAAGAAGGACGAAACAGCCAAAAATGACAGTAAAGAGACTGGCAAAGACGGCAGTAAAGACGGCAGCAAAGATGCCGGTAAAAAGGCTGTCGGCGATACAGAGAAGGATAAAAAACGCAAGGAGAAGTTAGAAAAGTTCATTCAGGAAAGTGTCAAGGACGTGGTGATGCACGAAGTCGGACATACGCTCGGCTTGCGGCATAACTTTCAGGCGAGCAGTTGGCTGACTTTGCAGGAAATGAACCGTCCCGACCGTTCCAAAGAGTACGGCATAGCGGGTTCAGTAATGGATTATCTGGCGTTAAACCTTGTACCAAAAGGCAAAGTGCAGGGTGATTACTTTATGACCGCGCTCGGTCCGTATGACCATTTAGCGATAGAATACGGTTACAAAATCATCAGCGGCGGTACGGACGGAGAGACAAAGGAGTTGTCAAAGATTGCGGCAAAGCAAGCCGAAAAGGGAAACAATTACGCCACTGATGAAGATTTACGGATCAACGATTCTCTCGACCCGCGGACATTACCCCGTGATTTAGGCAGCGAACCGCTGGATTATGCGAAGACGATTCTGGAACGTTACAATCAATTCCTGCCGGAGATTTTAGAGAGGGCAGTACGTGAAAACGGTTCGTACCGTGATGTCGGACGTTATTATGTGATGCTGGTCGCAGACCGTTACCGCAGCACGAGCGGCTTATCGGCGAGTATCGGCGGTTTGTACCGGAACCGCGACCGCAAGGGCGACCCGGGCAACCGGCTGCCGGTGCAGCCTGTCGAGGCGGCAAAGCAGCGGGAGGCAGTGAAATGGCTTTCGGAAAATATGTTCGCTGCGGATGCGTTCAAAATTTCGCCGGATATTTATAACAAATTCGGACAGGAAGTTTGGCTGTCAGGAAACTCTATTACGGCATATGGAGGTTTCCCGCTCGGTCTTGTGACTGCTGTTGTGCAATGTCACGTTCTCGAAGATATGATAGGTCCGTGGGTATTGACCGGCTTGGCTGATACAGCGTTTCGGGTGAAAGAAGGCGAAGATGCCTTGACGGCGGACGAGTTGTTTGATTCCGTTACAACAGCGGTGTTTAGTGAATTGAAGACAATCAAGGTCGGCGAGTTCACGTCCCGTAAGCCGGCGGTTCCATCCGCACGGCAGACGCTGCAACTCCATTATTTTGAGATTCTGTCGATGTATGCGTTGGGACAGCTGCAATGGAATTACTTTGATACGGACTTCGGACAAGCACTGACCCGGATGCAGTTACGGCAAATTTCGGCAGACATTAAAGCACTGCTTGCCAACGGAAACGTGAAGTTGGACAGCGGCAGCCGGTCGCATCTGACGGTACTCGGCGACCGCATTGACCAAGTATTGAAGGCAAGCGTTGAGAGATGGAGACCCTAACGAGAGACTGCCGTCCGATACGCAAGAGGCGGGGATTTAAGTCCCCGCCTCTCTCTTTACGTTAACGCCTGACGATGATTGTCTAAAACTTGCGGCTCTGATACAATTCTGATACAATGCGGGTAACCCTTAACCTTTCTGGAGAGAAAAATGAAATCTTTACCGTATCTTGCCGTTTTGACCGCCGCTTTTATTGTCTCTTTGACGCTGCCATGTCCGGCTCAAAATGCCGCCCCGCCGACAGCACCTCCGAGACAAATCAATCTCAAACAGGTGCGGAGGGATGCACCGCCGAAAGCCGCCGTTAGGAATCTGTTCCGTTCCCAGTGGAACGGAACAAGTACCGGAATGGTAGCGATGCAGCTGATATACAACGAAAAGATACGCAAAGCGTGGAATATTTCTGATGAACAGTACGGACGGATGACAGGGGACATAGTGCAGCAACTGGCATCACGCCCGGAATGGCTGGAGATACAAGCCGAAATAAAGAAAATTCAAAAGCCGGACGACCCCGCTTTTCAAAATGCCGATGCAGAAACAAAACAAAAATGGGAGGAATTACGGGAAAGACAGGCGACGTTTATGATAGACAATTATCCCAGAGAAGCCGGAAAATTGCTGACCCAGGAGCAAAGGCAAAAAATGAGAGAATTTCAACTTGCGACAATGTCGGCGGCTCCGATTATTTCGCCGGATATGTTTGAAGGACTCGGCCTTTCTGACGAACAAAAGAGAAAAATGGACAACATCAAAAAGGGGTTGGAATCGGAATATATTCAAAATACGGATGAAATGATGGATGCTATGGTTGTCTATCAAGAAAAAATCTACGAAAAAATCGAAAAGGAAAACGGTTCGATGATTGATGCGAAGGAATTCGGTGAAAAGATGCGTGCCGCAGAGGAAGCATTGAAAAGCGAAGGCGAATTCAAAAAGATAATGCAGAGTCCGCTTGATAAAAGCCGGGCGCTCGTTACCCGTCTCAAAATCAAAATGTTCGATGTGCTGACCGACGAGCAGTGGGCGAAATTGCAGGACTTAATAGACAATCCGCCGGATTACGTCAAGGAGGAACTCGCCAAGATGAAAAAGCAATTCGGCGATGACCGGCAGTCCGATGTGTGGCAGCCCGGCATTAACACGTGGAAGCCGGGCGATGCCGTACCGGAAGAGTACAGGCAGGAGCGTGCCAAGAGAAAAGCCTTTCCGCAAAAAGAAAAGGATAAGTAAGATTGTTCTCTATAACGTTGTTTATACTGAAAGTTGCGGCAACTTCAGTTTCTGTTTTGGAATACGAATCCAAGCGAAATATCAAAACAATACGAAAACATACACATAAAGACTTTGTATTGTTTCGCTATTTCGTGTTCAATACACACATCGACAACCGACAAGAGTGTATTCTGTCTTCAGACGAAAAAAATTCAAAGCGGACCTCGCAGAGACTATCCTCTCGGCAGCGCAATAATGCCGCTGCGTCCTATGTCGATGATACCAAAGGGACGCATCGCATTAATAAAGCCTTCGAGTTTGGATTCCTGACCGGAAATCTCAATCATCATTGAAGCATCACTCACGTCAACAACCTTGCCCCGAAAGATATTCACCATTTCAAGTACCTTGCCTCTTGCGCCGGGCAGAGCCTCAACTTTCATCAGCATCAGGTCTCTTTCGACGTGTTCCTTCGCCGTAATATCTTCGGCTTTAACGACCGTAACAATTTTTTGCAGTTGTTTGAGAACCTGTTCCTGAATTTTCCCGCCGCCGACAACGACAAATGTCATCCGCGAAAGTTTCGGGTTTTCCGTTTCGCCGACTGCCAAACTCACGATATTGTAGCCGCGCGACGCAAGCATACCGGAAATGTGCGAAAGCACACCGGGGACATTCTGTACCAGTGCTGATATAACGTGTCTCATCTTCATCATACCGCCCCTTGTGGGGTACGCTATCTCGCTGCTTGTTCAACGGCATTGCGCAGAATATCCGCCTGCTGCATACCGACAAACTGCTGTATTTTCTGACCGTCCTTGAGCAGGAAAAGCGTCGGGATACTCTGCACGCCCCACTTTTCGGCGATGTCTTTCAGTTTGTCGGTATCAATTTTCACGATTTTTGCCCTGCCTGTCAACTCGGAAGCAAGGGTATCGAGTATCGAAAGTTGCATCCGGCAGGGACGACACCACGTCGCAAAAAAGTCAACAATCACCACACCGGAAGCCGTTGCCGCAACAAAATCGGCTTCCGTCTCAATAAGTTGAATCGTATCGCTCATTAGATAGTTTTCCTCCATCTTCGTTGCACTTTATTCTACCAAATAATTGACAAAAGACAATGGATAGGGATAATCAAGATACAATTTTTAACAATTGCCGTTTCAACCGTAATATACTTTGTCTATTGCTCCCTGTTCTCTCCGCAAGGCAGTTTGCTGTCTTCCGGCAGACAATGTTCCCGTCTGGCTTATGCGGCAAGCGGGGCGTTATATGCCGGAATACCAAAAGGTACGCTCCAAAGTTTCATTTCTTGAACTCTGCAAAACGCCGGAACTCGCTGCCGAGGTGATGATTACTGCCGTCAGGAGAATCAATGCCGATGCGGCGATACTCTTTTCAGATATTCTCCTCATCCTTGAACCGCTCGGCTTTGAAATTGCCTTTCCCGATTCCGGCGGTCCGCAAATCCTCAATCCGATTAAAGACGCTGCCGACATTCATCGGGTACGTGAATTGCAGAGCATTGAACCGCTGCAATATGTGATGGATGCGGTTCAATGCACACGTGCGGGGCTGGATGCCAATCAACCGCTCATCGGGTTTTCCGGTGCGCCGTTCACGCTTGCTTCCTATATCATCGAACATGACGGCTCGGCAAATCAGAAGTTCAATGCGGTGAAGGCATTTATGCACCTCTATCCGGCAGAATGGGGCGAATTGATGACGAAACTGGCGGTCTCGGCGGCTAGATATTTGAACGGACAAGTCCGTGCCGGAGCCGAAATCGTTCAAATTTTTGACTCTTGGGTCGGCTGTGTTTCAGAAGAAGATTACA
This sequence comes from Planctomycetaceae bacterium, assembly GCA_031289675.1. Taxonomy (GTDB): domain Bacteria; phylum Planctomycetota; class Planctomycetia; order Pirellulales; family Thermoguttaceae; genus WRKP01. The sequence continues at coordinate 10,704 of JAITOZ010000003.1, forward strand.
AGAAGTACGTATTCCCGTACTCCAAAATGCTCATCGACCTGATTGTTCCCGGCACGCCGGTTATTCATTTTGCTCCCGGCAATCCGATGCTGCTTCCGTTTGTAAGTGCGGCGGGAGGAAATGTTATTGGGGCGGATTGGCGGGTATCCATTTGTCAGGCGTGGGATTTAATCGGCAGAGACAGAGCGATACAGGGCAATCTTGACCCGGCGATACTCTTGACGGACAGGACAATTATCCGCCGGCACGTAGTACATATCTTGCGGCTTGTGGAGCGGCAGCCGGGGTTCATTTTCAATCTCGGACACGGTGTATTGCCGCAAACGCCGGTCGATAACGTCATTGCCCTTATCGATATGGTTCACGAGTTGGGACGCTGCGCTGTCTAGGGAGCAGGGAATAGCCTTCCCGATACACATTTGTTTTTATTTGTCTGGTTTCGCCAGACGGAGAAGTTGAATCGGATTGGGACAGTATCTTTCTGCCAGTATTTTGTGAATCCTCTCCGACAATGCGTCTATAACTTTGTTGACGCGTCCCAGTTGAGCCTCGTCAAAGGAAATATCCGCATCCACCGTTGCCCTGTCGGCTGAGGCAGATATAACGGCTATTTCGCTGTCTTTTACCATTTTCGTCTGATTTGTGATTTCCGCTTGAATGTCGTTCAGCATCTTTTCTATTTCGCCGGTTGATTCCCCTTTTTTTGCAGTCTCCGACAAGCGTTTTGCCAGTACGGACTCTCTCTCCTGTAGAGATGTCAACTTAATTGCGGCTTGCCGGACATCTTCGATGGTCTGTGGTGAAACTCCGACGCAGCCTGCCTCCTTCATTTTAGCCCGAATACTGTCCTGATATAAACGGGCGGTTTCGGTTTGCCTCCGCAACTCGGCGTTCAAGTGTCTGATGAATGAGGCGGAATTATCCTGCTGACTTATGTTGTTGAACTCGAAATAGGTATTAACCAGTGCATTGATAATCACTGCCGCCTCGTGCTGGTGGAGTTGAGGCATAGAGACCTTGATGATTTCGGAATCACGAATCGGTTTGGTTTCCAGATGACGGAGAATAAATTGTACGGCATCTTTCTGTTGCCGAATAATCGGCAGGTCGGCAACTTCGGTTGTCTCCAGCGTTTTTTCTGCAACGATAGGACTTCGCATCAAGGCGATTTGCGTATTGACTTTCAAGCGGTACTCTCCGGCATTTAACCTTTTCGCTTCATCTTCAAAAATAAATGTCTGCGGTTCGGAATGAATCCGAATCAATGCGGCAGTTTCGCCTTCGTGATGCGGCAGAAACGGATGGGGATGCAACAGGACGGCAGCAAGGATACCGGCGAAGACGACCGTTGTGATGATGCCGGCGAAAAAGCCGAACCAAAAACGGGAGGGTGCTGATGTTGTTGTCATAATCGTAACCGGGCATTGGGTAAAGGAAAAGAACGTACTCCGCTGGATTGTACCTCTTACGATGAAATGATGCAAGATGTCCGATCTCCTACGATGTCGGATCTGAATGATGCCGCTCTTGTTCGGCAATGTGCAGAATGTCTAACATCTGGCAGAAGGTCCTTTTTGTAACACCGATTTTTTTTTTGGATTGTCCATTGCTTTCGTGAAGGGCTTTTGTGCCTTGCTGCGAGTACATCGGTCAATATCTCCTGCATAAACGGTGAAAATAACTCTTGACAGAATGTAATGCTTTTTCTAAAACCGCGCAATAGCGGTTTTGCGCTCAGCGAAAAAGGTTAGAGAAAAGGTTTAGTCAAACAAAATCGTACCGAATTTGGTACAATAGGAACGGCTCTGTGCAAAACAAAAAACAGATGAAATACCAAAACGTATGTGTCGAAGCCTTTACCTGTACGCTGCCGGAAGAAATCGTTACAACCGATGAAATTGAAAGGCAACTCGAACCGCTTTATACCCGCCTCAAACTTCCCGCCGGCAGACTCGAAATGCTGACCGGCATCAGCGCACGCCGCCTCTGGAGCAAGGGAAAAACACCCGGTACACAAAGCATTGAAACCGTCCGTAAATTATTAGAACAAACGCAAATCGGGAAAGACCGAATCGGAGCGTTGATTCACGGTTCCGTCTGCCGTGATTATCTGGAACCCGCAACGGCTTGCGGTGTTCACAATGCGTTAAACCTGCCGCCGTCGTGTTTTGTCTATGATATATCGAATGCCTGTCTGGGCATTGTCAGCGGAATGATTCAAATTGCGGCGATGATTGAACTCGGTCATATTGATGCGGGAATTGCCGTTGGTACTGAAAGTTCCCGCCCGCTGCTTGAAACGACTCTCCGGCAACTCAACGGTGATTTCACATTGACCCGCAAGAGTGTGAAATCCGCCTTCGCCTCTTTAACCATCGGCTCCGGCAGCGCAGCGGTGCTGTTAACTAACCGCCGGTTAAGCCGGACAGGCAACAAACTGCTGGGCGGAAGTGTCTATGCGCAAACTCAATTTTGTCATCTTTGCCGAAGCGAGACAGACCAATCCGGCGGCGATGCGATGAATCCGCTGATGCAAACAGACTCCGAAACATTGATGAAAGAAGGAGTTGCGGCAGCCGCAAAGTGTTTTGAGAATTTTTTAGATGAAACAAACTGGCAGCGGCAGGATATAGACAAGACGTTTTGTCATCAGGTCGGCAAGGCGCATCAGCGGCTGCTCTTTGATGCGTTAAAATTACCGGACGAAATCAATTTCCCGACTTTGGAATATCTCGGCAACACGGGCAGCGCAGCGTTGCCGACGGCGGCGGCGTTGGGAATCGAACAAGGATTTGTTCCAAACGGCAGCCGGGTTGCCCTGCTCGGCATCGGTTCGGGAATTAATGCCGTAATGCTCGGTCTGGAATGGAACGGTTCGGGCATAAATCGTTCCGGTCAATAGGCTTTGAGATTGCCGGTATCACATTTCATCACTTTGCCTGCACGCTGAAGTACGCCGACTCCCTACGTCTTCGCTTCATTGAGCAACTCGACGAAAAAGTACATAATACGTTATCTGGTTTTCTAAATAATAACCGTTACGCTCCAGAAATTGACATCAAAACCACGGGTATGAAGTCCGTCCGATTTACTCTATCGGCAATACACGTATGCAGAAGGTCGTTCGTTGGACGATTTTGAAATCCCCAAAATGAGTGAAGTGCGGGTGCGTGCGGCACTCTACCGGAAACATCATCACGGTCAGTTGCCCAACATTACCGGCTCGGCGGTGCAATAGTCGTTTCCTGTATTAGCCGTTGGTATGAAAAGCCGTTTCCAGCACCGGTTATTTTGCCCGCCTGCCCGAACATTAATTTTCTTTTTTAATTTCTGTAACAATTTGCGACGAACTGGTAATCGGCGATTGAGGCGAACCAGAAGTTGTTTTAACCGTCCCGCTTCCATCCTGATAGGAGACGGCAGCGGTTTTCGTCTCCAAATTCTGAAATGCCGTTTGACTGGTAACGGCAACGTCAACCGGCGACCATTCCGATTCAGCAACAGCATTTGTTTTGTTGTTTGCCGCAAAGGTGCTTGCTGGTTCTGCTGTTACACTATTTGCTGAAGGTATTGTCGATGAGGGAGTTACAGACGGCAGCGGAACATTTGCCGGAATCGGCGGCGTTGCCGGCACCGGAGAGGAAAAGACGCTTGCCGGTGTCTGCGGTGTTAATGATGAGGTCAATGGTGATGTTAGTGTAACCGATGCCTGTCCCAAATACGATTCCTGACTGGAAAACGTTGCAGGCGGCGGAACAGTCCGATTCAATGCAAAAGGATTGACCGGTGCTTGATTGCCGCTTTGACATCCGGCTGCGCAGAGACAAACAGTAACAGTAATAAGCCATCGGCAAGACGATAATTTGCCGTATAACAATTTGATGGTCGTCATTATGAACACAGACCGCAACCGGTCTGGAATAGTTGTGAGCAGGGCTGGCGTGCGGATAATAATGATTTTTATTTGCCGTGTCCATATCACTCAACTCCTTTGAAATTGTGCAACACCTAACAGGGATATTTTTACCGCCTTCTTATCGTTCTCGGCGGTATCGTGTCCTTTATCGAGAATACAACGGACTCAATTGGAGCCGATAAAACCTGCCGCGTCAATCGCCAATAATGAGGTATTGCATTATATCGTCAATCAGGCAAAGATTGAACAAGAAACAGCCGCTGTTATGTACTGTCTGCCGGATGTTGTTAATATCAGAGCCAAAGGGGCGGAGGCTGTCGTCTCTGCCTCTAAAATTTCCGCTTCTTCTGTTGCTTCGGTACCGATGAAACCGGGAACGTACAAGGGCAAGGCATTGTCAGGTTTAGCCCCCGATGCCGAACCGGTCCCGCTCGTTCAGCAAGCGCAATATGAACGCGAGATACCGAGACCATAAGGGATTGTAGTTCCTTAATCCCTCTTTTGCCCAGAATTAAGTGCGCAAGAGCGGAGGGTGTAAGCCCCCCGATTCCAAATTTGACACGGTTAAATAACGGGTATAGAATTGGCGTAGTAAACCATCCTGACGATATTGTTTTAACACAAATGAAACGCTGGTTGATTCTTTTACTCGGTATGTTGGCGAATATCGCCCAAGGGATGGCTTATGCCGGAAGCGTTATCTCCGCTCCGATGCTCGTCCACGCCAATATAACGGAAAATCTGCATAAATCGCATTGGGCGGGCATATTCACGTTAAGTATTGTGTTTTTGCCCCTTGGTATGGTTACTGCCGGTAAACTTGCCGAACGCTTTTCGCCGCGCGTGCCGATTTTCCTCGGTGCCGTATTGTACGGAAGCGGTATGCTCGTCTCCGCTCACGCAACCAATTACACAATGCTTTGCGTCTCTTTCGGCTTTATGCTCTCCATTGGAAGCGGACTCGCTTACGGTCCTATTGTTGCCAGTGCCGTCCGCTGGTTTCCCGATAAAAAAGGACTCGCCTCCGGTCTCGTTGTCGGCGCACTCGGCTTCGGTCCCGTCCTCATCGCCCCGCTTTGCGCTGCACTACTCCAACACGGCTGGCAAATCACATCTCTGTTAAGTGCTTGCGGTATATTCTGTCTTATCGCCATCGGATTGGCAGCGTTCATTACATCGCCGCCGGACGGTTATACGGCACACCTTAATAAGTTGCCGCAAAACACCCCGCAGGGCGGCGCACCGCAGCGGAACAATGCCGACCTTGTTTGGTACGAGATGATAGGGACGGGCAGTTTTTGGATACTGTTCCTCCTGTTCTTTTTCGGTACCGCCCCCGGTTTGATGATTATCAGTGCGGCAAGCGGTATTTTTCGGGATATTGGGCATTTCGATGCGCAAAAGGCAGCAACACTGGTTGCGGTCTTGGCGGCAGCGAACGCTTTCGGACGCTTCCTTTGGGGAACGGTCAGCGATTACATCGGACGGATAAACGCTTTGCTGCTGATGTTTATTCTTTCGGCAGCGGCAACGTTTCTCTTGCCGATGTCCGCAAATCCGCTGATGCTCGTTGCGGTGATTTTCGTCATTGGAACGACTTACGGCGGTTATCTCGGTTTGTTTCCGTCATTTTGTGCAGAAATGTTCGGCTTGAAAAATATGGCTCTGAATTATGCCGTATTATTTATTGCTTTTGCGGCGGCAGCACTTGCCGGTCCGCGGCTTTACGCCTCGTTTGACAAACCGTTGACAGCATTTTACATCGCTGCCGCATTAGCATTTACCGGCTGCGTTTTGACTGCTGTTTTTGGAATCGTACGGGGTAAGTCCTGCCGTTGATTCGCTGTACAAAAAATTCCCGCGCTGCATTGTGCTTATCCTTATTTGCCTTTCGGTTGATACTTCTGCTGTTTATCCCAGTCAGGATGACGTTCCGTTTTAATATCGTAGGGACGGCATGTTGGTTTTTCCATATCGCTTAATTTACCTATATTGTGTCCCTACGGGACGCTTGGTGTGGTTGATGGAAACGTTTTCTACCAACATCTTGTCCCTAACGGGACATTTTTGTCATTAACTTAATACGTATGCAGGTTATGCCCACGAATGTTTTATGGTTTATGCCATTCTTTGTAAAGGCGAATCATTGCAGTATAAGCACTTATAGGTTCTGTAAATTTATCGTTGAATTCTTCAACATATTGTCGAATATCGCTATAATATGACCGTTTGAATTCATCTTTCAAAACCAAACTTGCAAAATACTTCTGACACCCGTCATTGTAGGCATTTAATACCTTTTCAACGGTACTATCATAAGCGTTTTTCAATATTTCGAGTTGTCGTTGCTCGTCATCCGTTTTTTGTGTTTTTGCGATAAGCGATGACATATTTACTGTCATTTGTTCCACTTGTGATTTGGCTGCGTCGACGGATGTTTTGATTTGTTGCGTAATAGTTGCTTTACTAAAGCGACTGTTTATATACTGCCCCCGGATACTGCATATCAACGAAACGACAGATATTACGGCGGCAATACCGGATATACAAACAGCAATGATTTCGTAATGTGTCATTTTAACCCTAATTCTTTCCGAATTGCTTGAACCATCGCAATAAATGCAGTACTGTCTTCTGCTATCTTCAACTTGCCTCCATTTGATGATACAGCCGGATTCAGTATTTCCTGAATACCATTGACAATATTTTTTGCATCGTCATATGATATTGATTGTCCGGTTTGGGTATAACTTAATCCGCGAACCTTTGCTGCAATGTCTTGGACCAGAGTTGGCGAGTTAATATGTCCACGGATATAATTGGCGTATTCGTTCGCAAAATCGTTTATGTTAGGCATTTTTCCTCTTTCTCAATCGTTAATGTTCCTTTGACCGGCGATAATCCAAAACTCGGCGATTTCACATCACCGGTAGCAATACTGGCAGCGTATCTGCGTGTATTCATGTCGTTGGTTATTTTCCAAGCGTAATCTGCAACAAGCGTTGGCATATAACCGCAATTTGGAAATGACAGATTCTCTTTATCGTAAGCATAACGAGAAACACGGCAACCTCCCGTGCAAATAGAATTTACCGCACATAAATTACATTCGTTTTGATGTGAATACTGAAGTTTTTGCAATTCTTTACTCTTATCAATGCTTGTAAGAACAGTCGTAATATCAGCAACATTTCCTAATTTCATTGATGGCTCAAAAAGATAATCACAGGGATAAACGTCACCGTTCGTATTTACGCCAAGTAAAGAAACTCCCGCTCCACACGGAGAATTGGGACAACACGATGGGCGGAGATTAGTTAACAAATTAACAATCATTTGTGAAACCGATAATATCTCGATACGATTTTTATTTTGATATTCATCAACACAAATTTGAAACATTTCATTCTGCAATTTTAGCCGTTGTTGCGAAGACGGCAATAATTCCCTTTTATTTCTTGCCCTTCCAAGCGGGTCGATAAACCCTATTGTAAAATGCCGAATTCCCTGTGATATGTAATACCGGATTGTATCAGGAGTTGTATTAACGGATTCTGCCGAGACCGTTATTCTCGCTCCCGCCCCGATTTTATGTTGTCGTAAGATATTAATTGCCCGCAACGCCAATTCATACGAACCGGAACGATACGAATTATGGAAATTCGGCGAACTATCCAAACTGATACCGACATTTACACGCTCTTTTCTCAATTCTGCGGCATTGGTCTCATTGATTAACGTTCCGTTGGATTGCATTGAATAACCAAGATTTACAGGTAGAACCTTCCTGTATTTATTAATCCACGTCAAAATCCTATCCCAAAGAAGCATTGGTTCACCGCCAGTCAACAAAATAGAACAATCCCGTCCAGCAGAAATTTTTCCGATGAAGTTGATGGTGTCAGAAAAAACTTTTTCAGTAATATCTTGGACGTTCTTTTCATTTGCATAACAATAGATGCAATCTAAATTACACCGACTTGTTACATTTAAGATTATCTGATGGGGGGTCGGTGTAAAGCGAGAAAGCGTCAACGGAGCATATCCTCCTTTTAGGTATGCCGTTTCATCGCCAGATAATTTTTCACTACATACCCACCGTCCGGTTTGTCGGCAGATATGAACGGAATGTCCGTTTGAATCTGTAAGCGTTTGAACATCGTAATTTAAGCATTTCATTAAAGGATTCGCTATGGGGAACTTCTAAAAACCTTCTTTTTTAAAAAACGCAATACTAAACAATAAGGCATTTATGAAAATTGTTTAACTCGTAATTTGAGTTTTTAGAAGTTTCCTATGGAAGGTACATATCAAAACCAGCGAGCAATAAAATATGCAATCGGAGATATAAAATATTTTTTGACAAAAAGGCGACGGCGTATCCCTTTCTTTAGCCACTGCGCAATCGGCGGAGCAACGGTTTCATACAAAGCAATAAAACATCTGCCAAAAAACGATTTGCGGAGGAAATTATCCCGAAACTTTGTCAATACAACAACGTCGCGTGAACATTCAGAACCGCAGGATGCCGTTGCCACAAAACAACCACCGGGATTGTCTTGAACGTAGATGTGGTACGCTTCCGCCCACAGAATAAAATCATATCCGATGGCGAAACAAAACATTGACATCTTTTCGATGGATGATACTTGTTTCTCTTCGACTTCAAAACGAACTGTATGAATCATTGTAATATGGCAAGTTGAATACCATTAGGAAACACCAGACACCAACACCCCGCTTTTAAGAAAAACATGCCTAAAATTTTTTTGCCTTACCAGTACTATGTATTGTTTTCCGCTGTTTATCAATAAAAAAAATATGACGATGTTAGTCATAATTTAGTCATACTCGCTGTTCTCATTCTGCCTATTACTTTTGTAATCGGCAGCACGTTCGGCATTTTGTTTTTTCCGGTACTCCTTCCGTGCCTCTGTTAAAAATGTTGCGCACGGTTCTTTGTAAATTCTTGCAATCGAGATACCCGCTTTTTCGGCTATCAGTTTATCCGTTGTGTCCGCTTCGAATGTATCAACAGCCGCTTCAATCAATGTTCGCAATTCGGCTCTTGTCCTTCGTTTGCGGCGAGATGTTGGGGCGTTGTTATCCTCAACAGCAGCCGGATGAGACAACATTTCAAGAATTGCTGCTGCTTCATTACAAAGTTTAACAACCGCCTGCGAATGCGTGTTAATTTTTTGCTGGATTTCAAGGATACGGCTAAACATAAAAACGGGAACGCTACGCTGCTCCAAGCGGATTTCCCATTCATACCACTGAATTAGCCGCGCACAAGGGCAGCAAGACATACGGCGAGCGCATACCCCGAAACCCGCAAGCTCTTCGTCATAACGTTCCCTTGCGGGAACGCAATGCTTTACGAAGAGTTTTATCCGCGACTTCCGCCGTTTTCACGGGTGGTATTGGAAGTCCGAGAGCAAAAACTTGCGATATAATTTGTTGGCGGTATTTTATCGCAAAACGGGACATCGTGCAAGAGGGACGTTTTGCAAGAATAAACCTTGGCAGCGCAAGTTGGTTGTTTGATTTAGCATCCGGGAACTTCTAAAAACGCCTCAGAGTAAAAATTTTAAATTTTTTCGCCGCAAATTTTTAACAGGGGCAGCAAAAGAAGGCGCAAAGAGTTTATCTTTTGGTTTGGATTGCGGTTGACAGGATGCGGAAGTTATACCGTTCTTTCGTTGCCGGCGACCGTTCCGCGCAGACGAGATGAAGTTATGGGACAAGATAAAAGGCTGCCGAATGAACTGGATTGCTTCGGACTATTGGCGAAGTTATGAAGAGTTTGTTCCGCCGGAGCAGCATTGGCAGACGAAGGCGGAAACTGATACGGCGGCGGGTTTTTATAGAGTGTCTCAATGCGAAAATAAAAGTGTTCAAAATAATGACATATCCGTATCGCAATCGCCGCAAGCGGCACATCTTGCGGACAAAACTCGTTTGTGCTATACTAAACAGGTAAAGGGGCAATTAGGTTATGGAACAAGTCCATTGTGTTATGGATGACTTATCGCAACATAAACAAGCGGCGGTAGAAAAGTCAATCGAGCAGAAGGAAAGTCAATTACATTTTTTGCCGCCCTACAGTCCAGACGATCATCCGATGGAAAATAGTTTTTCGCTGGTGAAAAGTTTTGTCCGCAAGCAAGAGACGGAACGTTGAAGAACTTATTCAATTCCGGCAACGATGCCCGAACGTATCAGCAGAACCTGTTGCAAAAACTATTTCAAATACGAAGGATATTGATAGAATAATTAAAAGAAACGGGGGGTAGGGAATAAAATGAAAATAGTGGACACACTTTGGGCACCGTGGCGGATGGCTTACATCGTTGAAGAACACAGCGAAAATCCGGTAACGAATGTTACGGTCGGTCTGAATGCCGACCCCGGCTGTTTTATCTGTCAAGGTATTTTCGATAAAACAAACGATAGGCAGCGATACATCGTCCGCCGCACTGATTTAACTATCACGATATTAAATCGGTTTCCGTACAATAATGGACATCTGCTCATTGCCCCGCACTGCCATTGCGGCAAATTGACGAATCTGGCAGCAACAGAAAAGTTAGAAATGATACACGAAATTGACCGGTGGACGGAGATTTTACAAAGGCAAATAAATCCTGACGGTTTTAATATCGGTATCAATTTAGGACAGAGTGCCGGTGCTGGTCTGCCGGGACATTTACATTGGCATATCGTTCCCCGTTGGAACGGCGACACAAACTATATGACAACGGTCGGCTCGGCAAAGGTCATACCGCAGGCGTTAGATTCTCTCTGGGAAATATTGACTGATATACAGTGAACGCCCAAGATTGATTATACGCCGGAAAATCAGGAATGACAGCATCATTTACAGCGGTCATTTCAGTCCGTATAATGCCATTAATGTCTCCGAGTTCAAACATCTGCGAATCAATCAACGGCATTTCAAAAAACAAATTCCATTTGTTTCTCAAAGAATGTGAGTTTCGTTTCAACTATGGACCGCCGAAAAAACGATTGACTACCCTGAAAAGTGGGTTAAAACAACGCGAAAATTACTTCCTGTTTTAAGCAGTTATCTATGCCAGCCCCTTTTCTTTTATTCGCACTGGTTGACTATTTCGCCGTTCCAGTATGCAGGTTTTTCAGGGTGTTCGATTGCCTCCGTCCATTTTTTCAGCGCACGGGCTTCAAATTGCATCATCAAATTGGCAGGTATTTGCGTTGCCAATTCGATTTTTTCGGCTAGGTTGCGAGTAAGCGGAATGTCCCACTTGAACAGTTTTTGTACTGTTTCAAGGGAAACGCCCATCCGCTTCGCAAGTTCAGCGGCATCAATACCCATTTCCTCCATCTTGTCGAACAATTCATCGCCCGGCGGATGAATAGTAATGTACTGCGGCGTGTGCGGCAAGCGAAGAGACTCCCGCTGCTGCACTTTCGGTTTCGCCTTGACCCTTACTTTTTGCGGTCGTGATAGTGTTGTGGTGGACATTTACGTTTCCTTTCAGTGGTAATCAACGATTTCGATGTTTGTTACGGCGGTTACTTTTGCCCAATTCAATCCGCCGTCCGGCTTGGTCGGAAGCGGTATGTGGTCGGGAGTGAAAATTAACCGCAATTTTCCGGTAATACTGCAAGCCAGTTGCCCCTTCCTGTCACTCGTCAATTCGTGAAAATTGCCTGCGACATTTCGCAATAATTCCAAGTTTGCTGCTTCATCCAACTGGTCGAGTCTTTTTTGCAAAAACTTGGCGTTATTGCCCAACGCCTTTTTGAGGGCTTTGGGATTGGTGCAGATTTTCTGAATTTCGATATTTGCATACGAAACTTTCATCGCTCTGTTGTATCACTTTCGTTTGAGTTTTTCAACTTCCCGTTCGAGTACCTCGACTCGTTTTTGCAATTCGGCAATGTCCGATGTGCCTGCGGCATAATCAGGAACGTCTTCTGTTTTCGGGATAGGCGATGCGGCTTTGCCGGCTTTTTTGACAGGTTACACAAAATAGTGTACAATCAATTCGTGGTAAAAAGCGGCAGACAAAGAATGTTAAAATGGATAATATAGGTAAATTGAGTGGGGGGGGGGGTAGATAGTCAACTCCTTTCCGTGCAGCAGGAAATCGACTCTTGTTTAATGCGGCTGTCCGTTCTCTATGCCGAAGAGCGGGCAATCGTTCGGCAGTTATTGCCGCAGTGCCAATGTGCGGAAATCAATTTAATCTTTGACGATACGAATCGTTCTGTCAAATGGACTGCCGGTACGGTGAAACTTTCGCCGAAGCCGTACTTATTAGTGAAAACATTGTGGTTTGCAGAAGAGCATCGTTTGGAGTTAGCGGACATTGAAGAGGCGGTCTGGTCGGAAGAATTAACATACGAAGTGGCGATAAACCGGCACACGATATTGACCTCGATAAAACGAACAAACGGACGTTTATCGGCATCGTTTTTTCCCTACAGTATCGAGTCGTTCAATGTCCTTGTAACGAAAAGTCTGCTGAAACACGAGACGAGGGATGCCGGTATTGCTTTTCCGAAGCGTAAAAACTTCACTTCAACGGACACCGCTGGTTACGCTCTCGTTTGTGCGCAGCGCACAGAAAAAAATTACCGGCAATAAGGGGAGCATAGTGTATAATGCCGAAGATCCAAACAAGGAAAGAGAAATTATGGACACTCGTAAGGGTTTGATAATTTGCTGCAAAGAGAAAGACACCTACACTTTGGGTGATTCGTTGTCCATTGGTACACACCTTGCGCCGATGTCTCTCGATGGATCGGACGGCATTGTTTATCGGTGTCAATACGAATGTCCGATGTTTGCGATTGAATTACCCATAACATTTGCAACGCTGGAAGATGTTGATGCTTGGTTTGAGAACAAGCGTCAACTCGGTTTCACTTTCGGCGAAAAGCAATATGCTGGTCGTCCAGCCCCCGCCATTGCAAGATAGCGGACGTACCGCTGTTTAGTTAACCTTTACAATTCACTCCCTTTCCCATAAGAAAATCCACAATGAAAAACCTTGTCATATCTCTGTCCGTACTGTTGCTGGCAACCGGGTACTGCGTCCGAACTGCAAACGCTGCTCCGCCGGACATCGTTCTCGAAGGTCATACTGACACTGTGCGTTCCGCCGCTTTTTCGCCTGACGGTACAAAAATTGTTACGGCAAGTGAGGACAATACCGCCCGGATTTGGGATGCGGCAACGGGAAAAGAACTACAAAAACTCGAAGGTCATACTCACTATGTATGGTCTGCTGTTTTTTCGCCTGACGGCAAGCGGATTGTTACGGCAAG
>JAITOZ010000063.1 GCA_031289675.1 Planctomycetaceae bacterium
CTCCCCCTGTCAGGATACCCAAATGTCCGCCGCAACTATTGCATTGCCCGACCAGTCCGTTTTAAGCCAAAGCGGTACCGATTTCGTTGACGAACCCCTCTTCGAATCTCTGCTCAAATGCAAAGCCGACATAGGGAAAATCCGCGAAATTATCGCCAAATCAAAAAATAAAGAAGCCCTGACCACCGAAGAGACCGCCGCTCTGCTCAATGCGGACGAACCGGAACTCATCGAACAAATCTATGACACCGCCCGGCAACTCAAAAAAGACGTTTACGGCAACCGCATCGTTCTCTTCGCCCCGATTTATATCGGCAATTACTGCATAAACGATTGCGCTTATTGCGGTTTCCGCCGAAGCAATCACGACTCCATCCGCCGAACACTGACCAACGATGAACTGAAAGAACAAATCCGCCGGATGTTAGCAATGGGACATAAAAGGACGATTGCCGTCTTCGGCGAACACCGGAATTACGGTCCCGAATACATTGCCGACTGCGTCAAGACGATTTATTCCGTTTCGTATAAAAACAGCACTATCCGGCGCGTCAATATCAACGCTGCCCCCTTGTCGGTCGAAGGTTACCGCATTGTCAAAGAAGCCGGTATCGGAACCTATCAGGTGTTTCAGGAAACGTATCATCATTCGACCTATACCCGAATGCACCCGAAGGGAACCCGCAAATCCGACTATATGTGGCGGCTCGATTCCCCAGCCCGCGCTATCGAAGCCGGCTGCGATGATGTCGGACTTGGTGCGCTCTTCGGTCTCGCCGGCTGGAAATTTGACGCATTAAGTCTCGTTGCACACGCCGTGCATTTGATGAAGCATTACCGCGTCGGACCGCATACGATTAGTTTTCCGCGTATCCGTCCTGCCAGCGGTCTGACGATTAAGGAAGTTGCCGAACACGATGTCAGCGATAACGATTTTCTGCGGATGATAGCGGTTTTGCGTTTGTCCGTTCCTTATACGGGCTTGATTATCACGGCGCGTGAACCGGCACCGCTGCGGAAAGTTGCGTTGGGTTTCGGTGTTTCACAGATTGATGCGGGCAGCCGGATTGAAATCGGCGGTTATGTTGAAGCCGGCGATGCCCAAACGCAGGCTTTGGAGCGGGAACAGTTTGAACTCGGCGATGTCCGTCCGCTTGACGAGGTGATTCGGCAACTGCTTGAAGACGGTTACATTCCCAGTTTTTGTACGGCGTGTTACCGGCTTGGACGCACCGGCGAGGTTTTTATGGAATATGCCAAACCGGGTTTCATTCAAAATATGTGTACGCCGAACGCCTTGACAACGCTGCAAGAATACCTGGCGGATTTCGCTTCGCCGGAAACGCGTGCGGTCGGTGAACGGGTATTGCAGGAGGAATTGCGTAAACTGCCGGAAGGCGAACGGCGTTTGGACATTCTCGACCGCATCGAACGCATACGCAACACAGACGAAAGAGATTTGTACTTTTAAGGTACTTGCCCGGCACCTTACGTCTTGTTACGATGTGAGTCTATGCGTTGTATAATGCTGTCTATTGAAAATTGGTTTTTATTGATTGTACAGATGAAAATACGAGCGGATTGTCTGTTCGTCGAGGAGAAGACCTTCGCCAACATCGGACGGCGACCAGCCGCTGCCGAGCAATATCACCGCGTTGACACGGTAAGCCTGTCGCTTGTCGTGCGGTGAAATCTTAGCGAATCAATCTCCGCCGATGTCAAACAATAATCGTCCATCATCATAAATCAAAAAATTTCATCTTGCCCTGACTTGCAATAATTTAACATCCCGCCTAAAATTATGCAAGTCCAATTTTCAATAGACAGCAGTATAAAAGCCGTCAACAGAACAAAATTGCCGTCCGTCTCTTGCAGTTACTTAAAGTGCTTCTGCCGCAAAATATGATGATAATGCTGTGCAAAACGGTGCGCCTCGTCCCGCACCGATTGCAGCAGCCGCAATGCAAACGAATGACGGCTCATCTTCAGCGGTTTTTCTTGATTCGCCACAAATACTTCCTCCTCTTGTTTGGCAAGCGAAATCACCAAACCGGGTTGCAGCGGCGTTTGCGATAACGTTTCCAAAACGGCATTGAGTTGTCCCCTGCCGCCGTCCACCAACAATATGTCCGGCGGCACATCGTCCGGTTCGTGTGAAAACCGGCGGCTAATTACCTCCCTCATACAAGCATAATCGTCAATACCCTTGACCGTTTTAATGCGGTAACGCTTGTAACCCTGCTTGAACGGAGTAGCATCGATAAACTTGACAAGCGAAGCGACCGTGTCCGTACCGGAAACGTGAGCAATATCGATTCCTTCAATCACCCTCGGCAGCGTTTCCAACTTGAAAACTTTTTTCAAACCGATAACCCCCGCGCGCGGGTCAATGACGAACACCTCCGGCTGGACATCCCTCTTGACATCTCCCCGCTTATCAAGCGTTTGTAAATCGTGTATCTGGTCTCTTAATTCGGCAGCAATTTCGTAACGTTTTTCCGCTGCCGCCGCCGTCATTTCCTGCTGCAATTCGTTAAGCAGTTGCTTTTTTTTGCCCGACAAAACACAAAGAAGCCGCTTGATATTTTGCCGGTACTCCTCCGGTGTAATCCGCAGGTTGCACGGTGCCGTACATTGGTGAATCGAGTATAAAATACACGGACGAAACCAACGCCAGCGGTCATTGTGCAGACTAATGTTTAACGTACACGTACGGAACTTGAACACCTTCTGCAAAGCGAGGACGGCTCCTTTCAAGCCGAGACTGTTTGTGAACGGACCGAAAAGTTTTGTCCCGTAACTTTTCGGTTTTCGGGTCAATTCGACACGGGGAAAAGGTTCCCGAATACGGATTTGTAAATACGGAAACGTCTTGGAATCTTTTAAGTCCCGATTGTACTTCGGCTGAATATCTTTAATCAGCCGGGCTTCCATCAACAGAGCATCGACTTCACTTTCTGTTTCAATAAAGTCAATGTCTTTGATTTCAGGAATCCAAGCGGCAATGCGGGGGTCTTCACCAGCCCCTTTGTAAAAATACGAACATGCCCGATGATGAAGATTTTTGGCTTTACCGACGTAGATGACCCGCTCTACATCGTCTTTCATTAAATACACTCCGGAGGAGTGCGGAAATGTTTTGACCTTTTCGGCTGGTTCAAGCTTCAGCGGCAGTCCGGGCATTATTTTGGAGTAAGTTAGGAGCGGTGATAATGACAACAGCAATAGAATCGGCAAGCGTGTCCGGCATAATTCATACTACCATTATATCAGATATTGATTTTTACAAAATTTATCTCTTTTATATTTGCTTTTCAATGAACAGCGTCTATTCTTACGGAAGAGATACCGTAGATGGTCATCTTTGGGTTCAACAGGAAAGTCCAATGTCCCGATTACTTTTCAGCACGATAAACGTATTAAGTCTGTTTTCCCTTTGCGCTGCGGTACAAGGAGAAGTCAATCCAAATACCAGAGCGGCCAATAAGGCGTTATACAGTACCCGTCCGGGACAAGTCCGGTCAGCGGTGCCGTATTACTATTACGGTACGCCGACAGCACCGCGTTTTTCACAGCCGCAATTTTTCGTCCCGCCGCCGGAACCGGCTGGTCTTTCCACGCAAGCAGTGCCGCTCCAGGCAGTAGCCAAGACAAAACCGGCAATTCCGCCCGCTCCGCCGCTCGAAAATGCTGTTGCCGTTCAGCCGCCTGCCCCTGTTACCGCACCGGTTCCGCCGGTTATTAACGTAGAAAAAAGCATAGAAAAAACAATCGTCATTCGGGATGAAGAACCGAAGGTCAGTACCGATGACGAAATGGATGCTCTTAATGCCCGGCTTGCAAAAATCCAACTGGAACGTCACAACCTGACCCACGCATTGAATCTTGTCAAGAAAATTAAGTCGCAGGAATTTTTAGCGAAAACCGTTGTTGATCTTGCCGAGTACGTGTCAAGAGACCCGAATTATCGGGCGGAGTCTGATAAACTTTATGGACTTGCCGTTGCAGCGATAGAATCTATTCGGCGAGGCACGCTGGTTAATATCAGCGTTGAAGGGACAAACAATGCTGCATCGGCAGCCGAAGTACAAGTACAACCGCCGGCTGTTCAACAGCCTGTCGTTCAACCGGAAACGAAACCGGCGGTGCAGCCGGCAGCGGAAAAACCGAAACCGGTACCGGTAATCATTGAAGATGGAGATACACCGGACGATAAACCGGATGTGCCGGCGAAAGAACCGGATAAACCAGCGGTGAAGGCACCGGACGACAAACCGGATGTACCTGCGAAAGAGCCGGACAAACCGGCACCTTGGAACGGAAGTATTGGAAGTGTTCAATCCCCCCCGGATACATCTCCTCCCCAGCCCCCGGCGACAGTTACTCCC
>JAITOZ010000081.1 GCA_031289675.1 Planctomycetaceae bacterium
ACTGCCGAATTTATTCCGAACGCATTCATACTGCCGGAACGGTCAACGATAACAACACAGCGTGCCGATTGATGCCGGAAAATCAATGCCGGTTCGAGAGCCGCCCCCGTGAGGAGAAACAAAAAAAGCAAACTGATAAGGAGCGAGAGCGGATAACGCAAACGCCGCCAAATCCGGCGTGTCCGCTGTTCCTCAAATATCTGCTGCCAAAAAATTGCCGTTGCAACCTGCTCGCGGCGAAGTTTAACCTTCAGCAGATAAAAGACAATAATCGGGACCGCCAGCAGGAGCAGTCCCCAAGCAATCGGGTTATGGAACGTCAAGATAAGGTGTCGATATGAGGTAAGGCAATGCTCGATACTCCTAATACAATTATTTCAGCAGCAACGATTTTGCCAGTGTTACTGCCGCACTGGCATTGTCGCTGTAACCGTCGGCACCGATTTTTTTGGCGAATTCATCTGTTACCGGCGCACCGCCGATAATCACCTTGGTCAATGTCCGCAAACCTTCGGCATCCAATTTCTGGATAACCGCCGACATCTGGGTCATTGTCGTTGTCAAGAGTGCAGACATCGCAACAATCGAGCCGGGCTTCTCTTTTGCCTGTTCAGCAAACTTTTCCGGCGAAACATCAACTCCTAAATCAACGACTTCAAAACCGCCGCCTTCGAGCATTGATGCCACGAGATTTTTCCCGATGTCGTGAAAGTCCCCCTTGACCGTCCCGATGACGACTCTGCCGGCTTTTTTTATGCCGCTGTTTGCCAGAAGCGGATTGAGAATTTTCATCGCCTCCTGCATTGCTCTGGCAGAAATCAGCAATTCCGGCACAAAATATTCGTTTTCCTCAAAGAGCCGACCGACTTCAGCCATTGCCGGTACCAGGTGTTCTTCCATAATCGCCTGCGGCAGCGAACCCTCACCGATAAGACACCGGACTTCCGCCAACGTTGTGTCTAAATCGCCGTCAATGACAGATTGTTCCAGTTTTGATGTCATAGTCTGTGATGCCGCAATAATACTGTAAATTAACGTTAGGCGGATTTCGCCAGTTGCTGTTCTCTATCCTGACGGCAGAACCCCAGTTTTTCAAGAGCGCGATAGACATCTTCGAGCGTCTTTTCGCCGAAATTGTCGATTTTCAGCAGATCATCCCGTTTGCAGGCGAGAAGATCGCCGATAGTACAAATCCCCTCCTCATCAAGGCAATTCGTGGTTCTTACTGACAAACCCAATGCGGCGGTACTTAATTCGAGCCGCTTTTCCAATTCTTTCTGCTGGTCATAATCCCTGTTCAAGCGAACGCGCGTTGCCATAAAATCCTCCGTGAGATGTTGTCTCCGTAAATTGGTTTCGTGAGTGTTAACTGCGTTATGCTGACACACCGTGTTTTTAACGAATGAGGCGGTTAACCGAATGGTCTGCCATACGGTGAACAACGGCAGCGTGAGCGGACTGCGGCGGGAAAATTTCCCGAATGACGTACACACCGCCGACACCAAGCATAAAAGCCATTACGAGCACCGACCACTGCCGAAACGTCAATCCGTGTTTAGATTCGCCGTGCGGCTTTTTCCGATTTTTTGCCATAGTTTCCGAATGTCGTATCATCTTTTCCCTGACGAAATAATGTTTGCGGAGTGATTATAGCATAAATCAGCGGACAATGCAAGACGAAAATTGCCGGATAGGGGATTTTAAGGGTAACGGCGTGTTGAATATTGGGAACACTTGCGTTTTAGCCCTGTAAGGGAGCAACTTTCACACTGACTTCCATAACGGCAACGTTCCGGTCAGCGAGGATTTTTCGCAAACCGGCAAGGTTTTCAGAAACGAATCGGGCTGCCGCCTTCGACGGCGTTTCAAAATGTAACGATAATTGACTGCCTTGCCGACTCAACTGTATCGACAACGTACCAAGTTGGTCGAGATTGACTTTAATCCGTATCGGGGCGTTTTGCAAAACGGCTGCTTCACACGCTGCCGTTATCCGGCGCAAAAACTGATTGTTGTCGGGAGTGTCCGGTAACACCACATCGACCGCGGCAGGAGAAATAGGAACTGCGTTTTGTGCCGGCGTAACCCCTGCCGTCTCTTGAATCGGAGGATACTCTAATTCTTCGGTATCAGACTTGACGGTGTCTGGTTTTACGTTTTCTTCCCGTTTATCAACGATTTTTATTACATTTATTTCGTTCGTTCTTTTCGTATGGGCATTTCCAGAATATAACTCGCCGGTGTACGCTTGTAGCGTTTTGGCAAGACGACCGGCAATACGGTTTTTAGGACAATGTTCTGTCAGCGGCGGCAGCAATGCCCTTATATCAGCAAACGGAGCAGCAACGGACGGTGTGTTTTTCTTTTTCCGCTTTTCCTTCTTTTCGTTGGACTCTTCTTCGGCATCATCCGCGTCGGTATTGTCCGAAGCACCTCCGTTTTTGTCCTCCGTTTTCTGTGCCGTAAGATGGGCAGTCAGGTGATTTGCCGCCGTGAAAACCGTCAGGTTCGAGACAGGAGACGCACTGCGGGAAGCGGCGGAAACCGTCAGTGATGAATCGGCAGATACCGCAAGCGATATTACCGGTTGCGAGGCAGCAGTGCCGCTGTTCGTCATCTGCCCCTGCGTTTGAATACTTGCCGGTAACGATGCCGAACGCAATGTCTTCGATAGAGACTGGTCTGTCGGCAACGGATGATTCATCCGGGCAGACACGGATTCCGGCATTAAATGCGGTACACCAACGTGCAGCCGGCTGCCGGCTGTACTGCCGCCCGGCATCGGTTCGGCATTGACCGCTTCTCGTGCTGCCTCCTTGGTTTCCCGCCGTGTGTCGAGACGTTTTTCGTATTCGGTTTTCATCGTGTCGCTGCGGAGTTCCGACTCGTTGAGCGTTTTGCGGTCAAGCACGAGCGCATCAGATTGTTGGTTGCCGAGTTGCCGACGGTCATTATGGCGTTCCGCGTTCCGGCATTCATCCATCTTGCCAGCGGGCGTATCGTCTTGCAACAATGTGTTTTTTGACGAAAGCACATTGAGCAGGGAGGACAAAGCGGCGTGCGGCGAGGAACGAGCGGCATAAGTCCCTGTTCCGGTCGTCCCCGCTCCTGCTGCGGTCATTTGTCCATTTTCCATAGATGTTGTCCATAGCAAGCCGGTGAGCAGTGAGTGACCTCACCGGTTGCCATCGGCACTAAGAAGCCTCTTTGGTTATCTGCAAGTCGGAGAGCGACCGTCCGAGTTTTCTGGAACCGGTTGCCGGCGTGCCGATGCGGCGGTTTGGTACGGCGTTTTCTTCGGTGGGGGATGGGCTTTGCAGGAAACTCAGAATCTTGTCTTTGGACGATTCCTCTTGCGGCATTCCCATCCTATTGACGGCATCGGAAACACCGAGCAGCACCGAATCTTTGACTCCGTTACGTACCCAGTCGAAAAAATTAAAACTCATCGAAACCTCCTTTTATATTATGGTCTTTCGTGTTAGAGACTTTTGTATCAAAGTCTGCGGCGGAGTGTAACACTTTCTCCGAGGCCGGTCAAGAGCATTTTTTTGAGGGAATGGAGTAATACAGGGCAGAAAGAAAGAGGTATAGAGATGGCAAGAACCGGCGAAAAGGAAAAATAACAACAAAATATACTGGAAATGATTGAAACATTGCCTTTCCGAACACTAATGTCGTGTCGGGGCTGGCACAGTACATTTTCAAATCCTTTCAATATGTTACAATGTGTGCGGCGGCAGTGTCCGCTGCTGTCTCGCAAAATACTGACTAAAATGTGTAATGCACTTTTCTCTCATTGACAAAATTGAATCCATAGAGCCGGGTAAGCGGATTGTTGCGTCTAAATCGCTGTCGCTTGCCGAAGAATACTTACAAGACCATTTTCCGAACTTTCCTGTTATGCCCGGTGTGTTGATGCTTGAATCCTTGACGCAGGCATCGGCTTGGCTCGTCCGGGTCAGTGAAGATTTTGCACACAGCGTTGTGGTGCTGAAAGAAGCGTTAAGCGTAAAGTATGCCCGATTCGTTCAGCCCGGACAAACACTTAAAATAACAGCAGAATTAATCAAAGAAGAGGGAAATCTGGTTACGTTAAAGACCGAGGGAACTGTTGACGGTCAAACGAACTTAAAGGCAAAGTTGGTTTTGATACGCTACAATCTGTCCGAAAGCGACCCGTTGCAGAAACGGACAGACAATAAACTCGTTGCAAAATTGCGGGACAAGTTACAAACCCTTTATCCGGTAAATTCTTGTCCAACGCTCCCTTATCCGGCGGAGGGAAAATAATATGCCGCATACGAGTTTAACGCTTTCGCAGGCTGCCGGATACCTCTGTCTTCCGGCACAGCAAGTCAAAAAGGCAGCGGACAGGGGCGATATTCCGAGCCGCCGTTTCAACGGTGAATTGCTGTTTTTGCGGGATGACATTCATCGCTGGATTGAGCAGCATATCGGCGATTCTAACGAAAACGAACTGGAAGGTGTCGAGTCTCGTTTGGAGCAATCCGGTCTGACTCACGCGGAGGTGTCGGTGGCGAATCTGATACCGGCAGACGGAATGGCGTTGCCGCTGCAAGCCCGAACACGGGATTCGGCTATCCGTTCGATGGTGCAGTTGGCGATGAAAACGGGCTTGCTTTGGGATGCCGAAGAGATGACGGATGCGGTGAAAAAGCGGGAGGAACTGCATACAACGGCGTTGGATAACGGGGTGGCATTGCTGCATCCGCGCAGACCGATGCCGAATATTTTGGGAGATTCGTTTTTGACGCTTGGCAAGTTGCCGAGCGGCATACCGTTCGGCGGCGGTTCGTCGAGTTTGACAGATATATTTTTTTTGATATGTTCGACGGACGATAAGATTCACTTAACGATATTAACGAGACTGAGCCGGATATTGACGTATTCTGATTTTTTGAAACAATTAAGAGAATTGGATGATGAGCGGTCGGTTCGGGGATTGATTCAGGAAACGGAGACGGCAATCGTGAGCAGTTGATTATAACATCAGCCGTTTTTCGTGAAAAACGGCTGGTAAAGCGAGGGCGGTTAGCTCAGTTGGTTAGAGCGTCTGGTTTACACCCAGAAGGTCACAGGTTCGAGTCCCGTACCGCCCAGTTTTCGTTTCGTCTTACAAAACACGGGAAATCCCGTGTTTTCTGCGGTCATTCGGTGATTTTCCTGCGAAAGTTTCGGACGGTTTTCTGGAGTCTAAAGTGCATAGAAGTGCAGGCAAAGGCGCACAATTTGGGGAACAGAGAGGGGAACAAGCGTCCGAAAAAGTTAATTAGTTCATAAACGTTTCTGCCGGAAAACCGGCTGATTTTCAGGGTAATCCTGCGGCAGACCTCCCAACTGCCGTCCAAACGCTCCGGTTGCCGTCTGGTTGCGCACCAGATGTGGATGGCGGCTTGCGGAAAATCCGTCAAATCGGCGGCAGTTTCTGCGGCAAGGGAACCGGCATATGCGGGGAACAGACCGGCAAAGTCCGCACCGTTTCGCCTGTGTTGCGTTCTTTCAGAACCAGCGGAGTTACAGCCGAATGAAAAAAAAGACCGCCTTTCGGCAATCAAGAATTTTTTTATTATTTGCCGTTGAGAAAATCCGGCAGTTGATTAACGGCATTGGCAACATCGCCGAGTTCGAGATGCGAATAGACGTTCATTGTCAGGCGAATATCCGAATGACGCATTGCGGATTTGGCGATACCCGGCGACACACCGTTTTGAGCAAGCAAGGTAGCGTGGGTGTGATGCAGCGAACGAACGTCAGGAAAGGTTGTAAAACTGACTTTGCCTCGCAATCATTCAGTAGACATCTTTGTTCTCACGTCCTGCCTTGACAATCGGCTTTCCTTTTCGTAGAATCCCTGCGGTCGCACTGTTGCCGGTTATGGCAACAATTGGTTCTAATAGGTATAAAATATTCTGAAAGCCGGTATTCCAATGGAAAGATTTGTTCGCGTATTTATTGCCGTACTGTTTGTAATGATGCAAACGTCGATCGCTGTCTTTGCCGACACCGTTGCTCCGGTGCCGAAAGGCGTTTGTGAAACGTTTATCAAGAATCCAAAAATCATCACGCATAACGGTCAACATCTGGTCACGAATTTTGCCAATCTCGTCCAACTTCCTGCGGAAGTCACCGGCGGCAACACGATTATCGCAACAGGCAAAAGCGGTAAAAAGTTCAAAGTCCGGCTCGCAGCAGCATCTGCCCCTAAAACCAAAGCGGCAGATTTTGTCCGCAAGCAAATCGCCGATGCCGGCGGAAAAGTCGTGATGTTTCACGACGGACCACAAACCGATAAAAACGATGAGCGGCTGCAGTTGCGGCTGGTCTGCGTCATCAATTCTAAAAACGAGTTAGTGTGTTTGGACGAGTTGCTTGTCCGTAACGGCTTGGCGAATGCAGCGGACGGCGATTATTCATCGAAACCGTATTTTCAACACATTAAACCGAAAAAGAAACCGGAATCCCCGGACTTTCCAACAGATGAATCGATATCTCCCGCTCAAGCCCAACCGCTGAAACTGTCTGCTCCAAACGGCGATAACATTATCGCCGACCTGTTTGCGAAACAGCGAAGCAATGTGCAAGTTTCCGGCAGCGGCGTTGTAACGAAAATGCTTAAAGACGACAACGAAGGCGGCAGACATCAGCGGTGTATCCTGAAACTTGCAAGTGGGCAAACGCTGCTTATCGCTCACAACATCGACATCGCTCCCCGTCTTGATGGTTTGGCAGCCGGCGATACGGTGGAGTTTTACGGCGAGTATTTTTACAACTCACAGGGCGGCGGTATTCACTGGACACATCGGGACGCGAAAAGCGAGCATACAAACGGATGGCTGAAGTGGAATGGGAAAGTATACCAGTGATTACCATTACTCCAATCGCTGCTTTTGGCTTTAACGGCGTTATAAGCGTTCAATCGTGCGCAAATTATATCTCGGCGGCTGTGGCAGTTGTATTGTTGCGCAGAGCGTTACCCTGGTTAGGAAAATCCGCGTGATAAAAAATAACGGACACAATGTTCAACTGAACTCGTGTCCGCTATTCTTTGGGGAACTCCCCGATAAATGTGAAGTGTCTATCGACTTCAAGAATAACCGCTCAATCTTGCGGTTGAGCAGCGGACGCTGCCGGACTATTCAACAGCAGCATACTCATTGCAAGAACGGGAATTCGTCACCGGCACGCCGAAGAATTTCAGAACCGGGAGGCATCGCCGGTTTCGTCAATAGAAAACGG
>JAITOZ010000089.1 GCA_031289675.1 Planctomycetaceae bacterium
CAGCGGATACCGGAGAAGTACCTTAAAGCGGAAACGTCAGACCTGAAGATAGCCGTCAAGTCCGGCAGGAACGACAAACTGGTGCTGACTCTGGAAGGAGAGCCGGCGGGGAAGTGACGCAGGGCGGAGTTAGATGATTAAGACACCAAAAGAGCGGGGACTAAAGTCCCCGCTCTTTTATGAGACACTAGTCCGTAACATACGGCAGCAGAGCCATAAAGCGTGCCCGTTTGATTGCTGTGGCAACGGCGTGCTGGCTGACGGCTGAACACCCGCTCTTGCGGCGGCTCAAAATCTTCCCCTGCCGGCTCGTCAATTTCTTGAGAAGTTCGACATTCTTGTAATCCACGAACATTGGACGCGGACGCTGACCGTCCACCATCAACGGGTCTTTCTTCTGCACCGTTGCTTTGGTTCTGGTGCGTTTGCGCTGTTTAAATTTTGATTTTTTGAAAGGTCTGGGCATTTATAGTTCAGTAAAAGGTAAAGGCGAATTGTACACCGCAACGGACAAAAAACAAGTCCCCGTCCATTGCCGTTTATTGTCTGACACGTTTCTGCACGTCGATTTCCAGCGTACCGAACGCTTGTTCGTGCCTTTGAACCGTGGTTTGCAGGGCAAGCATCATCCGTTTTGCCGTGTAAAGCCCCATAACAACCCGGTTGTTCGCCGTAATCGGCGGCATTTCAGTCCCTACAGGCTGCGGATTCAGACCGAAGTCGATGATGATTTCTTCCGGTGTGCCGGTAACCCGGCAGAAGTTGGCGTAAGTTGCCGATGCGTTGGCATCGTCAAACCGGATTTGAGGAGGATTGGGAGAAGGTTCAGGCATTGAAATCGTTACAAGGCTGACTAAACAAAGGGTTAAAACAAGTACAGCGGGCAAGTACGGTACTAATGTCCGCAACCGGCACATCCCGCTGACTTAGGAAAATTGGGATTTTCGACCGCAAAGCCGGTTCCTGATTCGGAATGGATGTAGTCAATTTCCGTACCGGCAAAGTGCGGGTCAAACTTCTTCTGCGTTGCAAGGGTGACGGTACCGAATTCGTACTTCGTATCGAGAACGGCATCGAAGACGGTATCGAAATTCAAGGCGTACTGCATCCCGCTGCATCCGCCGCCGAGAATACTGACACGCAAAAAAGTTTCATCGCCGAGATTTTGCGCCTTTTTGATTTGGCTCACCTCGTTGATTGCTCCCGGGGTCATTGTAATAGACATACGTTATCCTCCGCTTCCTACATTTCCCCGTCATTGTACACGATAGCGGACAATATGCAAGAGGTTATCTGCATCGTTTTTTTGAACAAATGGAGTCTAGTATCCCCCTATTGCAAATCAGTAGACTTGTTCCACGACCCGCCGGCGTTTACTGTATCTCAAGATGAAAAAGGGAAATGATAATCGCGAAGCCGCAAAGAAAACGAAGAAGAGGAAAAAAGAACATAAAAAAAACTCTGCGGTCTTCGTTCCGGAGGGAACATTCCTCTCCGGAAGTTTGTTTCTCAGGGATAATACCTCGTTGTTTTTGCATAAACTTGCTGTATTAAAAGGTGTTGCCGACAAAAACGCTTATTCGTTAAAAGGCGATGATGTCAATTTTAACGCTAATGCAGGAAGTTTACAGCAAAGGGGATTTATATGGATTGACAGTGTGTCCAGCGTGTCCATTTTGGAATTACTCCACAGCAAAAATCGAATACGTTCTAATTTTCCTCCGAATAAACCGCCCACATTCCCGGCGATTCTTCCAATTCTATCGTAATTCGGTATTGATTGGAGGGAAACTCAAAAGCCTTTTCCTCTTCAAGAAGTTCTCGAAACAATGTTGCCGTGTATTCTGCCAGCGACTCCGTTGTTGTATTGCGTATCGGCAGCGTAATGGTATCGTCTTTCGGAAACGACCAACGCAGCGGCGGTAGAGAAATATCTATCACATCACCTGTAATGCGGAAATTGATATATGGATGGTCTCTTGGCAGCAAAACCTTATGCGACAGCATTTCACAAACCTTTTTCAGACAATCAAAGGCAATCAGAAAGTCTGCAACGTAGTTCCGCTGATTCTGGGGACCGGCAAGCATTGCCCGGATACGGAAGTTATGTCCGTGAAGAGCCTCTACTTTTTCCGGCGTTCCAAATGTGATAAAATGCGAGGCTGAAAAATGTAAAGCATCGTGTTCAAGACGGATGGCGTGCATAAGACGAATTGATAACTGAACAAATAACGGATAGTGATTATTATCCATTTTACGTCGGCAAATTTCAATCGTTTATTACTCTCGCCGGCAAACAAGTTGAGCATTGACGGCGGACAGGAGACAGCGGACAATGAACGTTCGTCGAGAATGTGTCCTACCGCCGCTATTGTTAATGAATAACGTCATCATCTCCATCAATCCGAAAGCCGGAAGAACTTCGCCGATGCAAAAGGCAGAGGAATTGTGTTTCCGTTTACGGGAAAAAGGCTTTACAGTCGATTTGCTTACCGACCTTGATGAAGTTGTTGAAAAAGCAAACGTGCGATTTGCCACCGGTGATTTGCGGGTTCTGGCGGGTGTCGGCGGAGACGGCACGGCGGCAACACTGGTCAACCGGACGGCTCCCGGCACACCGATTACACTGCTAGCCGCCGGTACGGCTAATCTGCTTTCAAAGCATTACCGTCTTGGTTCTAATCCGAAGCGGTTAGCCGATATTATCGAACGCCGCAAAATTAAAACGTTCGATGCCGGTATTGCCCGGTGCTTTTCCGGCAGCGACACCAACAGTAACGGCGGCAGTTACGAACGGCTTTTTCTTGTGATGGTGAGTTGCGGTTTCGATGCCGATGTTGTCAGCGGCGTGCATCGGCACAGAGAAGAACGTTACCGGCAGGGACATAAAAAAGGCGCACATATTTCCTACTTTTCGTATATTAAGCCGGTGCTGCATTCGCTGACCGGTTACAAGTTTCCGAATATCAACGTAGAAATTATCCCGAAGGAAGCAGGAGCAGCCGTAGTCGTGCCGGTGCGCTGGGCATTTCTCTTTAATATCAACCGCTACGGCTGGGGCTTGCCGCTCGCTCCGTTTGCGAAGGAAGACGACGGATCACTGGATGCGGTTTTGTTTTCCGGCAGAACAGTCTTTCACGCATTCGTGTACACTGCCCTTGCCCAATGTTTTAGCCTGCACCGCTATCTGCCGTCAGCGGTATTACAGCAGGGAGTCAAATTCCGATTGACTTCAGAGGCGGATGTTCCGTTTCAGTTGGACGGCGACCCCGGCGGATGTTTGCCGTTGGAAATTGAAGCCGTGCCGAATCGAGTTACGTTTTTGATACGTTAAAAATATTGTTTGTTGTCCGATTGTTTTTATCCGTTTGATAGAGTAGAATACGGGGCATCGAATTTACCTCATTTACAATTCACATTTACATCAAGGAGCAGTATTATGACAAAGCAGGACGAAGTTTACGTCTGCAAATTATGCGGCAATATCGTTGAAGTTCTCGAAGGGGCAGGCGGCTCTCTGACTTGCTGCCAGCAAGAGATGGTTCTGCAAAAAGAGAACACGGCGGATGCCGCCAAAGCAAAACACGTTCCTGTTGTTACCGTCAACGGGACGAAGGCGGCTGTTCAGGTCGGCAGCGTACCGCATCCGATGGAGGACAAACACCACATTGCTTGGATTGAATTGCAGCAGGGCAGCAAGGTGCAGCGGCAATACCTGAAACCGGGCGCAGAACCGAAAGCGGAATTCACCGTCGAAGAGGGTGTGCCGGTTACTGTTCGGGAATACTGTAACCTGCACGGTCTGTGGAATGTGCAGCAATGAACGGTTTAGACCGCAGCCTGACCGGTTGCGGTCTAAATATCAGACTAATATCACAATCCCGTCGGTACTTCAAATTCCCGTATCAGACCGTCAATGAGCGATTTCGCTTTATCCCAATCGACTTTGCTGTTCCAATAGACTTTTCTGCCTTCGTCCGTTATTTTATAATACCTGCGTCTTGCGCCGGATTCTTCATCGCCCCAGTAAGACGTTACCAAACCGGCATTTTCCAACCGGCGGAAAGCGGAATACAGCGTTGCCTCTTTCAGTTCATACAAATTCTCCGACAAAGCCTGTATCCGCTTGTTGATTTCGTAGCCGTAAGTGTCGCTTTTCAAAAGATTTGCCAAAATAATCGTTTCTGTATGTCCCCTAATCAGGTCAGAAGTCATAAACGAAAAACCTGTGATTTTTTTCGTCTTTTTCCCTGATTTTGTTTTCGGCAATTCTTTCGTCATTGATACATATTAAACTACCTCGCTTGATAAAGTATTTCGTCAAACGAAGTACCTGCCCTAAATGCAGGCAGATTTTCACGAACTGCCTCGCCTGACGAAATACTTTATCAAATTAGGTAATGAAAAGAAACGATTGTACGGATTATGCAACTCGTTTCCATCGTTCCTGATATCCATAATATAGCATCTTGCGAAATAAATACAAGAGCGTAAAATAAATCGGGTGAAAGGGATATTCCCCCCTGCCCTGATATGCTCTGCCTTCAATTATGAACTTCATTACTGAAAATTTTCTGCTCCAAAGTGCCGAAGCAGTTCAACTTTATCACGAGTTTGCGAAGCCGATGCCGATTATCGACTATCATTGCCATCTTTCGCCCAAAGAGGTTGCCGAAGACCGCCGTTTTGAGAACCTGACGCAAATTTGGCTCGCCGGAGACCACTACAAATGGCGGGCAATGCGGGCGGCAGGAGTGGACGAAAAATACATCACCGGCGACGCTTCCGACTGGGAAAAATTTCAGGCGTGGGCGGAAACCGTTCCCAAAACGCTGCGTAATCCGCTCTATCACTGGACGCATTTGGAACTCAAGCGCCCTTTCGGAATTACGGACAAACTGCTCTGCCCTGCAACAGCAAAAGAAATCTGGAACGAATGTAACGCCAAACTGCAAACGCCGGAATTTTCGGCACGCGGCATTATGCGGCAGATGAACGTCAAACTCGTTTGTACAACGGACGACCCCGCCGATGATTTGCGCTGGCACAAACAAATCGCCGCCGATAAATCGTTCGACATTCAAGTATTGCCGACATTCCGACCGGATAAAGCGGTGCCGGACGGGGCTTCCGGTATTTCCGATGATTATAAAAATTATATTGTGCGACTATGCGAGTCAGCAGAGGTTGTTATCAAAACGCCTGATGATTTACTTAATGTTCTCAAGCGGCGGCACGATTATTTTCACGAGAACGGCTGCCGGTTGTCCGACCACGGGTTTGGTCAGTTTCAGTTTTACTTTGTACACACACCGGAGGAACGGGCGGCAACGTTGACCGAATTATTGACAACGGACGAAGGTTGTTCACACGGCGATATTGCCAGTTTGATTTTGAGATACATTGCCGAGTTGGACTTTCAAAAGAATTGGACGATGCAGTTGCACATCGGAGCAATCCGCAATAACAATACTCGTATGTTCGAAAAAATAGGGCGTGATGCCGGTTTTGATTCGATTATGGACCAAACCGGTCTAGGGAATTATCTCGATATGTTTTTTAATGATCTCGATTACAGGGGTATTTTGCCGCAGACGATTGTGTATAACCTCAATCCGGTCTATAACGAGTTAATCGCAACGACGCTGGGAAATTTTCAAGGCGATTATTCTCGCTCAGCGTCCCTTGCTCAGCGTCCCTCTAAGATGCAGTTCGGCAGCGGTTGGTGGTTTCTCGACCAGAAAGACGGTATGGAAAGACAACTCAACTGTTTGTCGAATCTCGGTCTGTTGAGTCAGTTCGCCGGAATGTTGACCGACAGCCGGTCGTTTTTGTCTTACACGAGACACGAATACTTCCGGCGGATTTTGTGCAATCTGCTTGGTCAGGATATGCACGATGAACTTTTGCCGAACGATATGAACCTCGTCGGCAAAATGGTACAGGATATTTGTTACAATAACGCCGAAAATTATTTCGGCTTCCGTTCCTGCTGACAATAATCGGACAATGAAATCATATCGTGAAATTATTGAATTACATATCCCGTCGCGGATGGATTTTGTGAACATCACGTCCCAAGCGGCGGCGGCAGTGCGCAAGAGCGGCATTAAGGAAGGTTTGGCGTTGATTAATTCGATGCATATTACGTCATCGGTGTTTATCAACGATGACGAATCGGGCTTGCATCAGGATTACAAGCGTTGGCTTGAACAACTTGCACCGTACAATGCATCGCCGCAGGTATATGCGCATAACCGGACGGGAGAGGACAACGGCGATGCGCATCACAAGCGGCAGATTATGGGGCGTGAAGTTGTTGTTGCGGTAACGGACGGCAAACTCGACTTCGGCACTTGGGAACAGATATTCTACGGCGAATTCGACGGCAAGCGGAAAAAACGCGTGTTGATAAAAATTATCGGGGAATAAACCTTTGCGTTCTTTCTCGCCTCGGCGAGTTTCGCTCCGTTACTGACCGTTCTCCATAACACGTTTTTTCTGCTATAATCCCCGGTGATGAAACTTTACGCTTACACTCTGCCGCAGGTACCTGAAAAAGCCGGCTGGCTCAAAATCGGTCAAACGACCGGTTCGATTGAAAAGCGTATCAATGACCAGTTAAGTCAAGCCCATCTCAAAGCGGAAATCGTTTTGCGGGAATCCGCCGCTGCCGGCAAAAACAAAGTTACCGATAAAGAAGTTCACCGTGAACTCGTCCAACGCGGCTTCGTACAAGACGGCAATTCCGAATGGTTCCGCTGTACTGCCGGCGATGTCCGGGATGCTCTCAATACGGTTAAAGAACGATACCGCAAAGAAGACAAACGGAAAGAACTCGAACAAAAATTCTACGAAGAACTCCGCAACTGGTATTATTGGGCAACAGAAGAACATCGCAGCGGACTTCATCGGCGGGAATACGATGCCGACCACGCTCTGCGTATTATTGTCCGTCTCTTGCTGATATTTTTTCTTAAAGAAAAAGGACTTGTTCCTTCGGAATTATTTCAGGAAGAATGGCTCAACGCAAACCTGAAAGAAGACGAATTCGGTTACTATAATGTTATTTTGCGGAACCTGTTTTTCCATTCGCTTAACACACCTCATAATGAGCGGGGCGAACTTGAAAACCGGAATCTGATACAGCGTTACAATAAAGTTAAAGAGGCTCTGCATAAACGAATTCCGTTTCTCAACGGAGGACTTTTTACCGAACAGTCCGGCGATGATTTTGCGCTAAACGATGATTATTTCTTTTCCAAAGCAAGGTTAAAAGAAATCAAAGCACTTGATAAAACCTGTTCTGTGACGGGCATCATCAAAATTCTCTCACAGTATAAATACACGCTGGACGAAACAGATAACAGCGAATTCATTGACCCCGAATTTGTCGGCAATATCTTCGAGTCGCTGCTTGCCTGTATTGCTGCCGACAAGAAAAAAAACCGCCGCAAAATTACGGGCAGTTATTACACACCGCGGGAAATTGTTAACTATATGGTTAATGAAGCATTGGACACATATTTATCGACACAAAAAGACTCGGACTTTGAAAATGCTCTGTTGCGTTGTTCTATACTTGACCCGTCTTGCGGCAGCGGTGCATTTCCCTGCGGTGTGATGAACGTGATAATGCAGCGTCTTGACCCAAACAAAACGTTAACGCAAGATAACCGTTATCAAACAAAGTTAAAGATTTTGCGTAACGTTATTTACGGTATTGACATTCAGCCGATGGCGGTGCATATTGCCTCGCTGCGGCTGTTCCTTTCGTTATTACAGGAAATCACACCGGACAAGAGCAAAGCGAATTTCGGTATCGAACCGCTGCCGAATCTGGATTATAAGTTTGCGGTTGCCGATACGCTCTTCGGTATTGATTTCAACGATTTGTTTTTTAACGAACATCGGACCGAGTTCTTACAAATCCAAACATTGAAGGCGGATTATTTTAAGGAGAGCATCGTTTCAGCAAAAGAACATTTACGGACACAAATTACCGCTGCCGAAAAAGAACTGGCGGACAAGAGCGGCAATAAGGGGATTCAGGCGTTATGTCAATGGAATCATTCGGATACACAGGCATCGCCGTATTTCGATTCCCGCTGGATGTTCGGCATTGAAAATTTCGACATTGTCATCGGCAATCCGCCGTATGGGGCGAAGTATCCGAAAGAACATAAGGCGTATTTTTTGAAACACTATGAAAGTGCCAAGACGGCGGACATCAATGAAAACGGGAC
>JAITOZ010000133.1 GCA_031289675.1 Planctomycetaceae bacterium
AAGATACAATTTATTCTCCCCGCCGTAAATGACATCGTTTTCACGCAAGTCTGTCGAAAAACTGAGTCGATGCAGTTCTTTGCCGCTCGACATTGCCCCCCGAATATCCCAAGTGTAGGCAGCACAACCGATAGGACCGTGAATCAGATGAAGTGCATCGGTAATGGGATACAGCACCACTCTGGAACCGCAGAAAACACAAGCCCGCTGACTGACGGAACCCGCCGTACTTGGTTTGTTACATTCCAAGACGTACTCGTCCAGCCCTTTTTCGAGTATCTGATGTTTGCGTTCGGTTAAAATTTCCATTGATATTTCTCTATCGGGGGACTAACACTCTTCGCTCTTGCGCTAATCCCCCCGTTTGTGGGCGAAAATGTCAACCTTTTTTATCGGCCGCGTTTTATTATTACATAATCAGTTCGACGTTTTCCTCTTCGGCATCGCGGTCTTGGCGGTCCATAAAGATATTGAGTATCTTCAGCAGCAAGTGCATTCCGCCGCGGTAGCCGACCATCGGAACATACGATTGACCGATGCGGTCGTAAATCGGAAAACCGATGCGCAAAAGCGGAATGTCCAAATCGCGGCACATATACTTGCAGTACGTATTTCCCATAATCAAGTCCGGCTTGTTCTCTTGAACCAGTTGTTGGAACATAAACATATCGCACAGCAAACCCGCTTTGACAATGACTTTATCGCCGTAGAGTTCCCGAATACGCTCTTCGAGTTTGACCTTTCCCGGCGGCGTTCCAGTCAAAACGTGCAGGACTTCCATACCGGCATCTTTGCAGAATTGCACCATCGGGAGCAAAATGTCAGGGTCGCCGAGCAGCGATACTTTTTTACCATAAGTGTATTGGCACATATCGCAGAGAACATCGACCAACTGACCGCGTTCCAGCCGGATGGATTCAGGGACACTGACACCGGCGATTTTTCGCAGCATATCGACAAAAATATCTGTTGCCGTAATTCCGATAGGCAAATCAACAGCGTGAACCGGCACCTTACACTGCGTATCAAGCAGACGTGTTGCGGACATTGCACCGAACCTGCCGATAGCGATTGCCGCTTTGGAATCGCCGGACGCAACAACACTTTCCTTCGGGCAGCCGCCTTTGGGATACATACGGAAATGACCGTCCATCGGACCATTCACTACGCCGCTCGTGTCGGGATACATTATGTACTTAATTCCCATCTCCGAAGCAATGTGTTTCATTTCGCTCATATCGCTCGGCTCGATGAACGACGGGATCAGCGTGATTTTTCCGTTACATTTTCCGGTATTTTTGGCAAAGTATTTCACCATTGCCGCCGCCATATTAGCGTAACCGGTTACGTGTGATCCCTTAAACGACGGTGTGTTGGCGTGAATGACGGTCTTGCCTTCGGGAATTTTTTTATCTTCTGCCGCCTTCTTGATAATTTGTACAAGATCATCACCGATGACCTCGGAAAGGCATGTCGTATTAACGGCAATAATGTCGGGATTGTAAAGCGAAAATATATTTGTGAACGATTCAAGTATATTTGCCTGTCCTCCAAAGACGGACGAACCTTCCGAAAAGGAAGATGTCGTTGACATAATCGGGTCGTTATAATGCCGGGTCAGACTGCTGCGGTGATAAGCGCAGCAGCCCTGCGAACCGTGACTATGCGGCATACAGTTGCGGAGACCGAGCGCAGCGTACATTGCTCCAATCGGCTGGCACGTCTTTGCCGGATTGATAGTTAAGGCTTTCCGTTCAGACAAGCCGGTAGGTGTATGCCGTAATAGCATTATATTGAAACAGGTTAAAACTTGGATTAGGCGGTAACGCAGTTACTTCCGGCAGCCCGCCCGCTTATTGTTACGTTAATTATTGTACGTTGCCGTCAGTTCCGGCGATTCGTCCCAAGGGGCTTTGGCAAACTTGAATACGTTACAATTAAGCAGACGGTCAATTTCCCGATAGAAATTGACCGCCCCTTTGAAACCGGCAAATGGCCCCATATAATCGTAACTATGCAGTTGCTTCATCGGGATACCCTGTTTTTGTACAACGTATTTTTCCTTGATGCCTGCACAAATCAGGTCGGGATGATAGTATTCAATTAACTTTTCAATCTCGAAATGATTGGCATCGTCAATGACCAGCGTTCCCGCCGGCATCTCCGGCATCATTCCCCGATAATCGCTGAACGTGAACCCGCCGGCTTCACGCTTCGCCTTGTCTTCTGCCGTGATTCGCGGATGATAACGTGTCTCATCTGCCGTTACTTTCAGTTCCTCAATGTTACGGGAATCAGCATCAACGGTAATCGTCGGCAGCACCTTTCGTCCTTCATAATCGTCCCTGTGAGCAAATTCATAACCGGCGGAAATCGTTATAACGCCGATTTCACGCAGTAAATCCTGATAATGATGCGCACGGGAACCGCCGACAAAAATCATTGCTGTCTTGCCTTCGCAGCGGGGTCTTATTTCGCTGCGGACTTTTTCGACTTCGACCATTTCGGCTTCAATGACCGCCTCCGTCCGTTCAATCAATTCGGAATCGCCGAAAAACGCCGCCATTTTCCGAAATGATTTTGCCGTTGCATCGGCACCGACCAGATTGACCTTAAACCAAGGAATACCGTATTTTGCCTCCATCATTTCCGCAAGATAATTGATAGAGCGGTGGCACATAACAACGTTCAAATCGGCGGTGTGTGCCGAAGCAAATTCGTCATAGACGGAATTGCCCGAAAATGTGGAATGTAACGTTAATCCGCAGGCTTCGGCGATCCGTTCCAACTCGAACGCATCGCCGCCGATATTGTATTCGCCGAGCATATTGAGCCGGTATTTTCCTTCCTTGACCGCATCAAGTTGACCAACGACATCGGTGAACACCTTATTGTTGGCAATATGGTGTCCTGCCGATTGCGACACGCCTTTGTAACCTTCACAGGAAAAGCCGAAGATATTGATGCCCGGATATTTTTCTTCCGCCGCTCTGGCAACAGCATGAACATCATCGCCGATAAGACCGACGGGACACGTTGCAAAAATACCAATCGCTTTCGGATGAAACAACGCAACGGCTTCGTCAATTGCCGCCATCAATTTTTTCTCGCCGCCGAAAACAACTTCGTCCTCTTGCAAATCCGTTGACATTGCATACGTCATATAATTCGGGTCATCAAGCGTTTTCGGTCGTGTCTTATTGCGGCGAGTCAGCCAACTGTAAAAGCCGCAGCCGATAGGACCGTGTGTGATTTGCAAAATGTCGCGGGTCGGTCCCAGTACCACGCCTTTGCAGCCGGCATAAGCACAGCCGCGCATCGTCAGAATACCGGGAGCGGTTCGGGTGTTTGCCAAAATTTCGGGAACAGTGTCGCCGTCATCAACTTTATTGACGATGATTTGTCTCTTCCGCTTCTTTCCCAGTTTCGGCGAATAGGCTGCCGCAGTTTCGTCCCGAAACTGCTCGCCGGAAATGGGTAATTCGTATTTTTGGGGTGTTGCCGTTGTTTGTGTATTTTCACTCATCTAACGTTTCATCTCCATTTTGTCCGTCCCGAACGCGGACGGTATCGTATATCGGAAGAACAAAAATCTTACCGTCTCCGCTGTTGCCGGTCTGGTTTGCTTCAATAATAGCCTTTACCGCTTTCGGAACATTCCGGTTTGTTACGATAATTGAAATCTTCCGTTTGGGGACGAGCCTACCGACCATAACGTGTTCGCCGATTTTGTCTTCCCAGTATTTTTCCAAATTTTCGGTCTGCCGAATCTCGGTATAACCTTTGCCGCGTCCCAGAACATCTTTGACGTGCATCGAACTGATGCCGGCAGCAACCAAAGCATCTTTCGTCTTGTTAATCTTATCCATACGGATAATTGCCATAATCTCTTTCATACTTCGCCCTTCTCACTTTCTTTGAAGCCGGAACTGACCGTGTAAATCTCCTCAACGGGAGAAATGAAAATTTTGCCGTCGCCGAAGGCTCCCTGCGAACTTCGGGCAATCTCCATAATTTTGTTGACGACAAAATCCTTGTCATTGTTTGCAATGACCATCAGAATCATTACTTTGGGTATCTCATCGTACATCACGTTGCCGATTTTTATGCCGCGCTGTTTGCCGCGCCCGGCAACGTTAATCCTTGTAACAGCCGGAAAACCGTCTGCCATCAGCGCAGCAAGAACGGCATCGACTTTTTCGGGACGAATAATAGCACGAATCATCAGCATAGTTAATAATTGGTTAACGGTTAGCAGCAAGCAGTTAGTGAGCGGCTGTTCTTTAATCGGCGATGCCGAATTTCATCAGCAGCGTTTCCAGTTCGGAAATTTCCAGCGGATTCGGAACGACAAATAATTTGTTCGACTCAACGGCTCTTGACAGTTTTCGGTACTCTTCTGCCTGACCGACTGCGGGATCAAAATCAATCACCGTTTTCTTGTTGATTTCTGCCCGCTGAACCACATTGTCGCGGGGGACAAAATGAATCATTTGTGTACCGAGTTTTTCGGCAAGGGCAATAATCAACTCGTCTTCGCGGTCTGTTTTCCTGCTGTTACAGATAAGTCCGCCGAGCCGAACCGTACCGGCTTCGGCAAATTTGCGAATCCCTTTACAAATATTGTTGGCGGCGTACATCGCCATCATTTCGCCGGAACAAACGATATAAATTTCTTCTGCCTTTCCGTCCCGAATCGGCATCGCAAACCCGCCGCAAACCACATCGCCGAGAACATCGTAGAACGTGTAATCCAGTTTATATTTGGGGTCGAACGCACCGAGTTGTTCCAAAAGATTGATTGACGTAATGATTCCGCGGCCGGCACAGCCGACACCCGGTTCGGGACCGCCGGACTCGACGCATCGGGTTCCCTTGAAACCGGTTTTGACCACATCATCAAGGTCTAGGTCTTCGCCTTCAATACGCAAAGTATCAAGGACGGTTTTCTGTGCCAGTCCGTTAAGCAAAAGGCGGGTGGAATCCGCTTTGGGGTCGCAGCCGACAACCATCACGTTTCGTCCCATTTCAGCGAGGGCTGCCACGGTATTTTGCGTGGTAGTGGACTTGCCGATTCCGCCTTTACCGTAAATTGCAATCTTGCGCATAAGTGTTTATTCTTGATTCACTTCATAACCGAAGTTTCTGTGAATACTTATGAAGCACATAGCGTGCCAATCGCCTGTTTCATCAAAAAATGAAAAACTCTCGGCAAATGAACGGCAGAAAAAAAATTTAACTCTTTTTCAGATAAAGGGTTAAAAAAACAAGATACAAAAACGAAGGATTTTTTTCATCTGATAAACAAGACTACATTTTAGTAATCGGTATAAATATCCTACAAAAATGTAGTGAATCGGTTTTAATTCCTAATACTGCCGATGTTCCAGCACTTCCAAGCCGTTGCCGTCCGCAGCGTCTGCATTACGTCTTCGGCAATGTCCGGTTTTACTGCCAAAACCAGCCCAATGCCCTGATTGAAGACCCTATCCATTTCGCCGTCATCAACATTGCCGAGTCTTTGCAGCCAGCCAAACACCGGCGGCGGCTCCCAAGTCCGCCGGATATTCAATGCCGTTCCGACCGGTAATATCCGGCTTAAATTTTCCTCCAAACCGCCGCCGGTAATGTGTGCAATGCCGCTAATGCCCTTGTTCGCTCCGTAACGTTCCAGTATTTTTCGGACGCAGCCGGCGTAAATCCGCGTCGGTGTTAACAGGACATCGGCAATGGTTGCGCCGAGTTCCGGTACGTTTTCGTGAATGTTCAAACCGGCAATATCAAAAACGATTTTTCGGACAAGACTGTATCCGTTACTGTGCAGCCCCGATGACTCAATACCGATTAAGACATCGCCGCTCTGAATTGCCTTGCCGTCAATAATATCGGTTCTTTCGGCAACACCGACACAGAAGCCCGCCAAATCGTATTCGCCGGGCTGATACAAACCGGACATAATCGCCGTCTCACCGCCGATTAAAGCACACCGGCTTTGCAGACAGCCTTCCGTTATGCCGCTGACGATTTGTTCGAGGAGTCCGGGGTCATCTTTGGGCATCGCCGCATAGTCGAGGAAAAACAGCGGTTCGGCACCGCAGCAGATTGCATCGTTGACGGACATTGCCACAAGGTCAATGCCGATGGTCGTGTGCCGGTTTGCCTGACAGGCAACTTTGAGTTTTGTTCCGACACCATCGGTGCAACTGACCAATACGGGGTCGGCATATTTTGCGGTTTTGCCGTTGAGTTGAAACAGACCGGCAAAACCGCCGTCAAGTTGCAAAACTCTATCGGAAAAAGTACGCTTGACGAGTTTCGGCAGGCGGGACATTGACTCGGCGTAAATGTCGAGGTCAACACCGGCATCCTTGTATGTTGCTTTTTGCATATCCGGTGTATTCTGGCAGGCAGGCAGCGTATTGTCAAGCGTTGAGTACCATCTGCCCTTGTTTTGACGTTCCTGCCTCTTCGGCTGTACGTCGATACGCCTATATCGACCTTTCATTCTGCTGTATAATCCTAAGCCGAAGACTGTACAAACAAAGACTGTATGCGTGCTTGTATTCAGCGGGTTCGTTGGGCGAGGGTGAAACTGCCGCGGGACAGCCATCGCCTTGCTGGTGAAATCGGTAAGGGACTCCTCGTCCTGCTCGGTGTCGGAATCAACGATACCGAAAAAGACTCTGTCCTGCTGGCAAAAAAATGCTGTGAACTGCGCATTTTTGAGGACGAAAACGGTAAAATGAACTTGCCGCTCACCGAGACCGGCGGTTCAATACTCGCCGTCAGCCAGTTTACGCTTTACGCTGACTGCAAACACGGACGCAGACCAAGTTTTACCAAAGCCGCCCGACCGGAAAAAGCCGAAATACTCTACCGCCAGTTTCTCGATGAAGTCCGCTGCCGGAATATTCCCGTTGCAGCCGGCGTGTTTCAAACGGAAATGCACATCGAATTACTCAACGATGGTCCTGTAACCATTTGGATAGATACCGAAGAGCGGCAATAGACTTGTTCCTTAACTACCGGCGTTTACTGTATTGCAAGATGAAAGAGGAAAATGAT
Source organism: Planctomycetaceae bacterium (assembly GCA_031289675.1). GTDB lineage: Bacteria > Planctomycetota > Planctomycetia > Pirellulales > Thermoguttaceae > WRKP01. The sequence goes on from JAITOZ010000133.1 coordinate 7,066, forward strand.
AATCGTGAAGGCGCGAAGAAAACGAAGAATAGAAAAAAGAACATAAAAAAACTCTGCGGTCTTCGCGCCTTCGCGATGAAAAAAACAAGTCTCGTAAGGAAAATGAACATAAGGTTTTCCTTTGTCCGAAACCCTTATTTTCCCCGGTACCCTTAATAGCACAGGTTACCTCTTCATTGCCTTCCCTTATTTATAAATTAAGGGAATAAGGGTAAGAGTTTGGAGACACATTACTATTAAGGGGCGGAAAATGAAAATAAGGTTTTTCGTTTGTCCGAAACCCTTATTTTTCTCCGGTACCCTTAATAGCCCTTCATTGTTTTCCCTTATTTATAAAGGGGCTTGACAAGTTTAGGAGTTAGATATTTACTCTAACTCTATGTATAACAATCATTTATCAAATCGTAAGATTGCATCAATAATTTGTTGCTTTTGCGAGGACTTGACAGCGAC
>JAITOZ010000144.1 GCA_031289675.1 Planctomycetaceae bacterium
GGAAGGTAAAAACGTTCCACCGCAAAAAGGACTTGTTCCCCTACCTTATACGGTCATCGGAACAACTCCATTGACGGCGGTGATTGGCAATCACAAAGAACCGCTGCGGTTGGAATTAAAATCAGAGTGAAGCGAGCCGTTGCAGCGTACGGGATGCCGGTGATTGTTTTGGATTTTTGAATCCCTTGATACGGCTCCGGCTCTTGGGTTGTGTTTTTGAGCGTCATTTCTTTGGCGGGAATTGTTTCTGTGTCAATTCCGAAAAAGAAAAGTTTATGATATACTTGGGTCCGATGGACCGCAGCCGGTTTCATCCGGTTTCGTATGTCTTCTGCTTTTGATGATTAACCTATTAAAACAGCGTTTTGCGGCAGCATTATCAGCCGTTGTCGGCGGTATGATTGCCGGAAGTGCGGATGATGCCGAATCCCTTTTGACCAATTTACTGGATACTATACGTCCGGTCAACGACCCGAAGTTCGGCGATTATCAGGCAAATCTTGCGATGCCGCTGGCAAAAAAATTATCCAAACCGCCCCGTGAAGTGGCACAGCAAATCATCGGTCATCTGCAAATCAGCGATATTTGCGAAACACCGGAAATTGCCGGTCCAGGCTTCATCAACTTGCGTCTGAAAGAAACGTGCATAACCGAAATGTTACAAAAAGCGGCACAGGATACCGACCGGCTCGGAGTGCCGTCTGTTGACGAGTCAAAAAAGAAAACATATATCGTTGATTATTCCGGTCCGAATGTTGCCAAAGCAATGCACGTCGGACATTTAAGGTCAACGGTTATCGGCAATGCGCTCGTTCGGATGCTGCGTTTTCAGGGACACCGTGTCATTTCCGATAATCATCTCGGCGATTGGGGAACGCAATTCGGAATGATTATTTACGGTTACAAAAATTATCTTGACAAGGAAGCCTATCAACAATCGCCTGTCGAGGAATTAAACCGCATTTACCGCCTTGTGCGTCAAAAAGTTGACGAACCCGATGAAGCGGCTGCCGCCGCTGTTCTTTCGGAAACGGCTAAACTGCACAGCGGAGACGAGACGAATCTGAAAATTTGGCGTGAAGTTCTGCCGTATGCGACGGACGAAATTGACAAGATTTACCAGCGGCTGAACATTTCGTTTGATTACACGCTGGGCGAAAGTTTTTATCATCCGATGCTCGCCGGCATCGTTGACGATTTATTGAAACAGAAAATCGCTAGGGAAACAGACGGGGCAGCCGGTATTTTCTTTGACGGCGATGATGTTCCGATGCTCATCCGAAAAAAAGACGGTGCGTTTCTTTACGGAACAACCGACCTGGCGGCAATGAAATACCGGATGGAAACGTTCCGTCCCGATGTCATTCTCATTCTAACAGATTTCCGGCAGTCGCTGCACTTTGAACACCTTTTTAAGGCGGTGCGGATGATGGGAATCGGTAATGTGGAACTCAAACATATCAAGTTTGGTACGGTATTAGGAGAAGACGGGAAAGCGTTCAAAACCCGCAGCGGCGATACAGTCGGCTTGAACGGCTTGCTGGACGAAGCCGTCAAGGCAGCGGAATCGTTGGCATCAAAGGATGCGGATACGGCAATTTCAGCCCAAAAAATAGGCATCGGTGCTGTCATCTACGCAGATTTATCGCAAAACAGAGAAAGCGATTATGTTTTTAGTTATGAAAAAATGCTGGCGATGAACGGCAACACAGCAGCGTACTTGCAGTACGCTTATGCGCGTGTGCAAAGTATTTTTGCCAAAGGACACTACAAGAATAAGGGCAACGGTAACGGAACGGTGAATATTCAAATCACGCATTGTGCCGAAAGAGCGTTAGCCGTCGAACTGCTCCGATTCGGCGAAGTTCTTGACGGTGCGCTGCGGGATTACCGTCCGAACTTTCTAACGACCTATTTGTTTGAATTGGCTAACAAATACTCCGTATTTTTTGAACAGTGTCCTGTTTTGAAAGCCGAAAGTGAAGAATTGCGTGCAAGCCGTTTGGAACTCTGCGCTTTGACCGCTCGAACGCTGCAAAAGGGGCTGAACCTGCTCGGCATCGAAACGGTCGAACGGATGTAGCCGGCGGATGCTCTTGACATATCGTCTCCGATACGGTAGAAAGGTATGGTTTATTATTGCGCAGGTTCCTGTGCGTGTTATTTGTTGTACACGGGTCTCATTAGATGAGTTTGCCTCCCGCATATCCATTGATAGAAGGGTTTTGGATACGGAACTATAAAGCCGTAAGGCAGATTGCTGTCGGGTCGAGTTTTCAGCAGTCCGTCGTGATGGATGCGGAGACCGATATTGTTCCTTATGAATTGACCCCGCTGACGGTGTTTATCGGCGAAAGCGGGGCGGGAAAAAGTTGTATTTTAGATGCTTTCTGTTTCATTGCCGACATTCTCGAATACGGCCTAGATGAAGCCTTTGTCCGCCGAGGCGGTGTTAATGCTGTCTATCACGCCAGCGGAGAAGGTCCGATTGCCTTCGGGATTGTATTCCGGTCTTGCGCCGCTGATGCTCCGCTGACGTATATCCTCAATATCAATAAAAAACCGAACACCCAGCAGGCTTTTATTGAAACGGAAGCCGTCCTGTACCGTAACACCGACAACAAGCAGCCCCGCCCCATCTTGTTCTTTCAGAACGGCGAGAAATATGCAAGGCACCTTCAGCCGTGGTATAATGCCAGCGGTTCGCAATTAGAACAGGTCAAAGGCATCAATGAAAAAACGCTTGCTCTCGGTGTTCTTGCCCGGTTTGAAGATTTGCCGGATATTCCCCAATTCAAGCAGTATCTTTCGCGATATTTTGTTACAAGTTTTATCTCCTCGAACGCCGCCGCCCTTTCACCGCCGAAGTTCAAGTTCAGCCAGGTAGAAAATTTGGCTAATGAATTGAGGCGGTTGAAAGAAAAACATTCCCGCGAATTCAGCGACATTTTGAACATTATCGGCAGGCAGATTCCGGGGGTGGAGCGGTTGGAGTATAAACTTCTCGAATCGGGAAGAAACATTCTTGCCTTTTACTATCAAGGGTCAAATGAACCGGTCTTTACGCCGCAACTTGGCGAAAGTGTCCTTCGTCTGCTTGCCTTGTTGACGCTTTTTGAAGACCCTGTTCCGTCCCGGCTTGTTGGTATTGAAGAACCTTCTGCGAGTATGGGGCGGGCGCATGTGATGTCGTTTGTTGCCGCCTTGCATCGCAACATCAGGGAAATCGGGGGGACGCAGTTTTTTATGACCACGCATAGTAACGTTTTGATTGACCAGATGGACCCGACAGAGGTCTGGCTGCTCTATAAAGACTCGTCCGGCAATATCCAAGCGTCCCGCTGTCTTGATGAATTGCAGTTTCAGGGAATTGACTTGAACACTGTCGGTCCGTATTGGTGGACTGACCATCTCTACCGGGTACCGCGGTGATGACTTCGTCCGCAGCACTGCTGCCTGAACGTTATCTCCGTGGTTTTTAGCGATACCGGCATTCACAGCGTAACTGTCCAGATCCGCGTACGAACCGGTGTTGCAGCACCAATGAATCGCCGGAAAAACTGCCGATACAATTTTCGTCCATCACATCTTATCACTTTCTTCGTATTCTCTTTCTTTTTCCAGAGTCTCTTCTATCCGCTTCTCTTCGGCAATCATTTCTTGTAATTCTTCGTCAGTATTCCCCGTCACAAATATCTTTCTTTCCCGAAAACTTGCATATCCTAAAAAATCCGATATTAAAAGGAATAAGTATAGCCTTCTGAATAAACCGCAACATTACCGATTACACGGGAAAAAGCGGCACATAAACACAGCCGGTCAGGCATTATCCAATTCGGCAATCAGCCGGAACCAATCGTAAAGTTTCGGTCGGTAGCCGAGACAATGACTGATATAACGGTTGAGCAAACTGCGGATTTCACCGGAAACATTCCGGCTGATGGGTGTCTTTTTCCAATGCCCGTCTTTATCACGCGGGTCGATGAGCCGCTCTAACGTGTTCAATGAATCCGCTCTGATGCTGACGGTATGACTTTGTCCGGCGGCGCAATGCGGACACAGTACGCCGCTATGCATCAGAGCGAACATTATTCGCCGCTCCGCCGTCCGTTCAACGGCAGCATTGCAATCAACACAGCGGCGCAGCGACGGAAAATATCCGGTGAGATGCAGCAAGTTCCCTTCAAAACGGACAAGCGTCCGCATAACGAATGTACCTTCTTCAAGGCACTTCAAAACGTTGAGTGCCAAATCATAGAGAGCCGGCTGTGCATCGTCCGTCTGGGTAAAAGCATTGACTAATTCCGCAACGTAATGCCCCGCAAAAGAGCCGGCAAGATTAAACGGTGATATGCTAAAGCGGTGAAGGAGTTTTGATTCGGTGAGTAAATCAAGGGCATCGCTGCGTTTTGGAATATACGTCACAGAATTAACGGCGAGCATATCGAGCGATGCTTCAAAGGGGCTTTTGAGCCGGAGTCCGCCTTTTGCAAGGGCTTCGATTTTACCGTACTGCTGTGTGAATGCTGTAACAATCCGGCTCGTTTCGCTGAAATCAACGGTACGAATGATTAAGGCATCGCTTGTCCGCATTTCTTATACCTGTTTATTATCCTTAGTCATTTTGAAAAATGGTATTTTTTGATTATATGAAGTTTTCGGACAGGAGCATATACAATTCCTGCGTATTCCGTTTGCAACAGATTTTGACGGCTTTGCTAACGCAGGACTCAAATTAGCGGCACTGCGCACAAAGACAGCGGCATTACGAATTGTCCAAATGATTGGTGCAAAGAAACCGGTAACGAGCGGTCTATCGCCGATTAGATTCACCGGATTGTGACATTAAGCATTGAAAGCATCAAAATTATCGAAGCAATGCCGGCACTCATTTGACGCTGTTTTGCCGAATTGGTAAAATAACGCCCGTACAGTAACACTCATAACTCTGTCAATTCGTATGAGAACATTCCTTTTCTTTTTTTTCGTTTCCGCAGCGTTTCCGCTTTTTGCCGCACCGCAGACGTTCATCGAGCGGCTGCATCAGGATTGGCAGCGGCAGGACGGCGGAATGAACGTTCCGAAAGTCCTCGCCGAACTCGGTGAAAAAGCACAACCCTTTCAGGAACGGCAAAGCACTCTCGACAAAGAGAACGTACCCCAAAACGATGTCCGGCGGCAGCAACTTTATCTCGACTCTTGTACCGAACGGCGAAAAATCCGCCTCCAATTCGTCCGCCAAACCTATCCGGTGCTGGTCTATGCAAAACATCAAGTCCTCGGCGGTTCGCATTACTCTTACACCGAAGCCCCCAGCGATGCCCAGCGACCGGAGCAGCGGGATATGCTCGGCGGAAGCCTTCTCTCTCTCACCATAAATGAGGACGGAACGACCGGCGAAAAACTGCTCGTGAACGCTCCCGAAGGCGGAACACTGCGCGACCCGTCTGTGTCCTTTGACGGAAAAAAAATCGTCTTCTCAATGCGCAAAAGTTATACCGAAGACGATTATCATCTTTACGATTATAACGTTGAAAACGGGGCAGTGCGGCAACTCACTTTCGGCACCGGTTTTGCCGACATCGAGCCGTGCTGTCTGCCCGACGGCAACATTATCTTCGCTTCAACCCGCTGTATGCAGATTGTCGATTGCTGGTGGACGGACGTGTCCAATCTGTACTGCTGCGACAAGGACGGACGCTTTATGCGCCGCTTCGGTTTCGACCAAGTTCATACCAATTATCCGCAGGTTCTCAATGACGGACGGGTCATCTATACCCGCTGGGATTACAACGACCGGACGCAAATGTATCCGCAGCCGTTGTTTTCAATGAACTATGACGGCACAGGACAAACGGAATACTACGGCAATAATTCGTGGTTCCCCAATTCACTGCTTCACGCCAGAGGAATTCCGAATTCCAACAAAGCCGTTGCCGTTGCCAGCGGACATCATACCCACCAGCGGGGCAAATTGATACTTATCGACAGGGCGAAGGGAACGCAGGAAAATCAAGGAGCAACACTGATTGCTCCCGTTCGGGAAACGAAGGCGGAAATTATCGACCAATACGGTCAGAGCGGCGACCAGTTTCAGTATCCGCTGGCAATAGATGAGGAAAATTTTATCGTTGCTTATCAGCCGGAGGGTATGCGGCGGCAGCCGATTAAAGAAGGTAAATACGAAGACGGCTGGCAATATGCCGGTGTTCCGTTCGGCATCTATTATATGGACATCAATAACAGCAAGCGTGAATTGCTTGCCTGGGATGCATTGGTCAGTTGCGGGCAGCCGGTACCGGTGCAGGAGCGTGAGGTGCCGATGCTTCGGGCGAGTTCCGTTGATTACGGAAAGGATACGGGATTGTATTATGTGCAGGACGTGTATTTTGGTCCCGGTCTGCAAGGCATCGAACGCGGGACGATTAAGGAATTACGCATTGTTGCGTTAGAATTTCGGGCGGCAGGAATCGAATACAATACGAACAGGTACAAGTACCAGCCGAACACTAACATTAGTCTTGGGGCATTGGTTTCAACTCCGGTTTCGATAGATAACGGTTCTTGGGATGTCAAACGTGTTCTCGGAACGGTTCCGGTGGAGCCGGACGGCAGTGTTTTTTTTGAAGTGCCGGCACGAACGCCGGTTTATTTTCAACTGCTCAATGACAGGGGCGAGACTGTCCAAACGATGCGGAGTTGGTCAACATTGCAGCCCGGCGAGCGGCAGAACTGTTTCGGCTGCCACGAAGACAAAAATGCTACAAAAAACAATCCGTTGTCCCGCGGCGGGGCAATGCGGACATTGGCGTTACGAAAAGCCCCGAAAAAACCTGTGCCGCTTGAAGGCGTTGACCCGGATTTTGGTTTCAGTTACAAAAAATCTGTTCAGCCGGTTTTGGATAAGCATTGTATCTGTTGTCATAATAGCAAAGCCGCTGCGGATACGGCAAAATCCCCTGCCCCTGTAAAATCGCTGGAAAGTACACCGGTACTGTTTGCGGGAATTAAGGTTGTGAAGGAACAGCAGCCGCAGCGTTACAGCGAATCGTATTTGAATTTGACGAATAACGGTCAGACGAATGAAGCCGTTAATTGGCTCAATGTGCAATCGATTCCGCCGATGCTGCCGCCGTATTATGCCGGTTCGGCGAAGAGCAAGTTGGTGCGTATGTTTGACGGCGGCAGCCGTTCGGAGGCGCATAAGGATGTGCAGTGGAGTGATTCGGAGCGGCGTATTCTGGCTCTGTGGATTGATTTATCGGTGCCTTACCGCGGTTCTTATACGGAGGAGCGGGACTGGTCGCCGCAGCAGCAGGCGGAGTACGCTTATTATCAGATGAAGCGGGACAAGATGGCGGCGATAGAGCGTGAGAACGTAAACAAGTACAGGGCGTGGTTGAGCGGCGAAAGTGCATTGCCGGCACCGGAAAGTTTCCGGCAATTTGACAGCGGCGGCGTTCAGGCAAAACGGCAGTTTATCGAAGAGCGGTTGAAAGAACAACAGGCGGTATCAAAATAGCGGTGCGTCAATACAGGAACGAAAATACGTATACGTCCCCGCCCGCTAAGCGGTCATTCGTACGCTTCTGCCAAGAGACAGATAGGGTGTTTCGCCGGCTTTCTTGAGCCGTGCGTCATTTGCCAACAGCACAAAGTACAGTCTGAAGAGCCGAAGTCAATGTCCGGTTCTTTTAACGCCTTGCAGAGCGGCGTACCGATTTGCAGCGATTGTTTGTAGTGTTTCTGTCGAAAACCATAAGAGCCTCCGCCGCCGCAGCAGCCGTTTTCAAGCCGCTGTACATCTAATTCCGGTATTAAACGTAACAATAATTCTGCCGGTGTCGGTTCATCGGTGCGCAGCCGGTTCAGCGCAATACTCCGGCACGGAGCGTGATAAGCGATACGGCAGGGCAGCGGTTTGAAGTTGGTCAGCAATTTTCCTTCCTGATGCCGCCGCCAGATAAATGTACAAAAATCAGTAACGTTTTCGGCAAGCATCGCCGCATCATTTATTTCGATAAAATAGCGGTAATCCTGCGTGATACACGAAGCCGCCGCAGGATTAAGCGTAACAATCCGGTATCCCTGCCGGATATAATCGGCAAACAATGCTGTATTGGAGTGTGCTAACGCCGATGCCAAACTTTTATGTCCGGCAGCAAATGCGGCGACCCCTGCCGGTTTTTGATGCAGCGGTACTTCAACAGAAATACCGTTGTGTTCCAAAATGCGGACGGCTGATTCCGCTAATTTTGTATCAAAAAAATTAGTATAAGTATCCACGAAGAGCGCAACCTTCTCCGTGCCGAAGTATTCAATTCTCGGTCGGCTGAACCATCGGGACAGTTGGACATTACGTAAAAACGGAATCTTTGCCAAAGGTGGAATCGTTTGCCCCCTCGGCACGTGGATGATTTTTTCAAGAAGCCAACGGACGAACCGGTTCCGCAGCAGCGCATTGACCGGACAACTCACGGCGGTTAAAACGTTGAGCAGCGTATCAAGACGGGACATAACGAGTTCGTCTAATGCCAAACCGTGCGCCGAATTATATGCCGATTTGATTTCAAAAGCAGCCTGCGCAATGTCCGTTTCGGACGGACATTCGGTATCGCACATTCGGCACTGTAAACACGAATCGGCAAGGTTGTATGCCGCCCTGTCCGTCAGAACGTTCAACTCCAAATCGTTATTTAAGATGCCCCGAACGAAAGCCGCCTTGCTCCGCGGAGTATAGAATTGCGTTGATGTCCCTCGAAATGCCGGACAGATTCGGCTTTTCCTGTCATAACGCAAACATTCGCCGCAGTTATTACACCGCATTACCGTTTCGGCAAACCGTTGCGGTTCCCAGCGTAATTGTTTTGCAAGCGGGGACACGGGCAGCGGTGAAAATAACGGTTCGGATACCCTATTTTTTCTGCCGGCACCTCTTGCCCCGCCTTCAATGCCGTTTTCAATACTGCCTAAAACATTGTGCGGGTCAAAGAGATATTTGATTTTTTTATAAAGCGTACTGTTTGTGTTACAAATAATTGCAGTATCTACACCTGTATTATAGTGCGTTACGAGCGTCCTGACGGCATCGGCAAACGTCCGCAACTTCGTCAAAATGTCCGGCTGCGATAAGTCAACGAGCGGCGTGATACAAATTTGCCCCTGACCGATATGTCCCGAAAGCGAAGCCGTGATTTGATGTTCTTGCAACACATTCATTACACCGGCGACAAACTCTTCGAGCGATTCAACGGCAACCGTAATGTCCTCGATGAGCGGCACCGGCTTCACTTCCGAGTGTAACCGCTGTAAAACCAGCGGGGCGCGGTGTATCAATTCATCGAACAAAGCATAATGTTCATCCGTTTTAATCTGATAGTATTGAGGCGATAATGTTTCGGCGAATGCGGCATCAACGTTGTGTGTATCGAATTCAACAAGCAGCAATGCCCCCGTGTCAGGGGGTATCAGGCTTTTGTAGCGTTCGTCCTGTTCCCGTATCAGAATCAGGTTACGCCGGTCAATGAGTTCGCACAAGACGGGAGCCGGCGGCGGAGTGAATTCCGCTGTGCTTTTATTCAATTGTGTAACAGCGGCAGCCGCTTTCTTAATGCTTTCAAAAAACAGCGCATATGCACTGCCCCGCTGCGGCAGCGGCAGCGTTTGAAGTGTTGCTTCAACAATAATTCCCAGCGTCCCCCGGCTGCCGATAAAATAGCGGGTTAGGTCGATTTTACGTTCGTTGAGAATTTTTGATAAACGCTGGCAATAGGTATATTCTTTGCCGTAAGCAATTTCCTGTGCCAACTGAATTCCTGTGTTCAGTTCAGATTCGTGTTCTTCGGCAACGTCAATTAGGTGTTGCCGATTCAGATGCAATACATCGCCGTTTGCCAGGACAGTTTTGAGTTCAAGCACGCAGGTGTCAATACGTCCGTCGCGCCGGTAATACAATCCGGCGGCGTTTCGTGCGAGGACGCTGCCGACGGTTGTGGAATGGGGATTGCCGGTGACAGAGGGTATGTGTCTTGCCTGCGTTTTTGCGAGTATGCCGTTGAGACGGCGCATCAAGATACCCGGCTCGGCGGTAACGGAATCGAGTCCGGTATAGAATATACGGCGCATATATTTGGTGAAATCAAGAACGATTCCCTCTCCGAGTGCGTCGCCGCGTGTACCGGTACCGGAGCCTCTTAAATGGACGGGGATACGGTGTTCGGAGGCAAAACGGACGGCGGCGGCGACATCATCTGTATTGTGCGGAAAGACAACACACAGCGGTCTGCATTGATAAATGCTTGCGTCGGTCGAATAGAGTTGCCGGGTTATATCATCGAACCGGACATCGCCGCGGATTAATCCTTGTAACTCTTCGCCTGTGCGGGACATTGTAGTACAAAAATTAAAATGAGAATCCTGACAGCATTTCCCGCATAAACGGTATGAAACCGACGTATATTAAACCTGTCTGGGAGACGCTTGTCAAGACGGAGTTATTTTCCTTCGCTGCTTTCAATAATTGCAATTTCATCGTCCGTCAAGGCGTAAAGTTGATAGACGATTTGGTTGATTTCCTTTTCCAAAATTCTGATTCGCTGTTCGTGAAATCCCCTATCGACCGCCGATACCCGAACCTTTTTATGTACCGATAACATCTGATTTGCCAACTCGGCTAATCGGTCATACTCCTTCTTCGCTTTTCTGTCCGATAAGTCCAGCGGCGGTATCGGCAGCATCTCCACGTGGGCTTTCTTGATTTCCGCCAATGCCTCACCCCGCTCTAGATTCAGATACTCATACACAAAGTTCATCAATTTAGAATTGATTAGCGTCAAAAGAAACCGCAAATCATATTTGCTGTTGTTGAGAATGATATGCAGATTTTTTCGACAGATTATATTTTTTCCTATCAATACGGCAATCAAAGTGTCGCCGGTTTGACGAACCACAATTTTTTCTGCCGCCTTGAAAATTGCCGGATTACGCGGAGCCGCTAAATTATTCCCATAAAGAATCCAATAATTTTTATCCCACTTATTAGTGTAACGGTGAATCAAACTGCCCCGAAGAAGCGGCGACCACTCTTTGCCCGGTCGTTTTCCCTCAACGACATACGGCTTTGTGCGCATCATCTTTGCCGTTTGCGGCGGAGTACCGGCACCTTTTTCAAACGGAACCACTCCGCTGAAAACGTTACAATAATCTTTCAGCGGTTTACACTCCTTGAGAATTTTTCCGGCAATTTTGCGCAGATTTTTGTCCGCTATAATGTTAATCGGCGAACCGTCATTGGGAATATCCGATGATGAAAGTTTGTGAAGCAGCGGATACCCTTCGTTTTGATAGACATCGACATCGAACTGATATTTCCCGCTTGCCTTTTCGTAATCAAAAATCAAACAGTGCGTATTGACCACAGCCTGCCTGAACACCGGCTTCGGTAAATGGAGAATCTTTCGCCAAGTGTAGTGCGAGGTCAAATACTGCCGGATTTTTTGATACGTTAATGACAAAAGCCACGTGTTGGAAACAATAACTCCAAAGGTTCCGCCCCGCCGCAAAATTTGGGAATACTTTTCAAGGAACAGGAGATACAAATCCTTTTGATAATTCTGGAATCGGTAATTCTCTTGAAAATACTCCTGAATGACTGCTGGTATTAAATACGTGTAAGGCGGATTGCCAATCACAATGTCAAAACCTGCTGCTTTGCTGCCGCTGCTCTGAGCAAACACCTGCGGAAAATTTCTGTGCCAGTCAAAAGCGTTGACCTTTCGCAAAAACTCATCGCTGAATTGCGGCAAGTCCTTGCCTTCGTAAAAATCCTCGCCGACCAGCGAATTTCCGCAGCGGATATTTTCATCAATGTTCGGCAGCACCCGCTCGTTCATACTCTTGAGCCGATTGACGGTCGCTGTAGTTACTCCCTGCATACATTCCAAAAGAAGCGATAACTTCGTTACCTCGACGGCAGTTGCGTCAATGTCCGCTCCGTAAATGTTGCTGCGCAGAATCCGCTTCCGTTCTTCTATCGTGAGAAGTCCGTCCGGTGTAATAGGATCATTGGAACGGCCTTTTGACGCTCCCCTATCAACGTAATGCTTTTGATACCAGCGCAGCAAAAACTGATACGCCCCGACGAGGAAACTTCCGCTGCCGCAAGCCGGGTCAACAATTTTGATTTGAGCGGCTTCCTTTGCCGTCTTACCTTCAAGCAGCGTTCCGACCGTATTTTTGACGATGTACTCTACGATGTACTGCGGAGTATAAAAAACGCCGCCAGCCTTGCGGACTTCCGGCTTTTCAATGACATCTGCCGTCTTGTTCGGCGTAATGATGACCGTCTTCCCTAAAAAACGCTCATAAGCACTGCCGAGAATTTCTATCGGAATAACCGAAAAATCATAGTACCGGTAAAGCGCATTAACGATTTCCTTGATGATGTTATTACTGATTAACAGCGATTGACTTACCGTATCTTCAGCAAAATTGAAGAGACCGGAATTGTATTTTTCGTCAGCCTGCTCAAACAACCGGAAAAGTTGACGATAAGAGCCGCCTTTTTCATCCGCAGCAACGGCTTTAGCAATACTATTGTCCGGTTCAATTTCGCGGTCTTCGGCAATCCGCAGAAAAACAATCCGGTCTAACGTCTGCTGAACAGCAAAGTTGAGTTCCTTTTCGGTAAGATGTTTGTTGTTACGATAAATATCGCCTGCCAGTTTTTTCCGCCATCCTTCGAGCATATTCAAAAAGTCGTCGTCAACAGTCAGAATGCCTTTGGAATTGATGCCGGTTTGAATGTATCTATCCAGATTCCCTCCCCAGACATTGTCTCTGCCGAAGGTGTCCCAAAGAAAATCGAATTCCTTATGAAAATCATCACCGAGTAAACTGCCGCTTGCCGAAAAATTTTCCGTTTTCAGATAGCAGAGCGGCGAAACTTTTTCTTGTTCTTCCGGTTTTTGGTGCAGTCATAGACGATGATTTCCTTGAAGTTGGTTACGATGGAGAGAGCGAGTTTTGAATTCCAGGCGTACCGGCGGAGTTGATAGGACGCCTGACCGCCCTCTTTTCCTTTGCTAATGTGAACACCCGGTTTTTTTGCCTCGACGTAAAACCTCGGTTTTTCACCGACCCGAAAGGTGTAATCGGGACGTTTTTTACCGCCGTCGGTTTTTTCAATGACAACCTCCTGATAGTCCGGCGAATTTTGTTTATTGTTTCCGATGTCCCAGCCGAGGGCTTCAAAGAGCGGATTGATGAATTCCAATCGGGTGCTTTGCTCATTGAAGTCGGGGGACTCATAGCGTTCCCGATTGCGCAGAAACTTGCCGGCAAGTGCTTGAACCTTTTTGAACGCTTCTTCCTTATTCGTCATATTATCCCGCAGACATTCAAAGGGGATTGACAAAAGACACTCCGTTCGGCACAATAGGGCAACCGTCGTCCGTTGTGTTGTGACCGCACTGTACTAACTGCGAATTGCCGCACGCCTTAATGTTTATTCTGCCTTGTCCGCCGCCATTTGTCAACTGAAATGCTCTCCCGACGCTTGTTTTTTGGGATACTGCTCATCGCCGGTCTGCTCGGACTCGCATTTCTTGATGTCCGAATTTCCCGCTATGGTCTCACGCGGGACATTGTTTGGCTTCCCCGCGGCATCGTTCTGCTGCCCGTCTATCTGCTCTGTCTCGTTATCCTGACACGGGAAGTACTGCGTATTCTCAATGCCGCCGGTCTGCATCCGTTTCCGCAAAGTGCCTATATCGGCAACGTCTTAATTGCCGCCAGTTGCTGGTTTGCCAACGTCATTCAACAGTACAATCTTGAAATCCTTCACATCACCGAGTCGAAAGGCGGTTGGCAGTGGGCGGCAACGGCGTGTTTTTCGGCACTCCTTGCTGTTGCCTGCGGCGTTTTTCTCGCCTTCGCTGCCGAAATGCGGCGGTATTCCCACCCCGGCGGAATCACCATCAATCTTGCCGGCTCGGTGTTCACTTTTGCGTATCTGGGACTGTTGTCGTGTTTTATGATTCAACTGCATATGGCTTACGGCGTGGAGGCTATTCTTTCGCTTGTTGTTGTTACAAAAATGTGCGATGCCGGTGCTTACAGTGTCGGTAAATTGCTCGGTCGCCACCGTATGACACCGGTATTAAGTCCGGGCAAAACGATTGAAGGGGCGGTCGGCGGAATCGTTTTTGCGTGCATCGGAGCCTGGGTCTGGTTCGATGTGATTCTGCCGTTTTACGAAAAAGAGTCGTTTTCTTCGCTGCTCGGCTGGATAAGTTTCGGTATCGTCATTGCGGTAACAGGAATGATAGGTGATTTAGCAGGGTCGCTTATCAAGCGGGACAGTCACATGAAAGATTCCGGTCATGCTGTTCCCGGTTTCGGCGGCTTGCTGGATATATTTGATTCGCTCTTAATGGCAGCACCGGCGGCTTATGTCTTTTGGGTCTTCGGCTTTGTCTGTCCGGGAAAGCACCTGTGATGAATTGATACTTAAGAATGGAGAATTACAGCAAAATATGCAAAATCTTTCGCCGATGATGAAGCAGTTTTACGAGGCAAAGAAGATTTGTCCCGAAGCACTGCTGCTCTTCCGTATGGGAGATTTCTACGAAATGTTTTTCGACGATGCTAAAATCGCCGCTAAAATACTCGGACTCGCTTTGACCAGCCGGGAAAAAGGTCCCGACGGAACCCCGATGGCGGGGTTTCCGCATCACCAGATTGATGCGTACATCGCCAAAATCATCGCCGCCGGTTACCGCGCCGCCGTCTGCGAACAAATGGAAGACCCCAAAACGGCAAAGGGAATTGTCAAACGCGCCGTTACCCGAATTATTACCGCCGGAACCGTTACAGACGAAACGCTCCTTGACCCGAAAGAGTTAAATCATCTTGCCGCCGTTTGTTACGGACCGTCAAAAACACATTGGAACAGTGCCGGTATCGCTTGGGTCGAACTATCTACCGGAGCCTTTTATGCCGCAGCCGCAGCCGCCGAAGCGGTCAACGAGCATCTCGCACGCATTGCCCCGTCGGAGTTGGTTATCAGCGACAGTGAACCCGGCAATCACAATAACACCGGACAGGACAACACGCGGCAATTCATACGGCAAATCACCAAGCGACCGGAGTGGACGTTCAATTTTCAAACAGCCCGCGATACATTACTGAAACAGTTTCAAACCGCAACGCTCGAAGGTTTCGGTTTCACCGACACACCCGGCGACCAACTTGCCGTCCGCGCTGCCGGTGCTGTACTGGATTACCTTAATGAAACGCAGCGGCAAACATCGCTGCAAATTGATTCAATACAGAAATTCGAGAATCATACGTCGCTGGAAATCGATGAGGCAAGCCGGCGGAGTCTGGAAATCACACGGACGATACGGGGCGATAAACGTGAAGGTTCGCTCCTTGATGTTCTTGACCGCTGCATTACGCCGATGGGCGCGCGGTATCTGTCGGAATCGGTTTCTGCCCCGCTTCTCGACATTGCGGCTATCAACGAACGCCTTGATGCCGTCGGGGAACTTTATCGTAACGATAAAATAACGAATTCGATACGGGAACAACTGCGCCGGATTTACGATTTGCAGCGGATGATGACGAAAATTTTGCAAAACAGAGGAACGCCGCGGGACTTGTCGATGATTGCCCGAACGCTGCGGACATTGCCGTTTTTCCGGCTCCAATTAGCGGAAATAAAATCCAATCGGCTTACACAAGTTTGTAACGAAATTGACCCCTGCACTGACTTAACGGAATTGCTCGAACAAGCATTAGCCGATGAAATACCGCTTAACACCAAAGAAGGCGGTTTCATCCGCAGCGGTTTTAATGCGGAACTCGATGAGTTGCGGCTGTTACAAAAAGGCGGCAAGCAATGGATTGCCGACTTTCAGGCGGAAGAAATCAAACGCTCTGGAATATCAAGTTTGAAAATCGGCTACACTTCGGTCTTCGGTTATTATATTGAAATCCCGAATACTTATAATGCAAAAATACCGGAGAATTACATCCGCAAACAGACATTAAAAAATGCGGAACGTTACATTACACCGGAGTTGAAAGAATACGAAGAGAAAGTGCTTTCAGCGGCAGAGCGGGCGGCAGCGTTGGAGTGGACGATTCTTGCGCAGTTACGTCAGCAAACTTGCGAAAAACGCCGGCAAATAGCGGGCAGTGCCAAAGCGTTAGCGGCGTTAGATGTGATTGCTGCCCTTGCATTGCTGGCAAGGGAACGCGGATATTGCCGCCCCGCACTGGTGAAAGAACCCGTCCTAAACATTATTGACGGCAGACATCCGGTACTCGATGCTCTCGAACCGGCTGGAACGTTCGTGCCGAACGATACGGTACTGAACAAAGAACGCGGATTGGTGCAGTTAATTACGGGACCGAATATGTCGGGTAAAAGTACGTTTATCCGCCAAACGGCATTACTTTGTATTATGGCGCAACTGGGCAGTTTTATACCGGCAAAATCTGCCGAAATAGGAATCTGCGACCGTATTTTTGCCAGAGTGGGGGCGAGTGATGAAATTGCACGCGGACACAGTACCTTTATGGTGGAGATGACGGAGACGGCAAGGATACTCAATCAGGCGGGAAAACAAAGTTTAGTGATATTGGACGAAATCGGACGGGGAACGAGTACCTACGATGGAATGTCGCTGGCTTGGTCAATAACAGAGTATCTGCATAACCGCATCGGCTGCCGGACACTTTTTGCAACGCATTATCACGAATTGACTGATATGGCGGACGTACTCGGCGGAGTAAATAATCTGAATGTAGCGGTTCGTGAACACAACGGCGATGTGGCATTTCTGCACAAAATTGTTTCGGGTGCGGCTGATAAAAGTTATGGTATTCACGTAGCGAAGTTAGCGGGAGTGCCGAAGGATGTTGTTGAGCGGGCGGCGGTTTTGCTCGATGAGTTTGAAGCCGCACACGCCGTTAACACGGCTAACAATACGGTAACAAATAATAACGTAACGAATAACAACGTTGCAAAACCGGTGCGTCAGCCGGTGCGGCAATTTGCTGCTGCCGGAGTCCAGTTTTCGTTATTCGGTGCGGACGACCATCCTGTTTTAGATGATTTGCGCCGTTTGAATATTGACGAATTGAAGCCGGTCGATGCGCTGCGGCTGCTTGCCGATTGGCAGCGGCAGATGAAAGTAATGCGGGAGCGGAGAACAGATTGAGATATTTCATTGGTAACAATTCGGCTTTGGAAAGCATTTACGTGTCCGCATTGTATCAATTTGTGCGAAACCCTTATTTTCATTTTCCGCCCCCTTAATATACTCTACGCGTTCAGGAATTGATAATTTTCCAACAGTTGGAAATTCAGGGTCATTAAGGATTTCATTTTATCCAGATATCGTGTAGGCGTTTCCGCTACGCATTTGTCAATTGCCGAACAAAAATCTTCAAACTTTTCGTAATAACGGTTATACAAACATTCCTTCTTCAAAAACTTCCAATACCGCTCTATCAAATTTAAGTTCGGACTATACGCCGGTAAATAAACCAAATCAATTTTTAACTTTTCCGCCAACTCTGATACCGCCTTACACTTTTGATACCTCGCGTTATCCAAAATAATTTTAATCCCGCTGCC
>JAITOZ010000307.1 GCA_031289675.1 Planctomycetaceae bacterium
CGTTGTCCTTCGTCTGCTTCTATCCCCTTGACATACGGCGGTTTTTCCGTATCATTTGGGCATTGAGGTGCCGGGTCGGCACGTTACTCGATACATTATAAAATGGCAGTTCCTAAAAGAAAACACAGTAACGCGCGGACAGGTTCACGCCGTTCGCACGACCGCAAACTTCCTGTCCAGCGGACGAATTGTCCCGAATGCAGTACAGCGATTCCGACACACGTTGTCTGCCCCAAATGCGGATACTATATGGGAAGACAAGTCGAAAAAGCCGCCGGTTAGGTAATGGAGTTGCTGCCTAACTGCTGGCGTTGCCCTGTCGAAATTGGAGAGGGGGAAATGACCGGTTGCGGAGCCGCGGAGGAAATAAATCTTTGCGTCTTTGTGATTGAAAAAAACAAAAAAGGTTAGGAAACGGTTCACTATGAAAACGGCGTTATTGTTTCCCGGTCAGGGGGCGCAGTTTGTCGGGATGGGGAAATCGCTCTACGGGACTTTTCCGCCGGCAAAAGAACTCTTTGAGAAAGCGAATTCGGTACTTGGTTATGATTTAGCAAGACTCTGTTTTGAGGGTCCCGCGGAAGAACTCGATTCGACGCTCATCAGCCAGCCGGCAATTTTTACGTTAAGTCTTGCTGCGTTAGAATCGCTGAAAGCAGCAGAACCGGAAGCCGTTACCTGCTGCGGAGCCGCTGCCGGTTTAAGTCTCGGCGAATATACCGCTTTGGTCTTTGCCGGTGTTTTTTCTTTTGAGGACGCTTTGCGGCTGGTACAAAAACGCGGACAAGCAATGCAGGATGCTTCCGACGCAACTCCCAGCGGAATGGTAAGTATTATCGGTAAGGAAACGGCGGAAGTCGAGGCTATCTGTAACGCTGAGCGGGGAAACGGGATACTGCAAATAGCGAATATCCTTTGTCCCGGCAATATCGTTGTTTCGGGAACGCTGGATGCTTGTGAGCGGGTTGCGGAGCGGGCGAAGGCGGAGCGGTTCAATGCTGTGCCTCTTGCTGTTGCCGGTGCGTTCCATACGCCGATTATGAAACCTGCCGATGAAATTTTAGCGAAAGCGTTAGCCGGTACGCCGATTGTCAAGGCGAATATACCGGTGTTAAGCAATGTCGATGCGAAACCGCATTGGGAATCGGACGACATTCGTGCAGCACTGGTGAGACAGGTATTAAGTCCCGTACTCTGGGAACAGACGATACGCCGATTATTGGCGGAGGGATTCGATACGTTCTACGAAGTCGGTCCCGGCAGAGTGCTGCGGGGACTGCTGAAACGAATCGACCGGAAAATCATCTGCAAAGGAGTATTGGAATAATGCGTTAAATTATAAACTATCATCACAAAACAGCGGAGAACACGAAAAAGAGAGCAAAAAATTCTGCGTTTTTCGTACCTTTGCAGTTAAAGAGTCCCATCTCTATTTGTCCTACAAAATCCAAAATGCTAAAAACAAACTTAAAAGACCGTGTTGCTGTCATCACCGGAGGCACTCGCGGAATCGGCTTGGGAATTGCCGAAGTGCTGGCTGCCAACGGGGCGAAAATCGCCGTTGTCGGGACCAATGCGGATAAGATGAAAACCGCTCTTGAAACGATTCGCCAAGAGAACGCTGAAGCCGAAGGTTTCCTTTGCAACGTTGCTGTTACCGAAGAAGCGGAAAAAACGGTTGAATCGGTTTTGGCAAAATTCGGGAAAATTGATATTCTCGTCAACTGCGCCGGTATCACCAGAGACGTACCGCTAGGGGCAATGAAGGACGAAGAGTGGGACGATGTTATCGGTGTCAATCTCCGCGGACCTTTTCTTTTCACGCGGGCTTGTTCTAAACCGATGCGCCGGGCAAAGCGAGGCAGGATTGTCAATATCACGAGTATCAGCGGTCTTATCGGCAACAAGGGGCAGGCGAATTATTCTGCTTCCAAAGCCGGTTTAATCGGTTTTACCCGAACGGTATCGAAGGAACTTGCCGGTAAAAATATCACGGTCAATGCTGTTGCCCCGGGTTTTATTGAGACGGATATGACGGCCGTACTGCCGGAAGTCTACAAGGTCGAAATCAAGAATCGGATACCGCTTGGACGTATTGGTCTGCCGGAAGACATTGCCAATGCCGTACTCTTTTTTGTCAGCGATGAGGCATCGTTTGTAACCGGTCAAATTCTGACGGTGGACGGCGGAATGATACGCTAGGAACCGGTTGATTGATGAGACGGCATAAGAGAAAAAACAATACTCATCATCAAAGGCAATTCCGGCTTCTGCGTAGAGATTATCGGCTTCCCAAATATTCGCGAGCGTAGTCTGCCGGCTTTGGCGATACTGTACGGCATATTCTTCCATAACGTGAGGGTCGGCTCGATAATCGACAGGCTTTCCTAAAAAAGATTCAACTTCACGATGAATATCATCAACATCAACCTGAAAAAAAAATTGCGTAAATTGACCCGCTTGACACGCCTATCGTTGAATTTTTTATGCAGCATTTTTTTCAGTTCCGGGGCATTGTCCGTTCCCACCATCAGATGGGCATCGAAAGGGAACGGGACAGCAGCACCGCAAAACCGGTCGTGAGCAAACGGCCGGTCTTCGGAAATACAAAGAATAGCCGCTCTGGAATCTTGGCTGCCGGTTCGTTGAATTTCCGTACAGACATCGTACAAACGGGAGTATCCACCGAGGGAATATATTCAGAACAATCTTGCTGGTTTTGAGGCTGTTGAGCGATAATTCAGATAAATCGTTTTCTGTAACAGTAAAATCAGGAGCGACACTGCCAGCAGGCGGAATAGGCGGAATATCGCCGCTGGTTTGAACCGCCAGAGATGAGCGGGTCAATACGTCTGCGCCAGTTCTCGGCTCCCGTTGACATTCTCAATGAACCAGCCGGTACGCATCGAATACCGGTCCGTCAATGCAGGTACGGCGGTAATCCCAATCATCTGAATCCGACGCAGTTTTGTACTTGACGGCACATCCGAAACAAATACCCAGTCCGCAACTCATCGGCGTTTCCAATGAAACATAACACGGCAGCGAAAGATTTTTCGTAACAGAAAAAGCAGCGTGAAGCATCGGCATCGGTCCGCAGCAAAATACCTGCGTTGTTTCACCGCTGCCATAGACCCGTTGAATCAAATCAGTAACAAAACCGCTATACCCCAGTGAACCGTCTTCCGTTGCAATCATCGGCTCAATACCGAGTTGCCTGAAATCGTCCATACCGGCAATCCGGCTCTGCGTCTTTGCCCCGTAAAGCAATGTCAAACGTTTTTTATTTTGCTCAACACCGTATTGCCGGGTAAATTGCTGCACAAAGAGCAGGAACGGCGTTTGACCGATTCCGCCGGCAACAAGTATCGTATGGCAAACATCATTATTCGGAAATCCGTTACCAAGCGGAGTCCAAAGATTGAGCAATTCGCCCCGTTTGACTTCGGCAAGCCGGTGTGTCATTTTCCCGGCAGTAACATACAGTGCCTCGATGCGGTGTTCGGAACTGCGATAGACGGCAAGCGGTCTGCCGAGCAGCGGGTCGGTTCGCTTCGGCAGCCGCAGCATCATAAATTGACCGCCGCGTATGACCGGGAGCGGCTCCTCAACGGTGAGAACAATATGAAATGTCTTTTCCGCAACGGCAGTATTGCTTTCAACGCTGCCTTGACAATAACGAATGTTACGGGGTGTATGACAAAACGGAGACATAATTAAAGAATCAAATTAACGCTGCGGAAAATCGACCATACAGGGAATTGACAATCGGCAAGGGACAGTTGACAATGGTTAACAGCAGGAGACTATGAATTATTGTCCCTTCTCCTCTCTCCTTTGTCAATTTAATTGTCAGTGATGCTGTTATCCCTTTTTTCCCAAGCCGAAGCGGCGAATATCGAAGCAATTCAGCCGGTAACGCAGGGTTTGCTGTCTTGGTATATTTCTGCCTGCGGGGTATTTTTTGCTCCGCTGTTCCTTTTGATTTCCGTTATCTTCGTTGCCCTCGCCGTAATGAATTGGCTGGCGGTTTCCCGTAACTCGATTGTTCCGCCGCAAATGCTTGCCGACTTCGATGTGAAAATCGAGGCAAAACAATATCAAGAGGCATACGAAACTGCCCGCTCAAGCGATTCGGCAATAGGTCAAATTCTTGCCGCCGGTTTAACGAAGATGGCTGCCGGTTACAAAATTGCCGAACAAGCCGTCAGCGATGCTGCCGAAGAAGAGGTAATGCGTCTCGAACACCGTTTGAGTTATCTTGGGACGATAGCATCGGTAACGCCGATGATTGGACTGCTCGGTACGGTTTGGGGAATGGTCGATGCGTTCAGTGTCATTGCCCGCAGCGGGGCAGCACCGAATGCGTCGCAGTTGGCGGGCGGTATTTCGCTGGCTTTGGTAACGACACAAATCGGTCTGGTGATAGCGATACCGGCTCTGGTGCTCTTTGAAATACTAAAAAACCGGCTGTCCCGGTTCGTGTTGGAATTAAATATCCAAACCGACCTGCGAATGGAGCGGTTCAAATCCGCCGGATTACCAAAATGATAAAACGGCAGGGTGCGTAAAAATTTATCGGGTATTTGTATGGCATAGAAATTGCCGCCACAGTATTATTTCTGCAAATGTGGATAAATAGGGTAATTGGGGCGTTTATTTCTGTTAGGGATTGAACCCCGCATTTTTTTGTACCATTTCTATCAAAAAAAGGGGCTTGACAGGTTTATAGGTCATTTTGCCCCTCTTGACATTTTTTTGCGAAAGGGTAAAATAGAACGTGAAATTGAAAATGGGTGTGTTCCCGTTACTATCAGTCTAATGATTCCGGCAAACTATTACATTCTGCTTTTTGCGCTAGTTGCTTCCGCAATGCCGGGCTGCGGGCAGGGAATCTCTGCCGGTAGTGCAAATAGCCCTGCCGCTGATAGTTATGCAGCCAAATCACCGCCGCAAATAACAGATGCGTCCACCGCCGTTTCGGACACACTCCAAAATACAAATATACCCCAAAATGCGCCCGCTCCGTCGGCACCGCTCCCTTTGCCGAAACGCCTCGTCATTGATGCCGACCCGCCTGTTGTGCCTCCCAAAGGACTGACTGCCGTCGGCTCTGCACGACTTTGGTATCGTCCAGCAAAATGCTGAACTGCGGCACGATTTTGTTTTAACCAACGAAGCCGATGCTCCGATTCGGATTACCGGTATGCAATCGTCTTGCAGTTGTACCTGGGCGAAGTCGAACGATGAATTTGTCGGAACGGTCATTGCACCGAAACAAAAAATTGATTTTCCGCTCTTTATCCATACTGGTACGTTGCAGGATAAGGCAAACGGAAAAATCACCATCACATACAAATTTCAGAGCGATGATTCAAAACTTGCCGGTGAGCAAAAGTTCGCTTTGGCAGTCAACGGAACGATTTTGCCGGATTACCGTATCGAGCCGCAGAATATCCGTTTGGGCGATGTCATTGCATTGGAATCACGAACAGCAAAGGCAACGTTCCGTATCGTACCGGTCCAACTGCAATCACTGGAAATTCTGAAAATTAAACCGTCATCGCCGCTATTGACAACAAAAATACTGTCCTCCGGTCAAGCCGGTTACGAAATCGAAATACAATTTGACGGCTCGCCGCTTGCTGTTTCCGAAAATTTTTCAGGCAGTTTGATTATCGAAACGAATAGTAAAAAAGTTCCGCTCGGAATGGTCAGCGTTGATGCGGTCTATTATGCGCCGGTTAACATTAGTGAAACGGAAATCATTATTCCGTCAGATACAGAGGGGCAGGTGAAAAAAACTGTCCGTATTACCTCGCGAGTCCCTCTGCAAATAATCAGTACCGGCAGCAGTGCGGACTCTTTGATTCAAACTGCGTTTGATGCTGATGCAAAGTCAACCGAACATTCTGTTACGTTTTCTATTGAACCCTGTCGTGAGGCGGAGATTCAGGAAACGTTTAATTTGAAGTTATTGCTTTTTCCGAAGGTCGGAGAAAGTATTTCTATAACTTGTCCTGTTTCTGTTTATCGTTTCTACAAAGGAGCAAAACTATGAGAAAGCAAACTACCGTTATCGCCGTCTGTGCCGTTTCCGCTGCTCTCGTCATCGGTTACTGTACCTGTAAAGTCATCGCTCAGTGTCAGCAGCCGAATCCAAGTACCGCCAACTGTCATTCGGCTGATGACTGGATAACACAATGCGCAGGATCATCGTACGCAAACTGTGCAGTACACGTAAATGGTGCTATATACATTTACGTTGTGGAACAACTTCATCTCAACGCAGTGCCGTCGAGTACCGGTGTAACGGAGACAGAATCCAAGAAATGCTGGAAACGTCAGGCATGTCGATGGAACTATACTGAAGGGGTATGCGAAGAATCAGGTGAATGGTCAGACTGGTACCGTCAATTTGAGACGGTTGTTAAGCCTAATGTTGAATGTCCGCAATAGCCAGCCGTTCAATAGATGGTGACTACACAAGCCGGTTGACATTTGGGGCAGCCGTCGGGTGCGTGTCGCGAGCAGCGGGCAGGGTAAACGTCAAACTCATTACACACAACAAACAATGCGCTATTTTTTAGTCTGTTTCTTTTTGATATGCTCCTCTGTCCTTTCGGCATCTGACCGTAAAGCCCTCGCTTTGCTGGAAGGTGTTGTACAGGAACGCTCAAAATGTAAGTGTTTCCGTATTTGTTACACGGAGCATCGGGCGGAAGAAAATAAAACTGTCGAACAAGTCGTTGAGTTCGACAATGGAAAGATACGTAAAAATCATATTCCCAGTGCTCAATTTCAGGGGATGATGTCTCTTTTCGTTGATGATGTTTTATATCGGCGGACTGATTACAATGAGAACCGAATTAGTTTGGTGTCAGCATCATCTTCCAATGCTTCCGCTGCTGATATTTACGACCTGCGGCTTTTGGGAATAACGGATGTGATGAATCTCAAGAAATCAATCAAGGGTTGCTTGATTTTGAATCGGCAGGTGGAGTACTCGGTAAAACGGTCATCTGTTAACGGAATATCTGTATGGCAGGTAACTGGTACCGACATACATCCAGACTACACGGCAATATGGGACTATTTCATTGAAGAACCGGGATTTCGCATTTTACGTATGTCAATGCGGACAGAAATAGCGGACATTGTGATAGACAACGACTATTCCAATGCAAATTTTCTTCCGTTTCCCACAAAAACCCATATTTTTCGTAAAGAGGGCAAGGAAACCAAAGAAGTTGTGTTCGACCGTACTATTACCGTGAAAGAGGTGGACATCAAAACATCGTTTCCACAGGAAACATTTACGTTATCTTCGTTTAATCTGCCGCTCAATACAACGGTATCGGATTACCGTATTCATCGCCGCATCGGTTACTGGGACGGCGAGAAGTTGGTTGACGACCCGGTGCAAATTTCGGCGAAGGAAGTTCGGGAGATAATGAAAAAAAAGAGTCCTATCGGCATCGTTCGCATTATTGGCATAAGTATCGGTGTTGCCCTGATACTTCTGGCTGTCTGTCCTAAAATATGGGGACGGAAGAAAAAGAAAAAGGAGTAGCACCGCCGCTTGGGTGCGTAAAACTTTATCAGGTATTTTTTTGATAGAAATGGCACAAAAAAATGCGGGGTTCAATTCAATCCCCTAACAGAAATAAACGCCCCAATGACCCTATTTATCCACATTTGCAGAAATAATTCTGTGTCGGCAATTTCTATGCCACACAAATACCCGATAAATTTTTACGCACCCAAACGGCAGCAGCCCCCCAAAAAAACTGCCCTTGACAGAAATGATAATCTGTGATAGAATACTTGCCAGTCGGGGGAAGCCGTTCTGTATGTCAGTTTCCCTTATTGAAGGATTCAGTGCAGAGAGCCGGTGATTCTTTCACTCTCTCGTCCGTTTCAATGTTTGTTTTTCACTCTGTTTTATCTGATTCTCCCCAAAAGGGCTTCGGAAAACATAACCCCTTTACCGTTCGTTACCGTCTCTTTTCAAAATTCGGTACGGTTCTCTCTTTTCACACCAACACGGTGCCATTCTATGCAAAGAAGAAATAACTACAACTCCAACAACCGCCAGCAGGGCAGCAACAATAATCAGAACCGCCGCTTGGTGAAGTTCAATAACGGCAGCGGCGGTAAGCCCCGCCCTTCAACGAACCAGAGTATTCCCGGCGAACAGCGGGATGTCTCTATCAATCCGAAGCACCGGAGACGCAGCCCTGATTTCGCTCAAAACATCGAACCGGGCGACCCTTCGACATTCTACGAGGTTACCGGTATTCTTGAATTACACCCGAACGGCTACGGTTTCCTGCGGGACCCTTCCAACGATTACACCCGCATTATCACCGACCCCTTCGTGCCGGGTAATATGATTGAACGATACGGCTTCCGCGAAGGTGTGTCGCTCACGACTCTTGTTCAGCCCGGCACACGAACGCAGGGTCCCCGGGTCCGTGAAATCATCAGCGTTGCAGGAGAGAATCCCGATGATTATATCAATATCAAACCCTTCGATGACAAAACGCCTATCAATCCCGAAGAATGGCTGCGGCTTGAAACCGGTGCGCAGCCGCTCACCACACGGGTGATGGACATCCTGACTCCGCTCGGTAAAGGGCAGCGTGCCTTAATCGTTGCTCCGCCCCGCAGCGGTAAAACGGTTCTCCTGCACCACATAAGCCAAGCTGTATTAAAAAATCATCCCGACGTGAAAGTTGTTATTCTGCTCGTTGACGAACGTCCCGAAGAAGTAACGGAGTTCCGCCGTGAAGTTCCCGGTGCCGAAGTCGTTGCCAGCAGTCTTGACAGGGAAATCGAATCCCACGTCCGGCTCTCGCAGTTGGTTATCGAACGCTGCCGCCGTCTTGCCGAAGCCGGTAAAGACGTGTTCCTGCTATTAGACTCCATTACCCGCTTAGCGCGGGCATTTAATAAATGGGTCGGCAACACAGGGCGGACGATGAGCGGCGGTGTCGATGTCAAGGCAATGGACATTCCGAAGAGGTTGTTCGCAACAGCCCGCGCCTTTGAGGGCGGAGGTTCGCTCACTATCGTCGGGACGGCACTCATCGAGACCGGCAGCCGGATGGATGATTTGATATTTCAGGAATTTAAGGGGACAGGCAATATGGAACTCATCCTCGACCACCGGTTGGCGGAACAGCGAATTTACCCGGCAATAGATATTGGAATGTCGGGGACACGCCGCGAAGAAAAATTGTTTCCGCCGGAAATCCTGCGGGGTGCGACATTGATACGGCGGACGCTGTCGATGCGCAGTCCGGTTGATGCGATGGAAACGTTAACGTCAAAATTGGAAAAGTTCAACTCAAACGCCGAATTTTTCTATCAGTTTCTCAAAGGAACAAAACAGATAGTCGATTAAACACTATGCGGAGGTGTTAGCCCCCGCATAGTGTTAGCCGATGGTATTCCAAAAGTAAACGTCATTTTTTGTAACAAGGGAGCCCCTTATGTCGCAACTGCCCGATTATGTAACTTCGGCAACGCCGAATCCGAAAGAAGCCCGCTCCGGCTGGCTCACAACCACCGCCGCAACCTACGCCGGAGTGATGCTCTGGTTCGTCTTCTGGCAGGATGTCCCTACCGGCGGGCAAGGCGTTGCCGGAGGAACATTGTCCTGCGGCTTGCCGCTTGCTATCGGTGCGTTAATTCTTGCCGCTTTTCTCTGTCATTTTCTCTACTATCTCGCTCCCGGTTTGCTCGGTATGAAAACCGGTCTGCCGCTTGCCGTTGTCGGAACATCCACTTACGGCGTGACCGGCGGTTATTTTATGCCCGGTCTCCTGATGGGACTGCTGCAATTCGGCTGGTTGAGCGTCAACGCCTTTTTTGCCGGTCTCCTCCTTGCCGCCCCGTTTGGACAAGGAGAAATGTCGCTGCTCCATCTCGCTCTCGGAACGCTTTGGGCTTTGGGGGCGATGTTTATGGGACTCAAAGGAATCCAATATGTCGGCAAAGTTGCCTCGTTTACGCCGATTATTCCGATAGCCATTCTCGTGCTTCTCCTCGTGAACACGCTGGGGACTGCTGGCAATTTTGATGCGTCAAAAATCCCGAAGGTTGCCGAAGGTGTCAAACTTTACGGCAGTGAGCAACTCGGCGTTGTTTCGCTGATGTGCGCTTATGTCATCGGCTTTTTCGCTACTGCCGGTGCTGCCGGTGTCGGTTTCGGAAGCGGCAATAAAAACGGCACTGCCGTTCAACTGGGCGGACTTGTTGGCGTTGTTCTGCCGACGGTTTTTGCCGGTATTGCTGCCCTGATTGTGATTGCCGGTACGCAGGATAAAGCGGGAGTCGTTCCTGTTACAGGATTGCTAGGAACCGTTCTCGGCAAGCAACTCGGCGATATTTGTATGTTCCTGCTGGCGATTGCAGCGTTTCCGTCCGCTTGTTTTTGTACGTTGATAGCGGCGGACTGCATTAAAACATCATTTCCGAAAATCAATCCGTGGGCTTCCTGCGGTGTCGGAGTTGCGGCGGCAATCGCTTTGGTGATTTTTGGTTTGGCGGGCAAGGCTGGCGATGTGTTCACCGTGATTGGTGCGTCGTTCGGTCCAATTTGCGGAGCAATGGCTGCCGATTACATTTTGTCCGGTTTCAAATGGGCGGGACCGCGAGCCGGTTTCAATCCTGCCGGCTGGCTTTCGTGGCTTGTTGGCTTCATCGTCGGCGGAGCAACACTCGTTGTTACAAAATTTCTCGGACAAACAATGCCCTTTGAGATACCGTGTCCGCCGCTTTCGGCATTCGTTGTCGGTTTTGTACTTTACATTGTGTTCGCCAAAGCCGGTTTGGAATCGAAAGTTCTTGATCTGCCGCAACGAATCGACACAAAGTAACCGCGGCGAGTGATAGGTAGGTATTAACGAGCGAGGGGGGGTAAGCCTCCCCGTATTTATAAGGGGGGGGAGTTGCGTTTCTGCCAACGGCTGCCCCTCGGCAGCGGCTCTCCGATGTCGATAATCGCTCAAGTTTTCAGTACCAACACCTCTAGAAAACTACCGCATTTAACAGCAAACCCGTGTAATACGGTAGTTTGCCCGTTAAATAACCTAGTCACGTTTGGAAATGCCTTCTGAAAATAAATACCAATCTATAAGATAGTTTTTTACAACAACAATTAAACACCTTAAAACAAGGGCGAAACCTTTTTTTTCCTTCACCAACACCGGAACGGCGGTCTCTTTGGCACAGTTCTTGCGTTTATCATAAAAACGGCAACGGCAGCAGAATTTTTGTCCTGAACGACAATGATGATGGCAATGATAAACTTAGGTGCAAATCTGTATCACGCCGTTTATGGCGGGATTTATCAGGGAATTTGTCACTTTGCCGCCGGCGACGGAACGATTCACAGCATTGATGCCAATATCAACTGGGAGTTGCTTTATCACCTTGCCAATAACGTGTGACGGAGAGGCGGCAAGTCTCCCGTAGGGAATTGATAATGGAGAATCAGAATACTGTTCAGACCGTTGCGTTTTCTGTTTTCTTGTAATTTTCCACTTTCAATTATCAATTCAATAATAGTGTTTTAAGGCAGGGGGTTGTCAAAAAAATAGATAACAATATAATAACTCCTACTAATTACATAGACAAACAGGTTATTTAAGAGCGAAATGCAAAAATAACCAGCCGGTCAATAGATGACTGCCAACCAAGAAAGGAATAGTATATGTTTGTAACAAGTTTGAAGCAGCAAAGTGCTGCAAAATTGACCTCACGTAAGAGAGAGAAGCCTTGCGGATTCACTCTCGTTGAACTACTCGTTGTCATTGCCATCATCGGTATTTTAATTTCGCTGCTTCTTCCGGCTGTTCAGGCAGCACGCGAAGCGGCAAGACGG
>JAITOZ010000181.1 GCA_031289675.1 Planctomycetaceae bacterium
AAGATAATGGCACATCCCTTCCGCAACCGGCGAACGACTCATCTCGCAAGAATGACACTCATATGCGGTATTATCAACGCCAATAACGGATTATAAGTTACGCAACAAGGCTATTGACCGGTTTCAAGCGAGATGCTGACAATGTTAATTTAGGTAGACTGGGGGGGTAACTTTCGCCGTCCTGCAATAAGCCCCTCGATAAACGTTTCTGTAACGTTTATCGTTGCCGCAGCAATCTTGCAGATTGCTCTTTTCGCCGGTTGCGATAGTACCACAGCGGTCGTCAAAGACAAGTACCGCAAACTCGACAAGTATATTAAAGACACTACCGTTCTGGAGCGTGCCAATGACCAACTTGCCAAGGCAAAGGATAGCCGGAAAAATTGGCAGAGATGACGCAAAAATTCCGCATTGATGCCGAAACCAATAACGTCTATATCACCGGAAAAAACTGGAACGTGATGTACGTACTCCGTTTGACGGCGGAAAAATAATTGAGATGCCGGTCTTTTCTCTGAACCGTTTTTAGGGTAGAATAGCCGTTGGTCTTTGTCCGTAAAATAAAACAATGAAGCCTTTCACCAAACACACCGGTCTGGTTGTGCCGCTGGACAAGAATAATGTCGATACCGACCAGATTATTCCGAAGCAGTTTTTGAAACGGATTGAACGTACCGGTTTCGGCAAATATGCGTTTTACGATTGGCGTTATCTCGAAGGCGGAATACAGCCGAATATGCACTTTGTGCTGAATTTGCCGGAGTATCAAGGAGCAACGATACTATTGACGCGGAATAATTTCGGCTGCGGTTCCAGCCGGGAACATGCGCCCTGGGCATTAGAAGATTTCGGTTTCCGTGTCATTCTGGCATCGGGTTTTGCGGACATCTTTTATAACAACTGTTTCAAAAACGGACTGCTGCCGATACGTCTGGACGAACAACAGATTACCGGTCTTTTTGAATTAGAAACATTGGGCAAACCGCTGCGGTTGACCGTTGACCTTGAAAACGAAGTTATCACCGACGATGCCGGTCTGCGCATCGGCTTTGCCGTGGACGCTTTCCGCCGCGATTGTCTCCTGAAAGGACTCGATGACATCGGCATTACACTGCAATACGAAAATAAAATTGCTGAATACGAAAAACAATACGGAACCGTCTGAAACACTGCCGGTGATAATTGCCAAGCGTGTTTCGGTGCTGCCGTCGGAGTCTGACTGGCAGCGTGCCGATGCCGCCGGTATTGAGCGGGACATCAAGAGCGGTGCGCTTGCAGCGGATTTGCGGACAACGGTACGTGTTCTTTGGTCATCCGCATATTTTTTTATTCGCTATGATTCGCCGTACCGGCAATTAACGGTGTTCGAGCCGGCAATTTTTGAGGGCAAACGTATCGGACTTTGGAACCGCGATGTTGTTGAGGTCTTTATCAGCACGGATACGCACGTGCCGAACCGTTATGCTGAATTTCAGACGGCACCGACGGGCGAACGGTTAGATTTACGTCTTGATTTGCCGCACCGCGATTTTCTTTGGGACAGCGGTTTTACAAGCAGGGTGTCGATTGACACGCAGTGCCGGATTTGGCGGACGGACATTCAAATACCGGCGGAGACATTTTCGGCGGCAATGTCCGCAGGACAGAGTTGGCGGATTAATTTTTACCGGCACGATTGCGGCGAAAACCGGTTCCTCGGCTGGTCGCCGACATTCTCGGAAACGGCACACGTACCGGAACGGTTCGGTACGCTGCATTTTGAAGGGTAACAGACCGTTCGATTTTCCCGACGATATATCCGCCATCTTGCGATGGCGGCTCTGAAATGTGTTGGGGAAATGTTGAGATTTTTTTAGAAAACAAAGAACGCCTTATTACTCTTGCCGAAGCCGCCCGTGATTTCGGCGGCAGGTTTATGGTCGCAATACTGGGCGATAAAACCACCAGTGCAGGCGAAAATAGCCGAGGAAATTGCAGCGATGCCGATGCAATTGAATATGTTTATTTTACAGAACGGCGGGACAATTTCCGGCGGGCGGCGGCAATCGGTAAAATTAGAAAGCGAACCACAAAACGCCGAGACACGCGGAAATCACTGATGCCGTGATTTACAGTGCCGATGTTTCGGCGACGGTGATGTTAACGTTTGGTATTACGGAGCCGGTTTTTGGGTTGTTCCGCCTGAGGATCGTTGACCGCTGGCAGCGTGTCGCGGATCATATCTATCGTTCCGGTTTGGTGCAATTTTTCGAGTTCATTCAAAACGCTTTGCCGCCGCTCGTCCGCCGGTTTATAACGCCGCTGCATCGGATTACCATCATCGTCAAACGGTACATCATACGCCAGCCATTGGTACATATTCGACAGAATATATGCGTTCTGCCATCTGCCGGAATCCCCCGGATTATTTTTATAACTATTCCGGTATTCCTGAAACATTATATTGCCGAGTGCGTGTTCGCCCTGATTGTTATGCTGGTATGCACTCTTCTGATAAAGTTTCAACCCTTCCGCTGTGTTCTGTGCGGTGCCGCGTCCTTTGTAAAGACAATCGCCGGCATAATACTGTCCTTCGTCATCGCCCAAGTCCGCCGCTTTCTTGTAAAACTCGAATGCCTTTTCAGAATTGCGTTCCGTGCTGCCGCGGTTACTCCATTCATCGGTGTTGATAACTGCCGCTCCCGTGTCTCGCCGCTTTTGGTAGCCGCCCGCAATCCGTCCTAACGCAACCAAAGCACGCACCGAAACATCCGGCGAAAAATACGCAGCCGCAAAGGTTTCGGCAATTTTTTTCTGCCCCTGTCCCAACTGCTTTTCCTGTACCAATTCGTTGTACCTGCGGTTCAGTTGCACACAGGACCGCTGATAATCCTGCAATACCTCGTTAAGCATATCCCATTGGTCGGAACACGGTTTGCCGCTGCGTTCTCTGTCAATGATGCCTTCAATTTCAGCATCGTGCTTTGTGTTTCCGGTACGTCCGGTGATAAGTTGATAAACGTTATGCGACAGTTTGTTTTCCGCCTCCTTTAATTTTTCTGCAATGTTTAATAAGTTTGGCAATGATTTGCCGCTGGGAAAATCGGCTGCGGCACTGCTGCGTAATAGCACGGATTTCCGTCAGGTCAGCAACGGATTCAAACTTCAACGTTCCGGCGGCTGCGCTGAATTCTTCTTCGCTGCCGAGTATGTCATCAACATCCCTCTGATTCTTCACCGACACCGGCTTGCCGTTCAACACCAAAGCGAAACATTCATTTAAGTTTTGCGCTTTTTTATTCACGCTGTTCAGTATGTTCCATTTTTCACGCAGCAAATCGTAAAGCAGTCCGTTAAGCGGCACCACTGCCAGCACGGGGTCGCCGGTTAAATCCAGCATCGCATTCGGGTCTTGGCTGTCGGCAAATGCTGCTCCTTGAAACATTTTTTGTACCTCTGCCGTTGCGAAGCGGGTCAACTCAAAAAACGTTATCGTTCCATTTTTATCTTCGTCGGCATCGCCTTTCAATCCTTCGATAAGAGTGCGGGTGTAATAGCCGTACCATTTCTTTTCAGGGTCGTTCCACTCGTTCCGATAACCGCCGTTAGAGTTTTGTCCTTCGGCACACGCAAACATTCGGGTAATACCGCCGCCCTGCTGACTGCGATTCTTCGGCAGCGGCACCGCTAACGCACCGTAAATATCACCGCTGCCGCTTTTTAACACGCCGGTGTTCCTTTGCTGAACGATTTCTTGGCAAGCGTTCATAAAGCAAAACTTGAACTTCGCTTTGGACTGCTGCAATATGAGCATCACATTATCGACAGAAACCAGCGTATCCGGTGCTGCAATGCGGGAATCCGCCGCCGGACGCACTTGTCATTATATCGGTTCCGACAAATCCGAGTGCCTCGAATTGTTCTTTCAAACCTGCGGCATCATTTCCGGGGGCTTTTAGCGGAACGAAAACATCGTTGTCCTGATATTCGTTAATGCCGATAAGCAGGGCGTATTTGTTTCGGGTGTCGTTAGCACCTAATTCCTGTGCAGCGGCAGCGGCAGTAAAAACGGAAAGGCAAATGTAAACGGAGAGAAAGAATCGCACACGTGTCAATACCCGAATCGGCGAAAAGACCGACATTAGGACAGCCGCAACCTTCCGGTTGCGGTTCTTCCGCACGCCTTGTTCGACTTCTTGCCGGTGCGCACCGCAATATGCAGCCCGTCTGCCGGGTATCACCGGATTAGAATACGTCACCATCCGCGATTGTACTCTCCACTTTGCCACAGAGCATTGCAAAATGTCGATGTGTATGAGGATAAACCCGCTCGCCGTCGAATTTTACTCATTTTACCTGTTCTATGCAATCGTTTTTTTTCTAGTTCGCCAATCCGAACTTTACGGAATGATTAGAAAAGTCTTTCGGCAACTGCCGAACTCCCTACTGTAGGGATTTTCCTATGAACGGCAATTCTGGAAAGGTGGGGTTCAGGTTGCCGTCCCCTAGCCCGTTTCTTTTAATCGTCCTGTCAATATCCGCAGTATTTGAAATAGTTTTTGCAGCAGGTTTTGCTGATACGTTCGGGCATCGTTTGCCAAAATAAAATGAGTTCTTCAAC
>JAITOZ010000182.1 GCA_031289675.1 Planctomycetaceae bacterium
CTACCCGATTTCCCGCTCAACTAACAGCGGCAGTCACTCAGGTCACCTGCAAAATCGTTTTTTATCGCGAAGACGCAAAGGACACGAAGAAGAGAAGAAAATGGAACATAAGATATGTTCGGCGGCTGCCGGATACTGACAAACAAACTGTAAAATACTTTGTCGTATTTTTGTTAAACATAATACCGTTTGTCCAAATTACGCTTGCCGAACTGGGGTCAGAGAAAATGTCTCTGCGGTCTTCGCGCCTTCGCGATTAAAAAACAAAAAAACGCTTAGGGAACAAGTCTACTTTTACCCTCCGAGGAGACTCAACATATAGTTCGGTATCTGGTTGGCAATACTCAACGTGTTCATATTCGCCTGCACCAAAATTTGCGCCCGCGTCAAGTTTGACGTTTCCTCCGCAAAGTCGGCATCCCGAATCTGACTCTCCGCCTCCGTAATCGCGCTCAACGTATCCTGCAACACCGTGATATTCGTATCAAACGTTGCCTTTTGAACCGTACCGAGTCTGCCGCGTATTTGCGTAACGGCTAACAGCGACTCCTCGATAATCCGAAACGCTTTGTTCGTGTCGGTTGACAAATCCGCATCACCGCCGGTGTAAAGTTGAAACAACTTTCCCGATGCCCCGCCGAGATGAATCGTATCAACGCTTTGGATTCCGAGCGTAATCTGCTGTTTCGATACGACATCGGGTCCGATTTGATACGTTGCCCCGCCGCCGGTTATCGTGAAAGACGAACTCCAGCCGACGGTCGTTGCCGCCTGTTCGCTTAACACGGCATCCAGTGCCAATGTTGACGTAGCCAAAGCGGCATCCAAACCGGAACCGATGGCTTTTATGCCGTTAATCAACAAGTCCACGTCCTTGCCGTAAGACTTCTCAACGATGTTTCCGCTCGTATCGTAGAGCGAAAAGGTGGTATTTCCGCCGTCTTTTGCCGTTGCCAGCACGTTCACAAATTGATCGCTGCCGTACTCCAGACTTCGGAATATCAGCCGGTAATCGGTCGCATCGGCACCGAAGAGCAATTTTGCCCCGTTCAAACCGCCCGGAGGCAAAGCCCCGTCCTTGGTTAATAACGTATCGTCTTCAGCGTTAATCAATCCTGTCCCGGTGCCGAGTTGGTTCACCTCGAACTTGGTGCGTGTCCGCTCATCGCTTTCGATTAACTGCTCAATATCGTTTGCCGTAGTGGCACCGAAGCGGACGTAGATGACGATTTTCTTTGCCGCTTCATCGTACTCCATACGCAGCCCTTTTTCCGTGCTGGATGACGGCGTTATCAGGTTGCCGCAGTCGTCCCGTTCAAAACCGACGTAATTGCCGTCCGCATCATACGGACTTTTATCCGAACCTTCAACGAAATTGTCGGCAAAATAACCCGTAAGCGAATCATCGTTGATGTACTGAATCGTGTAACCGTTCCATTCCGCTCCGTATTGCTTGGCAACTAATTCGTAAGACGAATCAATTCCCCGCTGCGAAGTCATTGTTCCCTTCGCTCTTTCCGCCATAAAATATTCATAGTCCAGTTTATCGTTCCAGCCGACAAACTGAATATCATCGACAACCAGTTGGTCGCAGTCGCCGATTGAAATGGTCGGCTTGAGTAAGCCGTTGCCGTAGGGGTCGTTACATTCGTCCCACTGCGCCCCGACCGGACGGACAATGCTCAAACTGATGTTATCGACCGTTGCCGGGTCTTGCTGTTCCCACCACGCTGCCAAATCCTTTGCCGTCGTCAGCACGAGACCGTTTGCATCGGTAGCGAGGTGGACGGTAATCGCCCCTTTGGAAATGAGTCCGCCGCTCGTAACGACAGGACCGTCTTTCACAAAGTCAATGACTTTGGAATCGCCGCCTGCGACCGTATTGTACGCCTTTGCCGTGAACAACTTGCCGACAACCGCATCCGCATTGATGAGGCGGACAATATCTTCCTGTGTCGGCGCAGCATATATTCCGTCATTCTCCTCATCAGCAAGCCAGACCGTTACCGTTCCGCCCAAATGTCCGCCGGTCTCTCCCGTATTGCCGACCGTCAAGCCTTGTTCCGGTAAAGGAAGCCCGCCGGTGCCGCCGAATATACCGCTGCCGTCGTTTTGTGGATCTTCGGCATAAGACAATTCCGCAGTGAAACCGATTTTGGCATTGTTAATCGCCGCAATGATTTCCTGAGTCGTTGCACCGGGAATTTTGCTGCTGTCTATCGAAACACGCACCTGATTCGTTTTAGAATCAAACTGGACGATAATACCGTCATCAATACCGTCCTCGTTGTCAACCATACTCGGTTCCGACCGCATCACAACGGAGACATTGTTGTACTGGTCGCCCCGCTCATCGGCTTTCAGCGTGAATGCCGAATTCGGAACAGAGACACCGGCGGCATCTTTGAACGTCATCTGTGCTTCGGCAAAGGATGTTCCCGGGTCGTATTCGACCCAACCGTCCTTGCGGTCTATTCCGAGTAAGGCGGCATCGTCTTCGCTAATCCGTTTGAAAACAAACTGCACATCATCATAATTGCCGCCCGTTTTCACCGCTGTAATCGTCAGACTGGCACCGCTGTCCTGCGCCGTCAAAACCGCCTGCGCATTGCCGACCACGTCCGGTACAGTCGTCCGGTCAATCCAAATGCTGCTGTTGCCCGCTTCCGCCACAAAGCGGATGCTCGGCGAATTCTTTTCACCGAGAAATTGCAGTGCCGTCCCGTCATTGGGGTCGCCGTAGTACGCCACTTCTTCAAAAGCGGAAACAGCAAATAACCCGTGCT
The DNA here is from genome assembly GCA_031289675.1 of Planctomycetaceae bacterium. Taxonomy (GTDB): domain Bacteria; phylum Planctomycetota; class Planctomycetia; order Pirellulales; family Thermoguttaceae; genus WRKP01. The sequence goes on from JAITOZ010000182.1 coordinate 2,787, forward strand.
GCCCCGGTGCCAGCGCAGCGGTCAGCGGCGGAGGATTGGTCGCATCATAATACAGCCCATTCACGTTCTCCAGCGACAATTCGGCTAACATATCGTGAGTCAGCGTCAGTCCCCAATAAGCCGAATTGTTCAACGCCGTAACGAGTTCCGCCGCCGTCGTAATCACATCACCGCCCGTAACGCCGTCCTTGAACGCCTTGTCAAAAGCCGTCTTGACGATACGTGTGGCTGTGCCGGCTGCGTCAGGGTCGCCGTTAGCATCAACGTTGTAATTGTACAGGTGCATCAGTCCCGTGCCGCTGTTATCCGCCGTACTCTCAACGGTAAAGAGCGCAGCCGCCTGCTCGCTGCCCTTCGATGCCTGATTGTCCAGATTAAATAACGCCTTAATCGTGTTGGCATCAATGAACTCGTGCGTTGTTACGTCATTCGGGTCATAAGGACCTGCCGTATAAGCCGGATTGGCTATCTTGCCGTAATCCGCGCTGGCAGTATTGGTCGTTTGCGGCGGCAGGACAATGAAAAGCGTACCGGCTTTACCGCCGCTGTTGTTCGTGTTGCTGCGTGCGCCGGCATCGGCTGCGGCTAATGTTTGTGTTAAAACGTTCGCATTGCTCGCAACCAATTCAAACGCACCCGCAACGATTTTTCCGTCCGCTCCTTCGTGCCGCTCTATCTTCAAGGCATCCTGAACATCCTGAATCGTTGCCTGATTTGTTCCGTCGTCCCGAAAGAAGATCTGTAATTTTTTGCCGGTAACGTTGCCGTACTGGTCAGTCGCAACCACGTAAGCCGCCGCCGCATTCTTTCCGGCGGGAATGTTGGTGTTATCACCCGCAGTAGTAACGGCAACGAATTCCATTTCAACGTTGTTGTACTCCGTTCCGCCGGCTTTCGATTGTATCGAAAAATAGTTGCCGGGACCCAAACTTTGTAACGAAGTAATACTCGTGAGTCCGTTCACGTTGCCGAAGAGTGCCGCGGACTTTGCCGCATCGCTGCTGTAATAAGCATAAGGATAGTTGGCATTTTCCGTCGGGTTCGCTGCCGCATCGCCGAACCGCGGGTCGGTCAGTTGCCCATCGACATAATGGATGTCCGTATCATTGTACTGCGCCCCTTCGATGTTTGCCGTAAACTTTAAGGCGTTATTGTCGTGAATGGAATTGCCGTTAGCATCCACCGTATTGTCGATGTCATCGGCAACGGACGCTTTGTACGCCTCCGTTTGCAGATACACCTGCAACTTTGCCGCCGAATTGCCGTCCGGCGGCTCAACGTACTTTATCTGTACGCCGGTAGATGACCCTTTCAGGTACTTCACTTCGAGGTTGCCGCCGCTCGAACCCGCCGTGCCTGCCGTAATGATAATATCGTTATCGTATCCCAGTGAACTCGTGTAGAGCGTGCCGTTAATCGCATTGGAGCCGACCTCCGCAATGACACCGGTCGTATCCGATGTCGCATTGACCGCCTGCGCAATTTCGGCAACCGTTGCGCCCTTCTCAAACGGCAGCGTTGTATAGCCGTAATTACCGCCCCAGGACAGCATAATGCTTTCGGCAAGAACCGGATTGTTGTAGTACAGAGCCGCTTTCTCTGCCGCCCCGCGCACATTGAAATTGACCGTAACCGGTGCCTTCTCCGCTCCGAACGTAACCTGATGCACCGCAAGGTCTTGCAGATTCGTGCGGTCTTGTCCTACCATATTGAAATCAAGCGACCCGTCGAGGAGTTTCTTCCCCATAAAAGTCGTTTGGGCGGCGATGCGGTCGATGGCATCGAGTGAGGCATTGGTTTGCAGTTGGTTTGCGGCAATCATTTCGGCACTCATCACGCCGGTATTCGCCGCCTCGGTTACGAGACCGCGAATCGTGTTGAGGAGATTGGTGACCTGATTGAGCGCACTGTCCGCCGTGGCAATCATCATATTGGCGCGTTCAGTGTTCCTGATAGCCATATTGATACCGGTCATATCGCTGCGCAGGATTTCGCTGGCAATCAAACCGGCGGGGTCATCTTTACCGCTGTTGATTCGGAAGCCCGTGCTGAGCCGCTCTAATGAGGTTTGCAGCGCACTCATATTCTGGGTTAACTGCGAACGGGCGACCATAGCCGGAACATTGGTATAGATTCGTGTCACGTTGAAGTCTCCTTACTTCCTTGTAATTTTATTAGTCTGGCGGGAGCGGCGTGCGGCTCGTGAATACAGCAGCGAAAACTCGCCACTCGGAAACAAGCATAGTACCGTTTGTAGGGAATAATCCTAGCGTTCCCTCTATCAATAATCGTATCGAATAGTCGGGCAGTTTTAATAATATGTGATATTTTGCATACACACGTTGTATCTTTGCCTCTTGTTATGCCTTTTGTATGGGTCAATGAACACGGGGAGAATTTTCCGGTTGCGTAATATCGGTAAGTTGCGGAATGTTTTCGTCCCTGTATTATATTGCGGGAATGTGAATCCTTGACAAAGAGAACGCAAAGCATTACTCTTGTTGCAATGGACCAAAATCAGACCCGTTCGTATTTGATGAAAAAATTTGAGGCGGTGGGCATCCGTCCTCAATCCCGTCTTGGACAAAATTTTCTCATCGACCTCAATCTTCTGCGGCTGCTTCACGAATTCGGCAACATTGATGCTGGCGATGTTATTCTCGAAGTCGGTACCGGTACCGGCTCGCTCACTGCCCCGATGTCTAAAAAAGCCGCTGCGGTCATCACGGTTGATGTTGACCCGGTGATGCAGGAATTGGCGAAACAGGAACTTTTCGGCAGACCGAATATCCGTTTTTTCAATCTTGATATTCTAAAAAACAAGAATAAATTGCGGGAAGAAATTCTTGAAGCCGTGCGGGAAGAATTGACGAAGCCCGGTATTGACGGGGAGAAACGCCGTTTCAAACTTGTTGCCAATTTGCCTTACAGCATTGCAACGCCGCTGATTTCCAACCTGCTGCTGACGGACATTCCGCCGGCGGTGATGTGTGTTACGATTCAAAAGGAATTGGCAGACCGCATTGTTGCGAAGCCGGGAACAAAGGATTGGGGAGCGTTGTCGCTTTGGACGCAGGCGCAATGCCATACGGAAATTATCCGCCTTATGAAACCGACCGTGTTCTGGCCCCGCCCGAAAGTCGATTCTGCCATCATCCGTTTGACGCTTGACGAAAAAAGGCGCAAAAAAATACCCGACTTAAAATTTTTCAACGAATTCAGCCGGGCTATATTTTTTCACCGCCGTAAATTTTTACGCTCTGAACTATGCAGTACATTCAAAAACACGATTCCGAAAGACCGCATTGACGAATTGATGGATGAGATGCGTTTCGGAGCGACAACACGGGCGGAGACGCTGCCGCTTAAAACAATGCTGCGTCTGTGTGAACTTTGCCGCAGAGAATTGCTTCAATTGCCCGAAAAAGAGCGAAAAATTTTGTAACAGGAATTTTGTTACAAACGGACAAAGAACATCGGGAGGCTTTCCCGCCTCCCGTTCTGATGCCATCATACTGCCGCAACTCACCGCAGTGCGTTACTCCTCGCCTGCCTTTTCCTCGTCATCTTCGTCCCACTCTTCATCTTCATCGTCATCTTCGTCCCACTCTTCATCTTCCTCATCATCTTCGTCCCACTCTTCATCTTCATCGAACTCGTCATCCCAGTCTTCTTCATCTTCATCCTCATCTTCGTCCCAGTCTTCGTCATCTTCGTCTTCTTCATCTTCGTCTTCATCGGCGGCAGCGAGAATCTGCCGGTATGCCGAAGAATGGTTCGTGTTCCAGAACGGAGCAGAATTTGAGTACGTCTCTTTCAAACGGTGCGAAATGTTCAGCGTCTTGGTCACGGGAAACTCCTTATCATCGGGGGTTAGTCGTTATCTGCCGGTTCACTGCCGGCAACATTTTTCATAATATACAATTTTTATGAAAAAAAAGTATATCATTCAGTTTTTTTTCTTTTTCGGCATATTTTTTTATTCTCTTTACTTTATTTTAGCGGTATATTGGAGTTGTTCGCTAATGCCGTTCGGAACGGGGGGTCAATGCCGCCCGCCCTTGATTATTACAGATTATTCCATCATTTATTCTTTCATCTTTTTCTGCAACAATGTCTTTTGCCCTGTGTCCCTTAAAAACGGCACCGCTTAATGCGGTTGTTACGCCGCCCGGCTCGAAAAGTATTACCAACCGAGCCTTGATTCTCGCTGCCCTCGCCGACACTGCAACCGTGTTAGACGGTGCGCTCGACAGCGAAGATACCGGCGTAATGTTCAAGGCTTTGAAACAACTCGGTCTGCCCGCCGAACATTCACCCGCCGACCGCCGCTTCACCGTTACCGGTTCGTCTGCCGGTACGTTTCCCAACAAAACGGCAGACATTTATGTCGGCAACAGCGGCACAACTGCCCGATTCCTGACGGCAATGCTCGCCTTCACCGGCGGCAATTACCGGATTTACGGAAAAGAACGAATGCACCAGCGTCCGATTAAAGACCTCGTTGAGGCATTGAAGCCGCTCGGTACAAACATTGAATACGAAAATGCCGAAGGATTTCCGCCGCTTCACATTCACCCCGCAATTCCTGCGCCGCAGATGCAGCGGACGGACGGAACATTGACGACAACCGTTTCCGGCAGCGTTTCGAGCCAATTTCTGACGGCATTGCTGCTTGCGTCTCCGCTTGCGGCACGCCGTTCGGATATCGAAATCCGCTTGACGGGCGAACTTGTGTCGAAACCGTACATTGAAATGACGCTGCGGATGATGCAGTCTTTCGGCGCAACATACGAAAACACAGCGTTTGACGGCGGTTTTGACTCTTTTACGTTTCGCCGGGGAGTGCCGTACCAATCGCCGGGCATTTACGCAGTTGAGCCGGATGCATCGGCGGCATCGTATTTCTTTGCGGCGGCAGCGGTTTGCGGCGGCAGCGTAACCGTTCCCGGTTTGTCCCGAAATTCTTTGCAGGGCGATGTTGCGTTTGCCGATTGCCTTGCTCAAATGAACTGCGATGTTCGTTGGAACAATGATTCAATAACTGTTTCACGTCCGGTTGACAGACCGCTGCGGGGTATTTGCGTTGATATGAATTCGATTAGCGATACCGCTCAAACACTGGCGGTTGCTGCATTGTTTGCCGAAGGAACAACGGAAATCACGAATATCGAGCACGTCCGCTTTAAGGAGACTGACCGGATAGCGGCGTTGGCAGCGGAACTTCGCCGTTTCGGGGCGATAGTCGAAGAACGGCGGGACGGTTTGAAAATCACTCCGCCGTCTGCTGCACCGCCGGAATGGGTTACGGTTCAAACGTATGACGACCACCGGATGGCGATGTCGTTTGCGGTTGCGGGACTGAAAATCCCCGGCGTGCAGATTGCTGACCCGGAGTGTACGCAAAAGACGTTCCCGAATTTTTTCGCAGAGTTAGCCGCATTGTAACCGCCCGCACTCCGCTCTTATCGGGACTGCGGTTCAACACCCATCATCGGTCCAATTTTGAGCGTCAATATGCCCTAATGTCCTCTGCTCTTTAATCGTCCTGCGCAACTCTTCAAAGGACATTCTCCGCATTTCGGATTCCGTGCCGTACAAATACTGCGTCCGAATTGAATCAGCAAATGACTTAAATCCCCCCAATCGCTTTGCCTGAATGTCCGGCATAGTTCCTGTTCAACTTTTTCCGGCGTAGAACCTTTCGCCAAAGCGAGACGGCGGGAAATACGGAACACGTGCGTATCGACAACGAAGCCGGCATTGATGCCGAACGCATTGCTCAACACCACGTTGGCTGTCTTGCGTCCGACTCCGGGAAGTAAAACGAGAGCATCCATCGAATCAGGAACGCTGCCGCCGAAGTGCTGCATAATCATCTGACAAGCCCCTTGAATATTTTTTGCTTTGTTATGAAAGAAGCCGGTCGTTCGGATTGCCGATTCGAATTCTTTTATAGGGGCGCTAGCAAAATCTTCGGCACTGCGGTACTTCGCAAAGAGTGCCGGCGTAACCTTGTTGACCTGAATGTCGGTACACTGGGCGGAAAGAATGGTTGCGATTAACAATTCGAGCGGATTGCGGTACATCAGGGAACAAGCCGCATCGGGATAGAGCGAACGCAGGGTATTCAAGACCGTGTCGGCTTTGGCGGACATCAATTTCTCCGCTTGTGGTTCATTTTGTAACTGTTTCTAGTCAATGTAACGCATCGTTGGAAAGTTGGGAATCAGCGCAATCCTCGTACCGGGAATCCGCAAACCGTGTCCCCAATAAACAAATACCGCCTCGCCTATCAAATACTTCCGCTCCACATAAAACGGTATTCCATCGCCCGTCCACAAACGTCCGTCCTTGCTTTGCAGACTGTTGTCCCCTAACATCAAAAACTGCCCCTTGCCTAACTTGAATTCCGTTATTCTTGTCTCGCCGAAATTGTTCCAACGTTCCGGTGTCATCAGCAATTTCCGGTAGTTGTTTTCGCTGGGCGGATACATCTTACCGGACGAAAAAGGCGAATTGACTAAATCGCACTGCATATCATCAACAACATCTTTGCAGGAAATATAATACACATCTCTCTGTACTTTCAAATGTTCCATACGCAACACCGCTCCGCCGCTGACACCGAACGCTGCCGGTTCCAAATCTGCCGCAGTCGGCCGGCGGTCTCTTGCTAATTTACTTTCCGGCAAACACAGCGTATCATAATTCCCCTTGCCCTGCAAATCAATTTCTTTACCGTTGACCAACAGACGTAATTGTTCATCAACGTTATAAAATGCGGCATCATATTGCCCCGCCTTATTTATCGGTGTTGTTACGGAAAATACGGGAAACTCCGGTACGTCCGGTATCGAAAAGGCAGCCTGTCCTGTTGTCAGGTCAATTTCGCAGTGAAAAGCGATACCTCCTTTAATCAGCCGGAGTGTTACTTTTCCCTTCGTATCGAGGACGGACAAACGGCAACTTAAAACCAAATCGCCGACCCAGTTTTGCCCCATCACCGCCGCATTTTGTAACGGTAATTGCAGGGTGCGGACTGTACCGTTCTTTTCTATTTTTGCCGTCCGCATTTCCGGTTTCCAACCGCTGGAAGATGTCATTGCCGAATCGTATGCGAGAAAATCGGTAACAAGCATCGGCTTGTCCCGGTCCGGCGATTCCGGTATTTTATTGTTTAACAGTTCAGCCCATTCGTCTGCCGACGGATGAACGTTCCTGTATTTCAGCCAACTGATTTGACCGCTGCCGGTTTCGCTTTGTTCTGTTTCAAACGATTTGTAATCATCAGAACATTTCCACGTTTCATCGCCGTACCAATTTGCCGGATACCCCAGTTTGATGATGGGAGCGTAAACGTAATCGTTGTCATTGACCGGACGCAGCATAGACGACAAAGCCCGCAGCGGTTTGCGCTGTATCTTAAAATCCGTTTCACCGTCCTTTTTGACGAAAATATCGCCGTTGTGAATTTGCAGCGTTTCATTTTCCAAGCCGACGAGCCGCTTAATGTAGTTAATGTACGGATTTGCCGGATACCGGAACACGGTCACGTGCCAGCGTTTCGGCTGCCGAAAATCGAAAAGATACCTGTTGACGAAAATCCGGTCGCCGTTATAGGACATATACGTTTGTTTTGCCGTGTTGTCATCGCCGACGTACATTGAAAAGTTGCATTGAGGACACGTACCGACAACCACAGCAGCATCCCGTCCGCCGGCATAACCGTTTTCGTCAACTTCCCTGCTGGCACCGATTTGGAACGGATAGCCGCAAACCTCACAGTTGACATCCTTATGCCTTCCCATCAGGGTCGAAGCCATCGAACCGGTCGGAATCATATAGGCTTCGACAGTAAAAGCCTTGAAAATAAACGCCAAAGCCAGTGCAACGCTGATGGCTTCGGCATATTCCCGAATGATACGTGCCGTACTGCCGGGTGCTTCTTTGTTTTCGTTTGTCATTCTGCAAATGGTACTTTCGTAAATAGACCGCAGCCGGTCAGAAATGAGTATCGCTCCATTTTCGGCAAAATGTTAAATTATGTCAAGGCGGAAAAGATTATTTCCGGCAAATTCTGCCCCTGCCTCTTTCGGGAACGGTTTCAGCAGAGAAAATAATTGCCGGTGAACGTATGGAGTAAGAAAATCGTGCCGCTTAACCTTTGCGGTCAGCGGCGGTCATTTCTCCTCCTTTTGTACAAAATAAAGCCGCCGCTATCGCAGACTAGCCTTCCTATTGCGCCCTTATTCAACCGTTAATCCGAATTTCTTGAACAAACCGTAGCCGATGGTGTCGTACGCTGCGCCGCCGGGCTGATGTTCAGGCGCCTTGTAGAACTGACCGGGCCACGCACTGCCGCGCAACTGTCCGGCGTGATGCGGTCCTAACAGATTCTTCGGCGTTCCATAAACAATTACAGAAACGGTATTGTCTCCGTCTTTCAGCAATTTCGTAACATCCGTTTTCCACGGTGCCGAAACAACAAAGCCCGCATCCTTGCCGTTGACAACGATTTGTGCCGTTGCTCCGTACCAGCCCTTCGGACTACCCGGCAGTTCGACATAGCCGCTGTGACCTGTACCGAGTCGCCGTTGGTCCCCGTCCTCCGGACTCTCCGGCAGTTTGACATAGTAACGCTTTTTCGCATCTATTTTCGCTATCTGGAATTGCTGCGAATATTCGACCTCACCGCTGTAAAACGGCATTCCCTGAACATTCCAGCCCTGCACTGCCGTATCCGCACCAAGACCGCTGCCGTCAACGAGATGATCTGCCCCGCGGTCAAAACCGGACGTTAATTCGCTGGACGCTTTTACCTTCACATTCTTAACCGCTGTAAGTTGTCCGCTTGCCGACTTGATTAAAAACTGCACTTCCGACAGACCGACATAACCGTCATCCGCCGGTTTCGCACCATCCGCAACCGGGTACGAAACGCCGTTGTGATTCGACAGGATTTTGAACGCAGCGGACTTCACCAATGCCGGCGAAGCAAAATGCACATCAAACGGTTTACCGTCGGCAAGGGGCAAGTCAACTTTGCTCAATTTGCCCAAAGCGGTTATTTCAACCGACTTCACGCCCCGATTTTTCAAGTTCCGTTCGTTGTAATTCCAAATCCGTACCGCCGCAACCAGATATTCCTTTTCGAACGTAAACTCCAATGCCGGCGATTTATCGGCAGGAACTCCGGCGGAAAGCCAGGAAATTCCTTCGAGTGCATCACTGTGATTTGCCTGAACTTCGCTCGGCGATTCCTCTTTGGCAAACTCCAACGCTTTGGCGGCAGTTACGGTAAAACCCTTGCCGGCATTTTGCAGCGAAAAGTTGCCGAGCAAATAAGCCGGTTCGAGTTCGTGTTCCATCGTCATCGGACCGGCAACGATTTTGACCGTGTTTTCGCCGGTTTTGGCAGCCTTCGATAAATCGATTTTACCGAAAGAGCGGTCAAAATGCCAAACGCCGGGTTCTGCCTTGACTTCAATACCGTTACAGAAAATCTTGTACAAGTCAGGACGCTCAATCACGATGGACAGATTTTTTGTAACATCGTCTTGCAGCGTAAAATGATACGCTGCCTCGAAACCGCTGTCCGCCGGAAACTTTTTTGTAATCAATTCGTCTTTGAATTGAACCTGATGATCCCAGGGATTTCCTGCCGGACAGCCGTGTTTCTGGAAAATCCAGCGGTTCGCCGCCCAAGCATAGACATCTTTTTTCTCCTCGCCGCCGATTTTGACATCAACGTAATCCAGCGTCAAGACGTTGTCTTCTAAACGTTTGACCGTTACAGGAGAACCCGCACGAGAAACAGTTTCCGCCGGAGTTTTTCCCGCTGCGGCAACATTCGTTTTTTTACTGCTGACGAGCAAAATACTTCCCGACGGCGGCAGTGTGATGGTGTCCGCCGCTGCCGAAACGAACTGTCCGGTGAACAGATTCCACTCCTGAAAATTCTTATCCGCTTTGATTTCCACCGTTGCCGACTGGTTTTGGTTGGAATTGCAGATGAACAGCACTTCGCCGTCTTTCAGCATACGGCGGTGATGAAACACGCCGCGCTGCGGTTCGGCAGTAATCGACAAACCGGTTTTAGCGGTACGTTCGGCGGCAATCTTCACCGCTTCGCCGGGCGCAGTCTTGCGGCAGCGGTTCTGAATCTCTTCCGGCATTTTGCTTTCCTTACCGTCAATGCGGTTCGGCAAATCGCCGCAAACCAATAACTGTCCGCCGTTTTTCACGTACTCTGTCAACAGTTTCACCGTAACAGCGTCAAGATTTTCCGTGCTGTGCGGAATGATGACGAGGTCGTAATGTCCCTTGTTGACCGAAAACACCGGCGCAGTATCGGCAGCCGTCTTCCTGTTGCGCCGCAACAAGCCCTGCCGTACCTGATTACCGTTATCATTAACGCTCACTTTGCCGAAACGTTTGATAACATCTTCGCTTGCTAAATCGTATTCAACTTGTGAATGTTCGAGAGCATTGACAAGGTCGGTGAAGGACTGCCCGATTTTGCCGAGTAATCCATCGCCCTGATACATCCAAGCCGTTGTTGTCGGTTCAATGACCAAAACGTGATTGACCTGTTTGCCTTGCGATAAAACATAAGACAATCGGGTAAAGTAGTCTTCCAGTACGTGATAACCTTTGAACCAATTTACGTGATACGAAAACGACTGCGGATGGTCGCGCTTGCGTGCGCCCCGGATGGTGACGTACGACAAATGTTCGGTGCTTGTGTTCACGCCGAGAACATAAGACCAATCGCCGAGCCGCTTCAAGTCTTCAAAACGCAAGTCCCAGCCGCCTGCTCCGAAATTTTCCGAAAGCGTCCGGGAACGTCCCAACTGATTCACTATTGATGCCAATTCCTTGACACTGCGGACATTGCCGAACTGAGCGTTGGAGTGGCTGTCGTTGTACGTGTTCATCAGCAAATCAATGGCGGGACGCTGATGCCAAACGTACATCGCCATATTATCGGGACCACACGATGTGCCGGGCCAACCGTGTTCCCAATAATGACCAGTGAATTGCAGACCGTATTTTTCGCA
>JAITOZ010000186.1 GCA_031289675.1 Planctomycetaceae bacterium
AAGATAATGGCACATCCCTTCCGCAACCGGCGAACGACTCATCTCGCAAGAATGACACTCATATGCGGTATTATCAACGCCAATAACGGATTATAAGTTACGCAACAAGGCTATTGACCACTCTGAAAAAGCGGACCAAAATAGCACAAAAATCCCCACCCCTCCTTCGTTTTCAGACAATTATTTATGCCAGCCCCTTATTTGCATTGTTTCAATATTTCGCCGCGGTTCGTATTTTCAGAAATACTGATATGGACAGTCACCATATCATTCCCCGCTCCGATGGAACCCAAGGGTCGGAGACAACATGTCCCCGACCCTTGACAATCACATTGATGACAGACGGGGATTGGCAGCGAGTTTCCGAAGATGCATATTCCGGCGTTCCGCACGAATTTTCGCCCGCCGCTTGATTTCGCTGGGCTTTTCGTAATATTCCCTGTTGCGCATCTCTTTTTTAAGACCGCTGCGTTCGATTAGTTTCCGAAAACGGCGGACGGCATCTTGAATCGACTCTTTGTCCCGAAGCGTTAATTTGACCACAAAAATCTCCTTTCTTTTCAGAAAATTAGACTCACTTACGCCCTGATTGTACACACAAAGAGCATTTTGTCAAGACAAAGGGTATCGGGGGGCTTATCCCCCCTCGCTCTTTCGCCTAATCCCACACGGGCGGCAGCGGACCGGTAGGGACTTTGGGAAGAATAATCCAAAACCAATCCAAACCTGATGTACAACGCAATAACACGACAGGAACCGCAAAGACAAAAAAGTGCATCAAGGCATTACCGGGCGGGATGTCCAAAATCAGTGCCGTCATAAACATTCCAAAACACGCAAAGACGGCAAAATACAACACGCTAATAACGCCGAACGCATTACTGTATTGCAGAAAATACTCGAAAATGAGCCAAAGAAGAACGTAACCCAAAGCCGCAATGCCTGTCCGCCGGTACAAGTCCCAACCGGTGTAAATAAAAAGTTGCTCCTTGTTGCGCATCACCTGAAAGCCGAAAAGCGACAGCGGAAATGCCAGCAAGATAAGACCGAAGAAAGCAATACCACTGCGGACTCCCTGCGGCATTGAAATACAGCCGACAAAAAATGCGGCAAGAAAAATACAAAACGCAGCGACAGCATACCAAGAGGCATTTTGTACGTCAAAATCGGGGACAATCCGTTCCAGCGGTTTGAGAAACGGCCGGTCGGCTTTCGTGCCGCCGTACCCAACACCCTGCAAGCCCTGAATTTTGACAGGGGCTTTCGGTATCTGAATAACGGTTTTACAAACCGGACAGGGACCCTTTTGACCGGCAAAGCGGTCACTAACCTGAAACCGCTTCAAGCAGCCGGGGCAAACAACATTGAGAGACATTTATATTGTATCGGTTTTGAAATTGTTTCGCAAAAAAAGACGAATGGTCATTTAGTGACGAGCGGTTAGTGGTGAGTTTTTCACTTCTGTATGTATACTCGCCACTCGCCACCGAACAACCGTTTTACTTTTTCGGCGAAACAAATGCAAACCGGAAACAGCACCGCTATTGCCACCACCATACTCCGGCGGGCAGTATAACAGCGGCTTTGTCTTTCACCGCAGTAACCTTACCTTTGTCGGTTGTGACGTTTTCTTCGGCAAGGATGGATTCCGGTTCAATGACGACACCGCCGCCGATAGGAGCTAACAGCGTGCCGCCGCTGCTGGTTATCTTATAGCCGACAACCGGTTCGACTTCTTGCGGTGCAGTGAAGCATTCAAGGGCGAATTTCTTTTCATCGCCGAAAAATGTCATCTGCCAGCCGGACTTGCCGTAAAAGTCCTGCTGCTGAATGTATGCTGCCGCAACAAGCATATCAACAAAGTTACGCAGTTGAGCGAACACCAAGACCCGCCGGGCAATTTGCGGATAATTCCGCGTGAAACTCCGTGTATAAGCGAGACTTGCCGCATCCGCCCGCTGTTTTTTACCGCTGCTGCCGTTTTCCGCATCAAGTTCGCCTTCAGCAACCAACTTGACCCGGCTGCTCGTCAATTCCAGTCCCGAACCGTCCGCCGTTACCGTAACCGATTCGTAATCCGGCACAAAATACCAGCGGAAGAGGGCATTGCCGATACTCGGCGTTGTCCGTTTGATAAACGTTTCCATCCGAACGGGCGGCTCATCGGCACCGATGCCAATACGCTTCATTCGGTAATCGGCAGCAATTAAAATCTGCGCAGCGTGCGTTTTACCGGAAATACCGTCAATACGTACCGTTTGATTTCCAAGACTTTGTTTTATTCCATCGAGGAATTCGCCGAACCGGCGGCGGTTTGCCGCACCAAAATCTTTCTGAAACTGCTGCAAACGAGCATTACCTTCCGGTGTCGGGTCTATCGAACAACCGACACGATCAACTCCGTCCGTTTTCGGGGCAAAAGCACGGAGAGCAACCACCAAGTCCTGCAACTCGCAAACAGGCATCAGCGACATCTGCCCGACCATTGCGCCTTCAAAACCAGGAAACCAGCCTTCGGCGGGACCGGCAATAACGATGTCTTTCGAGTCGGCAAAGTAAAAAACGTAACGTATGTCCTGAAGACCGGCAAGATACTTCATTTCTTCGCTAAGCGTTCCGTTTGCATCACTGACGGCTTTTTCGAGCCGGTTCAGGCTGACGAAACGCAGCGGTGTTTTAACTGCAACGTCTTTGGCAATACCGGTATAGGAAGATCTTGCGGCGGCAAGTTGTTTTTGCGTTACCGTACCGTAATCCAAAACAGGGTACCGCTGTAATACGCCTTTGGCATCAACGAGAACGCCGCCGGGTATCGGGCTAAACTCAATATCCGGGTTCGTTATCGTACCGCCCCCGCCGGAATTGTTTGTCGAGTTTGTCGAGTTGGTTGAGTTAGTCGAGTTGGTCGAATTTGTTGAGTTCGTTGATCTCGTCGAATTTGTAGAGTTAGTCGTAGTCTGCGCCCAAAGCGCACCCGTCGGCAACAGCACCACGGCAAACAACAGTGTTAGGATTCGTTTTGAGAACACTTGCATTTTAATTGGTTGGCGGTTAGTAATTGATAATCGAAGCACGAATTCAAAACGTTATGGTATCCACTTTCTTGATAATTGTCCATTATCCTGCATCAATTCGTTAACATCCGTGTTTTTCTAGTTTTTCGCGGAGCATATCCGGCGTGAACGGTTTGACGAGGTAATCCGTAACACCGGCTTGAATGGCTTCAAGCACTCTGGTCTTTTCGGCTTCGGTCGTAACCATAATGACGGGAATCTTTGCGTCCTGCGCCCGAATGGCTTTGAGGACTTCGAGACCGGTCATACCGGGCATATTCCAATCGGTGAGAACCATATCGAACTTTCCGGGAGCAAAAATGGCAACGGCTTCACTTCCATCAGAAGCCTCAGCAACGTCCTTAACACCGACTGCCTGAAGCGACCGGAGAATGATTTTCCGCATTGTACTGGAATCATCTGCAACGAGAACTCGTGTCATTGTGTTGAATAGTTAGAAGTTGGTGGCGGCAGGTAAAGCCGCTCGGAATTTTGACAAACGTTAAATTTAGGTATTTGGCAGCGCATTATACCATCCGGCAAAAAAGGTTGCAAGAGGGCTGCGTAAAAAAATCAGGGAACAACCTTAAAGGCTGTTCACCTCTTGAACGCTGTCCCTATTGAACTTCGCTGCTCTTTTTAATCCGTTTTAGGCGGATATTCTTGATTTCTACCGTCATCGGCGGACCAGCGTGGGCTTGAAAAGCAAGGATTCCGCCCGCTTTCCGACCGGAAAGGTCGTCATCTTTGGTAATGCTCATTACTTCGCCGTTGATTTTGTGCGTGAACGTAAAACCTTCGGCGGTAACTTCGTAGGAATTCCAGTCTTCTGTTTTGAGTTTTTGCTTCAAGTCGGCACTTGCCGCAAATTCGTTGACGGTTCGGGACTTACGTCCTGCTTCAATGACAGACTCTTTGCCGCGTTGGCAAAGAATTCCGCCGAATCCTTCGGCGTACATAATGCCGGAGTGATTGTGAGAACCATCGAAATCGGCTTGATAGCCGTTCACTCGGTACGGCGGGTCTGGCAGTACCCAACTGCGGTACTGCAAGCCCGAATTACCGGATTTGGAGACTTTGATGTCGAAACGCATAACAAAATCTTCGACCGGTTCGCCTTTCCAAATGAGAAAGGTGTTATACTTCAACTTTGCCGGACCCTCGGCGGCAGTTTGTCCAACGATAATTTTGTCTTTGATGCTCCAAACGTTGGGGTCGTAGGAGAAATCATTCAGGTCTGCTGCGTTGAAAATCTGTACGAAACCTTCATCTTTCTCCTTGTCATCAATCTGGGCAAACGCCGCAGGACAAGCAAACAGTACGGCGAGGGTGAGAGCGGGCAGGATTTTTTTCATACGGAAACTCCTCTTATGTTGTAAGGCTATTCAGCATCCATTATCCTTTGCGAGAAGATAAAATGCAAGCCGTTGGAAACGAAATCTTTGAAAATATAGGGCTGGTATCACTCGCTGGTATAACTCATTGTCTAAAACGGGAGTGTGAATTATGTTTTAGCGTATGAAAATCAAGGATTCTCGTCTCGCTTTGGGACAGTCGCAACCAATTTTCGTTGCGATTTGTTGCGCTCGGTATGATATACTGATTACGGTTGAAATTTCGGTTTTTGCAATATTGAAAATTCCTTGTTTTAAGGCTTAAACGCAAAACAAAAACCGAAGTTTCAATAATTTTCAGTATAAAATGTCCAAACGATGACTTTGCCCTCCATCTGCCGCTACTCCTCCCTGTTGACAAACAACAGCAGATTGGGGATAATGAGTTAAGTTTAACGATTAGGCGAATTATACGATGTGCGAATTGCAACACTGTGTAATCGCCGTCCCTCTAACACAAGGAGATTTTTAATGTTGAATAAGGCTTTGTTCCTTACCGCTGCTGCCCTGCTTGGCTTCACCGTAACGGCGTTTGCGGAAACGAAACAGGTGAGCGTTGACGGTCCGGCAGTCAAAAGGGCTTTCGCTCCGGTACGTGCTCACTTTGTTCGTCCGCTCCATTGTCCGGTGACTGTCGAGCCGGTTGTAGTTGAAGAACCGGTCTACGTGCCGTTTTCGGCGTTCCGGCGTTCTCTGCACGGCTTCGTGCCGGTGGAAAACGCTTTCGTAACCGAAGGCGAAAAACCCGAAACGTTTGGACGTGTTGTCAAGGGTATTGCCCCTTGCGGTAATTGCGTTGATTTTCAGCGCACCGCTGCTTACAAGCAGACATTATTCGGCTCTTACCGTCCCGTTAAGGTTTGGGCGGTCGTTGAGTAGTTTTTTGACGCGGCTAGGGAATGTTGACGCTGCGGTAAAAGCGCGGAGCGTTAACACTCCCTAGTATTTTATGGACATTTATGCTACAATGCGTCCGTTCTTTGCCGCAATCTATAAATGCCGAAAAAAGTCGTATTTGATGTTGACCCCGGAATTGCGGATACATTGATGCTTTGTTTGGCGTTGTTTGACCCGAAGTTTGAGGTCATTGCGTTGACCAGCACCGGCGGTAATGTTCCTGCAAACATCGCGGCACGCAACTTGCAGGGTATCATCGAATATCTCGACCCGCCACGTCTGCCCCGGTTCGGTTTCGGCAGCGTTTCCAATGAGCCGATTGCCTCCCAATACCGGCATATGCATGGCATTGATACGCTCTCCGACACGCCGCTGACGGTGGCAGAATTGCGGACACATCATCCGGCAGAAAAAGTCATTTGCGAAGCCGTCCGAAGCGACCCGGAAAATGTGATGGTCGTTTGCTGCGGACCCCTCACAAACCTTGCCAAAGCGGTAACGATTGACCCCGAACTGCCGAAGTTGCTGCGGCACGTCTATATTACCGGCGGGTCAACAAACGGCGAAGGGAATATATCTGCCTGTGCCGAGTTCAACATTTATTACGATGTCGAGGCAGCAAAAAAGGTTTTTGGATTGCCGTGTACGAAAACGCTCGTGCCGCTCGACATCACGAATCAGGCTTTATTAACGTTACAGCATTTCGAGCGGTTCCCTGATTCGTCAACGAAAATCGGTTCGCTCCTGACGAGTATGCTGATACCGGCATTCAATACATACCGGCACTGTTACGGTCTCGAAGGAATTCATCTTCACGATTTAGTAACCTATATGACGGCGGCAAATCCGGCTTGGGCTTCGACGGAAGAGTTGGCTGTTGAAATTGAAGCGGAGGGCAAAATCACGCGGGGAATGACCGTCTTTGACAAGCGGCGAATACCGGAGTTTGCCGCTGCAATCGACGTTGTTACAAAAATTGACGTGAAAGCCGTCATCGGCGGCATTATCGAAGGATTTGAAAAAGTTGCCGGTATGTTGGAGAATTGAAAATGAAGAATTGAAAATGAAGAATGGAAAATGGAGAATTGAGAATGGAAAATGGAAAAGGGAGAATGGTGTACCGTATTATTCTTCACTTTCCGTTATTCATTTTTTGTTCCTGATTTTAATTTTAATTATCAATTCCCTTACGGCAGCGGGAGAGGAGCGTCTGGTTTTTCCGCTTCCGGCTTCGGACGTGAAACATTTTCACATTCAACATTCGTCCGCTCTTTCGGCAGAGCAGATTGATGTTATTTCCGGTGAATTAGAGGCACTTTATACCGTTTGGTATTCCTTGTTTTATGCTGATAATACAAGCAGCGAAGAGGATAAAGCAGCGTCTCCGCTCAAGCACCGAATTCAAATTTTCCGTAACAAAAACGAATACGTCTTTTTTCTCCGCCGTTATGACTCCGGTATTGCCCGAACGAACGGCTTTTATTCTCCGCAAACGGCAACGGCATTTTTCTTTGCGGAGAAGAACGAAGACTTCCGCCGGGTCTTGTGTCACGAAGTAACACATCAGTTATGCAGCGAAATTTTCGGCGGCAAAAAAATGCCTGAAGGAGCGAATTTTTGGATTATCGAAGGGGCGGCGCTTTTTATGGAGACGTTTAATGTAACAAAAATGCAGTGCAGTGCCGGCGATATAACGGACAACCGGCTTTATGCGGCGAAG
The DNA here is from genome assembly GCA_031289675.1 of Planctomycetaceae bacterium. Taxonomy (GTDB): domain Bacteria; phylum Planctomycetota; class Planctomycetia; order Pirellulales; family Thermoguttaceae; genus WRKP01. Next base: position 7,065 of record JAITOZ010000186.1, read on the forward strand.
GTCTATCATTTTGAGCGGCACTACCGGCTGCCGATGGAGAAATTAGCCGCATTAACGGCATTAGACATTCAGCAGAGCAAGGACATTGTTAAGATTTACGATAAGTCGGCGGCGTTATTTCATTTATTGATGTTTGCCGACGGCGGTAAATACCGTCCGGCGTTGTGCCGGCTGCTGCGGAATGTGTACAGCGGTAAAGCCGAAGCGGACTCGCTGCCGCGTTCGACGGGTTTATCGTACGGCAAATTAGATGAAATGTACGAAACGTTTTTGAAAACCGTACCGGACTAGGACGGACTTAGAATTCGTTTAAGCCTGCCAGTTGCTTTTGGCAATGCGGACAGATTTGATAACCGGGGTCGATATCTCTGTCGCAATTCGGACAGGTTTTAAGATGAGGAACCGCCGCCGGTTCGGGACGGCGCGATGCCATCACGGTTTTACCGACTCTGGAATCTCCGACATTAAGGTCTCCTAAAATTCGGACGACAGCACTTTCGCTCACCGGCGGCTTGTCGTTCCCGGACATCTTCGGCGGCGGCACAGGCGGCTGCGAAATGATAACGTCAGCCTTGCAAACAGGGCATTTCCCCGTTTTACCGGCATTGGCTTCATCCGTTTTTAAGTGATGACCATTAGGACAATAAGTTTCAATCGGCATAGCACTCTCTCCTGATCAACAACCGGTATAAAACAAGACCGGCAACGAAACGAATTGTACTCTGTGTGTCAACCGTTTGCAAACGGTCTGAGTGACGGCAACGAACTGGACACAAAAAACTTCATCAGGAATATCCGTATACATTAGACTTGTTGCGTAACTTATATCCGTTCTTGGCGTTGATAATACCGCATATGAGTGTCATTCTTGCGAGATGAGTCGTTCGTCGGTTGCGGAAGGGATGTGCCATTATCTTGAACGTTTTTATTCTTGCGTTCACCCATTCTATCGGAACCCGACGACGGGACAACTCGCGGTTACGCGATTTTTCGTCCGCAGTCAATTC
>JAITOZ010000232.1 GCA_031289675.1 Planctomycetaceae bacterium
CTGTTTTCTCTACTTAACCAAACTAATACCACCGGAGACTTTATGGCATTGAGGAGGTATGAACCGCCGAAAGTAAAAAAAGACAAACAACGAATCAACGAGATGATTCGTGTTCCGCAGGTTCGGGTCGTTTCCGACGAAGGCGAACAACTCGGTATTGTAAGCACCGCCGAGGCAATGGAGATGGCACGCAGCGCGGGGCTTGACTCTGTCGCGAAACCTTTTAACCCCATAAACAGAATGACGTAACCATCTAGAATCTTGGTTTTAGTACGGAAATGCCCAGCGGGGGGAAATAGGCTTCTATCGAAAACGGATGACCGTGCGAAGCATCGTCCGTTGCCGTTACACCAGGACCGTTGCCCGTATTGCCGCCGCCGTAATACTCCGAGTCGCTGCTGAAAATTTCTTCGTAATAACACTTCATCGGCACTCCCAAACGCATCGTTCTCGGCACCGGTGTAAAATTACATATCACTACGAGATGGTCGCTCCACTCCTTTGCCTTGCGGATGAAAGCAAACGTACTCGTCTCCCAGTTGCGGCAGTCAATCCACTCAAAGCCCCGTCCGTCAAAATCATATTCGTAGAGTGCCGGTTCGTTGCAGTACATCTTATTCAGGTCGGCAATACAACGCTGCAAGCCCTGATGCGGTTCCCATTGCAGCAGATGCCATTGCAAACTTTCATCGAAGTTCCACTCGTTCCACTGTCCGAACTCGTCGCCCATCATCGTCAGTTTTTTTCCGGGATGCGTCCACATATAACTGTACAATAATCGGGCATTGGCGAATTTCTGCCAGAGGTCTCCGGGAACCTGATCGAGAATCGACCCCTTGCCGTGAACAACTTCATCGTGCGAAAGCGGCAGGATAAAATTTTCGTGGAAAGCATAAATCAACGAGAACGTCAACTCGTCGTGGTGAAACTTGCGGTGTATCGGGTCGTGCCGCATATACCGCAGTGTGTCGTTCATCCAGCCCATATTCCACTTCATCGAAAAACCGAGACCGCCGAGGTACGTCGGACGGGAAACGCCTGCCCAAGCCGTTGATTCTTCAGCAATGGTCAAGACGTTCGGATACTGCGTCCCGACTTCAACGTTCAGCATTTTAATAAAATCAATGGCTTTGATATTTTCCCTGCCGCCGAATTCGTTTGGAATCCAATCGCCCGCCTTGCGGCTGTAATCAAGATACAGCATTGAAGCAACGGCATCAACCCGCAAACCGTCAATATGGTATTTGTCGAGCCAGAAAATCGCATTGCTGATCAAAAAATTGCGGACTTCGTTGCGTCCGTAATTGAATATCAGAGTTCCCCAATCGCGGTGTTCTCCCTGACGCGGGTCGCTGTGTTCATATAATGCTGTCCCGTCAAAACAGCGTAAGCCGTGTCCGTCTTTCGGAAAATGAGCGGGAACCCAATCAACAATAACCCCGATACCGCTTTGGTGGCACTTGTCCACGAGATACATAAAGTCTTCGGGACTGCCGTAGCGGCTCGTTACGGCAAAGTATCCAACGACTTGATAGCCCCAACTGGCAGAGAGCGGATGTTCGGCAACCGGCAATAACTCGATGTGCGTGTAGCCCATTTCCGTTACATATTTGACGATTTGGTCGGCAATGTCCCGATAGGAGAGCCAGCGGTACGGATTATCAGCAGGTCTCCGCCACGAACCGAGATGGACTTCATAAATTGACATCGGCTTGTTGAGCCAATCATTTTCAACACGGCGGCGTTTTTCAAGGTATTCGGCATCGTCCCATTGATACCGGTTGAGGTCAACGACTTTTGAGGCGGTGCAGGGCGGTACTTCGGCGTAAAATCCGATGGGGTCGGACTTTTCAAAGACATCGCCGCCGTTGCGGACACGGTATTTGTATGTAGCCCATTCCTGAACATCGGGAATGAACACTTCCCAAAAACCGGAGGAGCGGTTATTTATCATCGGGTCGGCTTCGCCGTTCCATTGATTGAATTCACCGACAACGCTGACAGCGGACGCATTAGGAGCCCAGACGGCGAAGTTGACTCCTTTTTTTCCGTTCACCTCGCGCAGATGTGCGCCGAGTTTGTCGTAACATTTCCAATGCGTTCCTTCACAGAGTAAATGTAAATCGAATTCGGTCAAGAACAAGTCGGTCGAACAAGGGGCGGCGGGCAAATTTTTTTCGGCGGAAATTTTCCCGGTTACGGATATATTGTCGGCGGCAGACATAGTAAAGTCGGGGCAGGAAATGAACATCCATCAAACACTGCCTCTATATTTTGCTCATTTTCCGCCGATTGTCAACCGGATTATAGGATACCGGCAGCAACATTCCCTCATTTTGCCGATGACAACGGAGGGTTCAGAGCCGTCATCGCCAAATAACGGTTAATTAAAAAACCGCTAACTTGCGTTCGCTGCTCTGAACTCTGCTTTTTTTCACACTTCGGCAGTGCGGATGCGGTTCAATGCTGGTGCGGCTTCGGCGGGTCTTGTCCGTGTTGCGCCTTGTATTGAGCAGCAAATTTTTCTTTCGCCGCCGGATCACAAACGAAACACTGCGACTCGGCCCGGTCGTGTTCCTTGCACCAATCGCCCGCCTTTTTACACTCTTCAGCGTATTTTTTGTTACACAGCGAACAGATTTCTTCCGGCAATTCGTGTTCGGTACACCAGCCGTTGATAGAATGTTCGTGCTGATGCTCCGCCGCTTTCGGTGCCGGCGTTGCCTGCTGTCCGCAGCCCGCCGCCGCAAACAATGCCGCAGCAATAATGACAACGGCATTTCCCGTCTTATTGATACTTCTCATACTTACTCCTTAAATAGGTTTGGACGATAGTGTTTATGCGGTTTTCGGTGAAAACCGGCTGTTCATTTCGTTATGAAAAATCAATGTTCGGCACAGCAGCCTGCTCCCAAATTGCTGCGCAACAGGTGCGCAAGAAGCACATTGCTGCCCTTCGTTGCGATAATCTCGCCGGGCAAAACGCCCGCTAAAATTTCGATGTTACGCCCTGCTTTCGTTCCCAAACGTACCTGCCGGACGTAAAAAATCTTCGGATGATTTTCGTTGAAAAAATCTTTATCACGGACAAAGACGAACTGCGAATCCGCCGTTGCCTGAACCGCCTCTTGCGGCACTAATACGGCGTTCAATTCTTCCCGCAGAGCAATCTTGCCCGACCCGAAAATATGGTCGCGCAGTTTTCCGTCAGGGTTGGCAACCTCAGAGCGAATCCGAAGCGTCCGCGTCTTTTCGTCCACAGCCGGAGCAATCCACGAAACCGTTCCGCTGACGTGTTGATTGCCGTTATCGGAAGTAAAATGAACTTGCTGTCCAAGGCGAACGTAAGGGGCATCTTCCTGCCGGACATTGAGCATCATCCACATCTGCTGCGGGTCGCAGACCGTAAAGAGCGTTTTCGCTGTATCGGCAACGGCACCGAGAACGATGTTAGAATCCGCCACAACACCGTCGAAGGGGGCAATAATCGGCAAGAGGTTGCCGTTTTTCGCTGTCGGCGGCAGTTGCTTGACAACCGCTTCCGGTATGCCCAAATATTGCAGTTGGTCGGCAAGTTCTGCCGGTTTGTCTGTTTCCTTGAAGAGCGGAAGCGTAAAACCAAGATTGGCGAGCAATTGTTTTGTCGAAAGCAGCGCAACATCCGCTTGGTCAACCGCCGCTTCGGCTTGAATCAATTCTTGCGGCGAGACGGCTTTGCTCGCCTCCATTGATGCCCAACGCTGTAAGTTATCCTTTTGTATATGGATTTGGACAATATTTTTTATGATTTCCGACTTTAATTGTCCGACTTGCGATGCGTCAATCAACGCCAGCACTTCTCCGGTCGTTACTTTGTCGCCGATGCGCTTGAGTACGGCAGCGACCGTTCCCTGCGCTTTGGAAGAGAGCATTGCCACGCGGTACGGGTCGAACATAAGTTCGCCGTTTGCGGTAATCGTTTCGGTAACCGGTCCTTCGGCAGCGATGTCGATGGAAATCCCTGCTTTGCGGACGGCATCGGTATTGGAAAACTGAACACGTTTGGTGTGTAGTGTATCCCGGCTGCTGTTTTCCGTCCTGTTGATGAGTGAAACGGCTTGGGCGGTATCATATTTGGGTAACTGCGGTGTTCCGGTGACTTGTGCCAATTCGGGATGGTCATTGACACACTCGGCAACACCGTGATTGTTACAAAAACCGAACGGTTCGTTTTTCGGCAGCAATTCGGGCTGACATTCAACACATTCCGGTTCGGAGACGAGGTGGCTGCCGCACCATTGGGCATCTGCCGGCGGCACTTTGCCGGTCAATTCGGAAAACTTCGGTATTTTCCAACCGGTGACATGACCGGCGTAAATAATTCCGCCGAGCAGCAGAAATACGGCAGCGTTGGGAATGACCCGAAGAATTGAGCGGCGTTTTTTTTGTATGTCCCGTTTTTTGTTTGCGTCCATCGCTATCTCCCCTTTTGACATTTCCTTATGTGCCGCTAGTATATCCGTTTTGCAGGTATCTGTCAACGGCAATCCCCTCAATGAACCGGCGAAATGTAAAGCCGGCAAGAGGGCATTTTTTGCATATTCTTTTTTTCTTTGGAAAATGACCGTTTCCAATCGTCTTATCTTTGGAACCGTGATAAGATGCGCTTATGCCGACCGTTGATTCCTGCGATGATGCCCGCTCCCTTTGGGACGAAAACTACCGCGGGTTGATATTGTATGCCCGGCAATGGGTCGGCACCGAAGCCGAAGATGCCGTTCAGGAAGCCTTTTTGAAACTGTTAGCAGAACCGCAGTTGACCTCGCCCAAAGCGTGGCTCTACCGCGTCGTTCGGAATACGGCTCTCGATAGAAAACGGCGCGAACGCCGGTTTCGCACACCGCCGCTGGAAAACTGGTTTGAAACACTTCCCGAAACAGCACCGGAAACAACAGCACTGGACGGAGAGGAATTGACACAAGCCCTCAAACATTTGAAACCGGTGATTCGGGAAATTATCGTTTCAAAAATATGGGGCGGACTGAATTACAGAGAAATTGCCGAACTCACTAAACGTCCCGTGAGTTCAGTACACCTCGATTACCAGCGCGGAATCGAACAGTTACGGAAATTATTAGACACACCCTAAAGCCCCGATGAGGCAGCAGCAATGACTGATTTTGAACAGAAATTAGCGGCAATGAAGCCCCGTGTATTAAAGCCTTCGGCAGCGGTACGGAAAACGGTGCCGATGCCGCCGTCCGCTGCAATAAAATGGGCTGCCGCAGGATTTCTGCTCGGAATCGGCACTGCCTATTTTTTTCTCAACGGTACGATGCAGCAGGCAGAGTCCGTTCCCCGCAGCACCGTCATAACCCGTTTCGTCATTGACGACCAGCCGCTGCGGAGAATTCGCCAGCCGGCGGACGTTTATCGTCTCGTCAGAAAAATTGAATTGGAAATTCCTCAACCGCCCGACTGCCGCCGTAACACACTCCTGAAACAAATGTATGCGCTGCCGGACTGTTTTTGACCCTAACAAATATCGAAACAAGTACCTCAACCCTAGAATGACAATGACAACGAATATGAACCCGAATAGAAATCCGAAACCTTGGTATTTCCGGCGGCGTTATTGGACGGCAGCCGTTTTGTTACTGCTCGTCTATTTCTGCCTGCTTCCGATGCCGCTTCGGGTATCGCCGGAAACGACAGGAATCACCGAACCGCTGCTGCCCAACGGAATGCCGGACTATTTTGCGGTACTGGAAAAAACGTGGACGGATAAACTCTCGCCGCCGGAAGATAACGGGCAGCGTTTGATGATTGCTGCCTGCGGTCCCCGCATTTTGGAGCAAGCCGCTATCGCCGCAAATAAGTGGGAAGAAATTCCCGCACACGAACACGGAAAAATTTGGTTTGAGAAACAGTGGATTCCAATGTGTAAGGCAATGGGCATTGACCCCTACGCCAAACCGAAATTTTACGATTCGCTTGAGTTTTTTGGTATGCTGCAAAAAGAAAAATTGATTGAGGCGAAGAAAGAACTCCAATTTTTTGACACTCTTATTGCTGCACCGTGCAAGCAAGGCGGCCATCCGAAAATCGACCAGTGGCTTGTGCAGCGTTCGCCGGTTCTCGATTTGTTCGGTGTTGCCGTGCGCAAAGCGAATTTCGTCTGTTGGCGGGAACATCCGGCAGACGGCAACTGTACTTGCATTCTGCTTCCCGATGTACAGGCAAATCGGTCTTTTATTCGGGATTTACGGGTGCGGATTGCCTACCGGCTTGGTCTCGGAGACATTGACGGAGCGTGGTATGACACGATGAGTATGTTTTATCTTGCCCGAAAACATTATTACAAAGAACTGTTTATCGTTACCAATCTGGTCGGTATTGCTTGCGAACGCTATGCTGTCGGGGCGGCGCAACTCATTCTCAAATACGGGCAGCCTTCCAAAGAACAGTTGGCTCGTTTTACCAAAGATTTATCAGAACTTTCCCGAATAAGACATTTTGATTTGCGGGGTGAGCAACTGTTGACGTATGATAGTTTGTGCCAGATTCGTTACGGCGGCTGGAAAGCATATAAAGAAATAACGGGCGAAAAACCGGCATTGCTTTTTCGTTCGGCGTTATTCCTGCCGGTTGATTGGAACATAGCAGGCAAGCGGATTACTCAATTATACCGTTCGTCATCCGATCAGATTCCGGTAACACCGGCACTCAACCAATCGAGTCATTGGTTTTCGCTGTTCTTCATCCGCAGCCGGTCCCGTTTGATAGCAGATTCTGTTTTGGATGTGTCTGTCAAACAAAAACCGCTTGACAACGCTTTGTGTGAACTGAATGCCCGATTGGAGATTTTTTATCTTGCCCTTGCATTGGAACGTTACCGCAGTGAGGCGGGAACGTATCCTGATAATTTGGAGGCGTTGGTTCCCCAGTATTTCGATGATATTCCGCTTGACCCTTTCACGAGCCGCAAGACGTTGACGTACAAGGTGAAACCGGAGCCGGGTACGGCGTACATTCTATACTCCTATGGTCTCAACGGCTTGGACGACGGCGGCAAAGATGATTACACACAGGGAGACATTGTGTTCAAACGCTAATCGGAGGGACACATCGGGGGGGCTTATACCCCCCGCTCTTGGGGTTTTGTCATATTCATCGGGTCAAGCACTTCGGCAAGTTGTTCCGGCGGCATAATGTTTTGTTCGAGGCAGACTTCCCGTACCGTTTTGCCCGTCTTGAATGCTTCTTTGGCAATCTCCGCCGCCTTTTCGTAACCGATATACGGATTCAATGCCGTTGCCATTGATAAACT
>JAITOZ010000234.1 GCA_031289675.1 Planctomycetaceae bacterium
CTGTTTTCTCTACTTAACCAAACTAATACCACCGGAGACTTTATGGCATTGAGGAGGTATGAACCGCCGAAAGTAAAAAAAGACAAACAACGAATCAACGAGATGATTCGTGTTCCGCAAGTTCGGGTCGTTTCCGACGAAGGCGAACAACTCGGCATTGTAAGCACTGCCGAGGCAATGGAGATGGCACGCAGCGCGGGGCTTGACCTTGTCGAAGTTACTGCCGACAGCAAGCCGCCCGTCTGCCGGATAATGGATTACGGCAGGTACAAGTACCTGCAAAAGAAGCGGCAGAATAAGCAGCACGTCCATCAAACGAAACTTAAGGAAGTCTGGCTGCACCCGAAAACGGGTGCGAACGACTTGATGGTTAAAGCCAACAAGGCGAAGGAGTTTCTCGCGAACAAGGACAAAGTTCAGATTACCGTCAAGTTTCGCGGCAGGGAACTCGCCCACATTGACGAGGGAACAAGGGTATTGCAGCAGATGCTTGTACTCCTTGATGACGTTGCCAAAGTCGATTCCCCGCCGAAAAATGCTCAGCGCAGCGTAGTGTGTATCATATCGCCGAAGTAGGTGTTATAAAAAGGCGGATATTAATATTATATTCGGGTTACAGTTTTAGCCGCTGTCTTTTGTTGCAGCGCAAGTGAAAGTGAGCGGCGAACTAATAACCGTTTCCAGGAAGGCGATGTACGATACTTTTGAGGTTTCGTATCCCCGTCTTGATTATCCGCAGGGAACAGCCGCCGCTCTTGATGCGCTCGATGAAGTCGAACGTATCGAGTCGCAGATTTCCGTTTTCCGTTTTGACAGCCGGATACACTATGTTAATCTGACGGCGCACGAAGAACCTGTACCGCTTGATGATGAACTTTTTGCTCTCGTTTCGCTCTGTCAGACACTTGCCGAAGAGACCGGCGGGGCGGTTGATATTACCAGCGGAAAACTTTGGAAAGTCTGGGGGTTTGCCGGTCGGGACGGACGGATGCCGTCTGATGATGAACTGCGGACAGCCCGCCGGTGCAGCGGATTTCATCTCCTTGATTTGAATCCTGATAAGAAAACGGTGCGATTTAAGCAATCCGGCGTTGAGTTAAACTTCGGCTGTGCCGGCAAAGGTTTTGCGTTAGATATTGCATCGGAAAAATTAAACCGCAGCGGTGTTGGACGGTATTTGTTTCAAGGCGGTTTAAGCAGTATTCTTGCCAAAGGAAAGTGGAAAATAGGTATCGCTCACCCCTTGCTTGCCGGTCAGCGTCTTCGGGAATTGGAGTTGAGCGATATTGCGGTTTCGACATCGGGTTCTCAAAAACAGTATTTTCGTTACAACGGCAAACGGTATTCCCATCTGATTGACCCCCGCAGCGGTGAACCGGCATCCGGCGTATTGTCGGTAACGGTGCTTGCTCCGACAGCGGTGCTTGCCGAGTTACTTTCGACAGCGTTTTTTGTTCTCGGAGCGGAAAAGATGCAGGAATATGCTGCTGCTCACAGCGGTATTGAGGCGGTGATGTGTGTTCCTTCCGGTCACTCACCGGGCTTCGATGAAGTAAGAGTTGCGGGCGGTGAGTGAGCAGCGGACACTTTATTTTTCCCGCACTGCTTGTCATTACCTGCACGACGGCGTTATGCTAATTATGAGAGATGTTTTGACGCGGGCAAACACAGCAATGCTGAAAAATTAACCGATGAAGATATTGGTGTCCTGGTCGAATAGGTCCTGTCATTGGACCGAATACGGGATGTGGTGCTACCGGCTTCCCTGTTTGATGGTTTCTCTGTTGAGTTTTCCAACGGCTTCGGCGGCTTCAGCAGGGAATTTTAAGACAGCGCGATCATAAGAAGTCAAACCGTTACACTCTGATTCCACGTCTGTCAATTGATGAAACATTGCTCCCGCCAGTCCGTCCGCCGCAATGAGTTTTCGTAACATCATCTGCATTTCCCGATAACGCTTGAACAGCGTTTCCGAATCAGAAACGTGTAAATAACCCCAGATGTCCGGTGTCCAGCAGTTAGCCGCTTGCGGAATCAGCGTCAAGCCGCCGTACACTCCAACCACCGAAGCCCGATCGGCATCCGGTATCGGTTTTTCCGGGTTCGGAAATTTATGCGTAACATTCATATCGCCGAGTTTGCTGTCCGTCCAGCCGCTCGTCAAATTGACCAATCGGGACGAATCCAATTGTCTAACAAACTCCAAATACTTCGGCGGAAAATGTTGTCCCGCCCCTTCATTAAACACTGTCCAAAGCACTATCGACGGATGAACGGAAAGGGTCTCAATCATCCGCTGTAGTTCATTTTGAAACTGCGTTTGTGATTCCGGTGTCTTGTTCTCGCCTCCGGGCATATCCTGCCAAACAAGTATTCCGATGCGGTCGCACCAGAAGTACCACCGTTCCGGTTCGACCTTTTGATATTTCCGTATCACGTTGAAACCCAGCGATTTGGCAACTCGAATGTCCATCCGAATCGCACTGTCCGTCGGGGCTGTGTAGAAACCGTCGGGCCAATAACCTTGGTCGATAATTCCCAACTGAAACAGCGGTTTGCCGTTAAGCCAAATTCGGGAATGACCGGATTTTTCCCGAACCCGCTCGATTTTCCGAAACGCAAAATAACTGCCGGCTTGGTCAACGATTTGGTCATTGTCTTGCAGTTTCAATGTCAACTGATATAGATTCGGCGTGTCCGGCGACCACGCCTTCATTGCCGATTTATCAAGCCGCAAAAGTAATTTGCCGTCTGTACCGCCGAAACATTTGGCAACAACGGTTTCGCCGTCAAACGTTTCAACCGATAAGACATAATCTTTTTTGACTCCGTCGTTTTTTGTTACAAAAACATCTGCCTGAATAATTGCCGAGGCGGTGTCATAATCAGGCGTAATTTTGATACTCTTAATGTAATTCTGCGGAACTGGTTCGAGCCAGACCGTTTGCCAAATTCCTGTAACAGGAGAATAACAAATTCCCGACGGTGTTTCTGATTGTTTGCCTCTGGGCTGTTGTCCTCTATTCGTCGGGTCAAAAACGGCAACGGTCAATTCGTTGGTATCATCCCGTTTGACACTCTCCGTAATGTCAAAAGAAAACGGGTCGAAACCGCCGCGGTGCGTACCGAAAGATTTGCTGTTGACACTGACGGTACTTTCCCAATCGGAGGCTCCAAAATGGAGCAGAATGCGGCAATTTTTATCCCAATTTGCCGGAAGTGTAAAAGTACGGCGATAGATGCACCGGTCGGTTGATTCTTTAATACCCGACAACACTGAACCGGGCGGAAACGGAACGAGGATTTTTTCACTGAATTGCACGTTTGCCGTCGCGTTTGCACCGCCGGCATACTCCCAGAGACCGTTGAGGTTCAGCCAATCTTGGCGGACAAAACCCGGACGGGGATAATCGTTGTGAACATTATCGGGCTTGACTTCAGCCGTCCATTGTGTCTTGAGCGGATTGATGCGGGTGATTTTTACCGCATTGTTGCGCCCCGCTGCATCCGGCAAACTGAAAGATTGGGCGGCGGCAAACGGGAAAACAGATACACAAAAAAAGACAACGAGACCGGCAGCACCCCCTACGGACTGCCGTATGGATAGGAATGGAAAAATCTTAATCCCGCTTGTCTTGTTCATCTTCATGTTTCAGTACACCGCGGGGATTATGACGATTTACTGCCGTTGTGTCAATGTTTATTTTTGCACCGAAACGTGCAAATCCAAACGTAAATAAAACTAGAAAAGAGACGAAGTTTACCCTCCATCCCTTTTCTGTTTTACTCTCGACCAGCAATGTCTATCTGCTTATTTGCAGGGATTGCAGGGGTCGCAAGCCGGTTCGCACGGCTGGCAATCCGAAACAACAGTGCAAGGATGCAAACCTGCTGCCAATCTTGCTTTCAGGTTCAAAAAGAATCCATTGAAAGGCAGGAAGGGTACGCTGCAAACGGGTTCGCAAGCCGGTTCGCAAGGGTCACAAGCCGCTGCTTCACACGGGTCACACGCTGCGACATCGCAAGGCGCGCAAGCCTTCAATGTGACAAGTCTCGCTTTGAGGTTCAAAAAGAAACCTCCGAAGGGCAGAAACGGTCTGTCGCAGACAGTTCCGCAGGGGTCGCAGACCGGTTCGCACGGGTCACAGGCTGCTTGCTCACAAGGTTGGCAAGCAGCAGGTTCACAAGGACTGCAAACGACTGAAAGCCGTCCGAACAATCCAGCCTCGGCGGTGGATGTTACAGCGAAAATGACGGCAGCGCAAGCAATCAAAAGGAAATGACGTTTCATAGTAGAACTCCTGATACGGTATTAGGGGAAACTGAACGGGTTTTGGGCAACGTTGCCTTTTACAAAACTCTGTCCCTTGTATCGGAAGCCGAATGGGTACTTCTGTCAAAAATCAAAAAATATCGTGTTATGCCGGTTAGGTAAAGTTTTAGTCCTTTAATATGTCACACAATCAGAGCCGCCGCTTTTTCCGGCACCCGAAGTGTCATCGTCCCGACCATTGCCTCAAACGACGCTCCGAGCAGTACCGATTCCATTTGGTATAAAGACGGCGGCGCGTACTACGGCTATGATTCTTGCGGATACCGGAGCGCGAAGAAACGTACCGGATGGTTGACTTTCAAATTGCGGGCGGCTTGCCGGTTACGTTTGCGGATATGCAGATGGAAAACGTCTCGCGGGACAGGTTTCTTGGCTTTTGCCAAGGCAAAATGTGAAATTCATCAGTTCGGTCAAGCGGCAGCAGCACTGCGGGGACACAACTCGCCAAGGAATCACCGAACCAACGAAGCATTCACTTCTCCTCGATTGTTTCATCGGCGGTTGAGGACTTTTTCTTCATTGATTTTCATTTCAAAAAGTTTGTTGCGATGCTTAAAAAAATCCATCGCTTGATGTAAAGCAAGATACGTTATGTCCGTTGACCAAATATGATTCGGATGACTTGCCGTGATATTCTGTAACAAATAAGGAAACTTCTTGTGTTCATTGTCCGCTATGGTCGTTTTCGGCAGTTTTGCCGGAACCAGCATATCAATTTTGAAGCCGGTAAGCGGGTGGTGATGTGCCGGATAATGTAATTCTCTTGTGAGGCGGTTTTTTGCCGGTTTGCCGTCAATATGGTCGGCGGGGTAGTTTTTTGTAATGGTGTCTGCGTAACGCCGGAGGCGTGCTGCTGGTGCGGTTTGGCGGGGGCAGCGGCGGTGCCGTCTGCAAGGATATGGTTGTCTGCAAGGTCGGTGCCGGCGGCATCGTTAACAGCCCTGACCGGCTCCGCAACTGCCGTCCCCGCCGCGCCAGCCGAAGGTATCAAGCCGATGCGGATGTTTTTTCAATTTTTAGATTTTTGTTTGTTAGGTTACGTTCAGTTTGGTTAACCAACGTTAATGTTGTGCCGGAAAAATGAGTTCCGCCGAAACTCTGTTTCGGATTTCGCAATTCTGTTTCATTTTCCGAAATGCCGTATTCGAGAATTTCATATTGATTAGTTTTGCAATTTAACAACCCTTTTGCTAAAAGTGCTTTTAATGTCTTTCTACAACCTTGTTCAGTGACTGCGAGCGTCTGAAATATACCTTTGAGATGATGTTTTGCTTCCGGTTGCGCTAGATATAGCACAATGAGTTTTTCCTCAATCGTTTTCAATTTTGAAAAATCAATCACAAGACACACCCCCTTTCAGAATTGAAAGAGAGAAAAACCGAACGGAATAATAGAAAATTCCGCCCGGCATATTGCACAGGTTCAGATTGGACTTTTTGGTACCATCTCCAAAAAGCCCCCTGTACATCGCCCCGGGAAGGACTCGAACCTTCGACCTACGGATTAACAGTCCGCCGCTCTAACCAACTGAGCTACCAGGGCAACAACGGCGTTATTTTAGCCATTCGGCAAAAATTGTCAAGAGCAATTCAGCTCTTTTATTTTACCTAATCGATACAATCACAACTCAAGACTGTTTTCTTTAACAAAAATAGGGGCTGGCATAGATAATTGCTTAAACAGGCGTGTGTAATATGCTTTAGAGTATGAAAATCAAGGGTTGTCGTCTCTCTTTGAGCCAGTCGCAAAAGTTGCTAGCGTTTTTGTTGCCAGCGTAACAGCCCGAATGGCGGCAGAACTTGCCGGTGTTCATCGAAATTCGGTCAATCTTTTTTACAATAACTTGCGAAAAATTATTGTAAATTATTTTCCGGTATTCCCGTTTTCATCAACGCCTTTAAATCATCTAAATGTTCCAGATAGACCTCTCTGGGCAGGACATTGTATTTTTTACAAACCGAGGCGGCCATTCCGACCACTTCGCCCATCATGGCGGTTGTCAGTTGTACCCTGATAGACCCGAATACCACGTGTGTAACGCTGATATTCCGTCCGGACATAAACAAATTACTGATATTCCGGGAATACAGGCAACGGTAGGGAACATGGTACGGATAAATCCTCGTTTGTACGCAATAACTGAAAAACTCCTCTCCGGGGAAATATTTGCTGTTGTTCGGATCCGGATAATGTAAATCCAGCGACCAGGTCGTTGTGAAACTTGCATCGTCGTATTTTACCTGATTCTGAACATCGTTTTGGTT
>JAITOZ010000246.1 GCA_031289675.1 Planctomycetaceae bacterium
TTGATAATGAAATCGGCACTGTTGGCAGTCCGGTCAGGAAATGCATCAGCAATGGCAACCAACTGTGTTGGTCCTTCGGTTGTCATTGCCTGGACGGCGGCACCGCGTCCTCTTTCGCCGGCACCGATAAGAGCAATCTTAATCGTGTTCTGTTCGGCAGCGTGAACGTAAAGCGGAGCGGAAGCCGCTGCGCCGACAGCAAGCCCGGAGGCTTGTAAAAACGAACGGCGTGAAGTCAATCTCATCATCGTTTCCTTTCGGGGGTTAAAATTATTATCAATTCTCCGTTTTCAACTTTGCAGAGTCTTGATAATTTCTTCGATATTATTTGCAACGGATACAGGATGGTTGGCGAATTCCGCCGTTTTTACGCCGCGGGTTCCGAGAACGTCCGTAAAAAATTGTTTGTCCGTACCGTGATACGCAACGGTTACATTCGGGTCTTTTAATTGATGTCCCGTCAAAATGCACACGACCCGTTCCGATTTGCCGATAACGCCTTCGGCAACGAGTTTTCGCGTACCGGCAACACTTGCCGCACTCGCCGGTTCACAGCCGAGACCGCCCGTCCCGACCAGGGCTTTTGCGTCTGCCATTTCCTGCTCGGAAACTTCACGAACGACCCCATTCATAAAGTCCAAAGCACGAAGGCACTTCGACAAATTGACCGGTCGGTTAATTTCAATCGCACTTGCCATCGTCGAGGCTTTCCGTCCTTCCGCTGTCATCGTATCAAAGAATTGCTGCACAAGCGTTTTATCGTAATTGCCGCTGTTCCAGCGCAGGTTTTCCTGTTCATAAAGCCGGTAAAGCGTGTTCGCTCCGGCAGCATTGATGACCGCCAGCCGCGGCACTTGCTTAATCAAACCGAGTTGATGCAATTCGATAAACGCTTTGCCGAAACTGCTGGAATTGCCGAGATTACCGCCCGGTACGACAATCCAATCCGGCACTTCCCAACGCAACGCTTCGAGAACCCGAAACATTATCGTTTTCTGTCCTTCGAGACGGAACGGATTGAGACTGTTGACGAGATAGATACCGAGTTGTTTGGAAACTTCCTGCACCCGCTCCATTGCGTCGTCGAAATCGCCTTGTATTTGAATCGTTTTCGCCCCATAATCGAGAGCCTGCGAAAGTTTGCCGTAAGCGATTTTACCGCTGCCGATAAAAATAATGGACTTCATTAAATTCGTGCAGGCAGAATAAACCGCCAGCGAAGCACTGGTGTTGCCGGTTGAAGCGCAGGCAGCCCGCTTTGCGCCGACAAAGGTACCGTGTGAAAACGCCGCCGACATACCATTGTCTTTGAAACTGCCGGACGGATTGAGTCCTTCGTACTGCAAATAGAGTTTATCGTTTTGCAAACCGGTGTACGGGGCAGTGCGGTGTGCTTGTTGGAGCAGTGTTTGACCTTCGCCGATGGTGATACATTTTTCGAGGGGCAAAAACGGCAGAAGTTCGTGAAACCGCCAAACGCCGCTGAAGCGGTGCGGTTGAAAGCGTTGACTCCAATACGTTTCAAAATGCTGCAAATTTTTCGGAGGATGAATTTTATTCCAATCGTATTCGACATCGAGAAGTTCGCCGCAGGCAGGGCAGCGGTGCAGTATTTCGTCCACGCCGAAAGTTTTCGAGCAGTTCGGGTTAATACAGTGTTGATAAACGGGCATATTAGAGCGAAAATAAATGTGTCCCCTAATTATACGGTTTCCGGTCTGAATTTGTACAGGGTTTTCGCGGAGAGCAAAAAGGCGGGGGCTTCAGTCTCCGCACCGCCATTCAAAACAGAACAGACGTAATTGACAAGAGGCAAAAGACAAGAGACAATATAGTATAAACAATGGAATAACGTTTAACGTAACAGTCAGAATGTCTCCAATGGAACAATACGATGCCGCCATTGCGTTGCGGCGCACCGGAAAAGAATCAGAGGCAGAAGAAGCACTCGTCAATTTAGCAGAAGAATCGCCGGATTTCGCCTTGACTTATTCCGCCCTCGCCGCTATTTACAAGAAGGCTGGCAAACTCGACCAAGCCGTCAGCAATATGCAGAAGTATTGCGGACTCGAAACCGAAGACGCTTTCGGCTTCTCCGTTTTGAGTGCATTTTGCATTGCTGCGGGACAACATTTACAAGCCGAAGAAGCACTTGGAAAAGCATCAGAATTACGATTCAAAGCCCAATTCGGTTCATAAAAACCCAATGATTCCCAAAATACTCCTTGCGGACGACAACTTGCAGAACGTTGAACTTCTCGATGCGTATCTGGCAGCGATCGAGTGCGAAGTCGATACCGCCTCTGACGGCAGCAAAACGCTCGAAAAAGTCCGCTCTTTCTCGCCGGATTTAATTCTCCTTGATATTATGATGCCGAAGTTGAACGGCTTTGAAGTTTGCCGGAAAATCAAAAGCGACCCCGCAACGAAAGACATAATGATTGTAATGGTAACAGCCCTCAATGAACTCGGCGATGTTGAACGGGCTGTCGAAGCCGGCTGCGATGATTATCTATGCAAACCGATAAACAAAATCGAACTGCTCAAGCGGGTGGACAATATGCTGAAATTACGAAATATCACCGGCGAACTGGAACGCTTGAAACGATATATTGATGAAATGGAAAAGTAGCACCGCAGTCATCGGCGGCGGGTTAGCAGGGATAGCGGCTGCGGCTGCGGCAATAAAACGGGGGGATACCGTTATGCTGTTTGAACGTTCTGGTGTTCTTGGAGGCAGGCTCGCATCCGTTTTCGATTCCCGCATTCAGGAGTACCTCGATGTCGGGCAGCACCTGTTTTGCGATTGCTGTTCCAATCTTATTGCTGTCCATCAGTCGCTGGGATTAAACCGCTTTTTCAAAACATACGCCTCAATGCCGTTCGCGGCGGTTGACGGCAAACGCTGGGCAATGAAACCTGTCCGATGGCTGCCGAAACCGTTACAATTTCTCCCGGCGGTACTCAGAATGCCTTTCGTGCCGTTTTTTCAGCGGCTTGCCGCCGGCAGGTTATTGAATACATTTATTAACGGAAAAAACCTGTCTGGCAGCCTTGCGGATTTCCTTGCATCGCACAAGGCTTCACCGGAAGGCGTTACCAACGTTTGGAAACCGCTGATACTCGGAGCATTATGCGAAACATTGGAATATGCCGCTGCCGCTGCCGCCCAAAATGTTTTTCGGCGGTTTTTTGCAGGCGGCAATGTCATCTATCTGCCCCTTGTACCGCTCCGGTTAATTTATAATGATGCGGCTTCCGATGCCTTGCGTAACAAGGGAGTGTCGCTGCGTGTACACTGCCGGGTGAAGCGGCTGCATTGGCGTGGCACGGGCGGTCAGCAGCGGATTACATCGCTGGAACTTGCTGATGGAAGAACGGAAACGTTTGACCGGTATATTTTAGCCGTGCCGTTTAGCCGGTTAGGAAATATCTTACGGGCATCGGATTTGGAGGAATACGATAAAACACTGGGCTTGGATAGGTTCGAGTTGGGAACGATCACTACGGCTCATCTTTATTTTGACCGTCCGCTTCTGCCTGATGCGTTACCGCTGTCTGTTTTAACCGGCGGCTGCGGACAGTTTTTATGCCGCCCGAAATTAGTTCCGAACACTTTTGGTTATTATCATACTGCCGTCATCAGTGCATCGCACCGGTTATTAACGGAAGCGGAAATATCTGTAACAGGAAAAGAATTATTGGTCGGGCGGATAGTTGAGCAGTTGCGCCGGACGTTCGGCATACCGGATTTGACGGTGCGTTATTCCCGCATATCGACTAATTTTGAAGCGGTATTTTCTCCGGCACCTGCGGTGTTCAGCAGCCGTCCGCCGTCTTCGACACCGTTTAGCAATTTGACGTTGGCGGGCGATTGGACGCAAACGGACTATCCCTCAACGATGGAAGGAGCCGTCCAAAGCGGTATCAGGGCTGCCGGTTAGGGACGGCGCAGCGGTAAGAGCAGCAAGCGGACTCCTCCTCTACCGCAAGCCGAGTTGGAACAGTTCGCTGCGCAGTGCCGCATCCGCTGCAAAACGTTTCTGCACATTCGCAATCAAATGCTGAATCGTTGAAACATTCCGCTTGCCGAAATAGTCCGCTATCTCCAAAAGCGGACTATTGGACAAGTTTCTCGCTAAAAAAACGGCAATACAGCGTGCCGACGCTATCGTTTTTTTTCTCGACGGTCCCTTTAAGTCTGCCTGCCGGCATCCGTAATGTCTTGCCGTTCGTTTACAGATTTCACTGAGACTCAATGCCGGTTCCCTGCTGCGTTCCGTTCGATTTTCCTGCCTGCCATTTCCGGCGGCGTTGCCGCCGAGATAGAGTTCGGATACCGCTGCATAAAGTTGCGGAAGGGACAGCGTCCATTTTTCGGCATATTCCGTCAACGCTTTTTCTTGTAACGATAAATGAAAATGGACTGCCGCCTCGCTCAAAAAAAACTTACGGACAGCAAAACCCGGCAGGAAAAGCGGAATAGTTGTTCCCTGTGCGAGACGCTCGGCAAAGTCCGGATTGTATTGCCGGTCTGGAAAAGCATCGGCGGCGAAAAGCGTCAACGTACCGTTTTTGCACCGCTCGTCAAGGATACAGCGTAATTCATTTTGCAGCGATATATTTTGCTGCGGTACGCTTTGCGGCGATGCCCGTCCGGCAGCGAGTTCCAAATCGTCAATGATGAGCAGCGGCGCAGCAATACACTGCCGGCGGAATACAGCGTTTGAACACGTTGCCGATGCATTCCGTAAGCGGCGCAAAAAATCGGGAGAGGTAAAATACAATGCCTGCCTGCTGCTTAAAGATTTTAATCCTTGCAAGAGATGAGTACGTCCTGAACCGGCGGCACCATAGAAGAGTACCGGCAGATTCTCTTGGGGAACGGCATTGTCGATAATTTGCTGTATCACCGGTTCGAGAAGAAAATTTTCCTTTCCGATGATAAAACCCTTGCGGCTGAAAAAGTTGATTCCGGCGGCATTTTTTCTCTCTGCGGTCCGGAGAGCGGGAACAAGCAGCCGGCGGACATCATCGGGCAAAGTCTCCTGTCTCTGTGCCGTTTCACTATGCAAAATAGGGTTGTGCAAGGTGTTGTTGAGCATTTGTCGTAACGGTTACCGGTCGGTGAGCCGGCGGATTAGGGCGTTGCCGTGTTCAGGGTCGTGTAACGCAAAGTCTATACACGCTTTGTAGTACGACTCAAAATTACTGATGTCGTAGCGTAATTCTCCCGGCGGCAGCCGGATACCGAGAACCTTTTTTCCGCTCCGTATCATCAAACGGATTGCATCCGTCAACTGAAATGCGCCGTTTTTATCCGGTTCGATACGCTGTAAAAAGCCGAAGATTTCCGGCGAAAAAACATATCGGGCGGCAACTGCCAGCGTACTTGGTGCTTGCTCAACGGGTGGTTTTTCAATCAGATCTTCCAACTCGAATGTGTCGCCCTGTATGCCTTTGGGCTTTGCGATACCGAATTGGTTCACTGCCGCTGCCGGCACTTCATCGAAAGCGATGAGTGCCTTAATATCGTTACCGCCGCGGTCAAAGAGTTCAATCATCCGTTTAACAATGTTTGACGGCTGATTGCGTCCGAGTATTGTATCGCCGAGGGCAACAACGAACCGCTGCTGCTGTACAAACGGCTGTGCAGCCAGAACGGCGTGTCCCAAGCCGTTTTGACGGCGTTGACGGACGTAAAAGTATTCGGCTTCGGTACGTTCAAAGGCAAGTTCGGCAAGCAGGTCTTCTTTGCCGTTGCGGCGCAGATGCCAAATCAGTTGTTTGTTTGTGTCAAAATGATTTTCGATAGACGTTTTTTCTGGACTGGTAACGAAGAGCAGCCGGTTGACTTGGCAGTGAATCAGTTCTTCGACAACGTATTGAACAATCGGTTTTCGTCCAACAGGTAACATTTCTTTCGGCTGACTTTTGGTCAGCGGCAGCAAGTCAATGCCCCGTCCGGCAACCGGAATAACGGCTATGTCTATCATTTTTTGAGAGAAATTTGTTTCGTACAGAGACGCAAAGGACGCAAAGGTTTTGTTTTTTGCGTTTAGTAACGTCCATTCTGACTTTTCTCTCGGACGTTGTCAATCGGGTTGCCGGAGGGCTTCTACCCCCCGTTCTTTGATTGAAGATACTCTTTTGTTGCAATCTTTTGTATTTTACTCTTGCGGCAGTTCTATCTTAATTGCTTTTCCGACATCGAATGTTGCAGCGGACTTTCCTTTGCCGGTAACTTCGATTTCATACGGAGTCGTTTCGGCATCGGAATACTCCGCTTCGACCGTCCGATACTCGACAGTGCCATCGACAAGCGTTTTCTTAACGATGACCTTGTACTTGCCGGCAGGCACGCCCGGAAAACCGTAAGTGGACATCACGGCTCTGCCCGACGCATCGGTAAACGAAGAAGAACGGTACTTCACACCTTCACCGACCGCCGCCAGTTCAACCGCTGCCTCTGCGAGCGGCACGCCGCCCTGCATAATCGTAATCGTGCAAGGATACAACTTCGGCAAATCCTTCGGCTTCGATGTATCCCGGCAACCGGCAGAGAACAATGCCAATAATAACGTAATGGTGATTAAATGTTTCATAAGTAATGATGGTTAAGTGGTGAGTGACTAGTGACGAGTGGCAAGTGATGAGTGGTTAGTGATCCATTTCGACCGCAGGTCGAATTACTCGCCACTAATCTCTAGCCACTAACCACAATTTACGGAACCGCAACGACCTCTCCGCTGGCGGGTGTTCCCATTGCTCCCCAAACGCCGTAAGGACTCGGTATGCCGAAGTTGCCTGTGAAGTTGCCCGTGGCGAAGCCTGCACCAAGACCTTGCTCGATTTTGGGAAGACCGCCCGTATCTATCGACTCGGAAACAAAATGCACCGAACCATCGACCCAACCGCCGTTCACGCCGCCGGTATGGTTACTGTTCGCATTGTAAAATCCACCGTCTGTTTCACTTGTTACCGATTTGCTGCAAGAAGGCGAGTTCGGAGGCATAGCCGTACTAAACAGGGTGTAGATATGCATTCCGTCAAGGTAACGGGAACCTCGCCGGTACGGGTTCGTTGGTCCTGTAAATGTTTTGCCTCGTTTGACCGCCATACAAGGGGTAGGGTCCCACTGCCACGACCCCGCATCCACTCCCGTTGCGATACCGGCAATACCGCCTCGGATGAAATTAGTGCCGGATGCCGGAGCAACCACGCTTTCGCTTATGGCAATCGTATTGCTCGTGCCGTCGGTAACATCGCTCAGCGACTTCGGATTGCGGGGATAAAACATACCGCGGGAAGAAACATCGCCGCGTGCGGGGGGACCGATTGGGGGAGCGGTCAAGGAGCCGCCGCCGGTGACGGAGTAGAGGGGGGTATGGTCATCTTGTTGAACCCGGTTCACACCATCGCCAGTACTGACCATAAAATTGCAGGCGGCTTGGGTTATGACAGCCCCGGTTTGTCCATTCGTGGAATAGAGTTCGTGGTTGTCTGAGGGACACTGAAGGGTGGGTACCGATTCGTTGAGAATCGCTGCACTTCCCCATTGTATCCGGTTCCCGTTCACAACATTGCTCCCGCCCGTAACAACGGCATCGGGTGTTGTGTAGTCGGCTTCTGTCCTGCTGCTGATACCCTCAAAGAGAGCGGACTGTTCTAAAAAGGGGAGCAAAGCGTAGTGTGCGCTCCAGCGTGACCTTTGTATTCCATGACACAGGTTCCACGCTGCCGGAAATTCATTGAGGGCATCGTGATAGTTATGTGCGCCGAGTACCCATTGCTTCATATGGCTTGAGCATTGCATTCTTCGTGCTGCTTCCCGTGCGGCTTGCACGGCTGGTAACAAGAGGGCAATCAGTATGCCGATGATGGCAATGACGACAAGAAGTTCGACGAGAGTGAACCCTATCCTACGGGATTGTTCTCTCTCTCTTACACTTACGTGAGGTCAATTTTGCAGCA
>JAITOZ010000309.1 GCA_031289675.1 Planctomycetaceae bacterium
TTACGTGAGGTCAATTTTGCAGCACTTTGCTGCGCTAACAGTGTTGTGAACATGGCGTTCTCCTTTTCAAAAGGCGGTTTTTGCAGAGGCACAATACCCCCGCTGTCAGCAATAGTATATCCTATCAACAGACAAATGTCAAGCGGTTTCTGGGGAAAATTTCAATTTTTTTGAACATAAGGTTTTCCTTTGTCCGAAACCCTTATTTTCCCCGGTACCCTTAATAGCACAGGTTACCCATTCATTGTTTCCCCTTATTTGTAAATTAAGGGAATAAGGGTAAGAGTTTGGAGACGCATTACTATTAAGGGGGCGGAAAATGAAAATAAGGGTGTGGCGAGTGGTTAGTGGCTAGTTTTCGCTTCCGAATTTTCCCCGCATTACTCGTCACTAGTCACTCATCACTCGTTAACAGCACCCGACAAATTTTTACGCACTCTGTTATGTGTATTCGCCTCTTGACTGAATTGCCTTCTATCTAGTAGAATAACAGAATGTTAATTTAGATAATTCCAAATCCCGCAGCCGTTAACAGGTACTATTATGAACAACAACGAAATCAGACATTCGGAACAAAACACCGGAGAAACACGCAGAAGTTTTTTGCGTAAGGCAAGTATTCTCGGAGTCGGCGGACTTGCGGGAACAATCGGCGGTTCATCGCTTTTATGCAGAGAAACCGCCGCCGCTCCGTCCGGCGAAATACTGCGGTTCGCCTGCATTTCCGATACACATCTTGGTCACGGCAAGGCTCTTCAAAAAACTGCCCGCGCATTGAAAGTTCTCACTGCCAAGACTCCCCTTGATAAACTCTTCGTCATCGGCGATATTACCAATATGGCAAGAGAATCCGAGTATGACCAGGTACTCGCCGTTTTTAGCGACCCGGCAAACCTTTCCGGCAGCATTCCCGTCCGCTACATCACGGGGAATCACGATTATGCTGACCGCAAAGATTCTCTGTCGAGATATACCCGCAGAACCGGTCAGGAGAATGACGAATACGTTGAAATCAAAGGTTATCCGTTCATTTCTGCCGGAATGACCGGAAGCAGTACGCCGACGGTTTACAACGATACAACCCGCGGTTTTCTGCGTCAAAGTCTCGCTGATGCCGCCGCAAAATATGCAGGAAAACCGATTTTCGTCTTCGCTCATATCCCTGCTCCGAACACCTGTTACGGTTCCCGGCATTGGCACGCCGCCAAGCATCTTGACGGTATTTTCGATAAGTACCCGCAGGTGATTCTTTTTACCGGACACTCTCATTCGCCCGTCAGTCACCAAGCGTCCATTTGGCAGGGAACTTTTACGGCGGTCAATGACGGTCATATCACCAACACCGATGACATCAGTGTCGATAAGGAAGACGGCGTAACAACTTCTGACGGCAAACTGACTGACACGCCCGGTCGATACGAAGAGGTCAGCGAGGGGATTCTCGTTTCGGTACTCGCAAACGGCAATGTTGAAATTCAGCGTTGGGACGTGCTGCGCGATGTTGAAATTTTTCCCCGCTGGCTGGTTTCTGCACCTCACGATGGTTCCCGTTTTGCGTACCGTCCTGATAGTCCCAAACCGTCCGCACCTGAATTTGATGCATCCGTGCTGCCGAGTGTTAAGACCGGCGGCGGCATTGTTACGGTTGTCATTCCGCAGGCACAACCTTCGCTTTCCGTTCTCCGTTATCAGGTGAATGTTTTTCGCGGCAAACCGGAACAAGCCGGCAGCGGTGCTGTCTTGAAGGAAATGAAAGACATAAAAGATGCGCCGGCGGCATCGTCCGGTCCGTTTTCGTTCTATTATCTCACGGCAGACCAGCCGAAAACGGTCGAAGCGGTTTTCAAAAACTTACCGTCCGGCGAACCGCTTTACGTGTGCATTACCGCCATCGACCATTTCGGAACACCGTCAAAACGCGCGTGGTGTTTAGAGGCTACCTGATTGTCCGCTATCGCAAGATAGCGGCTCTGAACGGTGCATTTGTTCGACCTCTTGAATTTTCGTTACGGGATTAGAATGAGTGCTGTATGACTTTTCCCCCCGTTGTAAGGAAGGAGAATAATAACAATGACAATGTTTGAAAAGTTTTGTTGTGCTTTTTGCTGGGTGTTCTGGCTCTGCTAAACATTGCCGTTATCCTTTCCGTACTGATATACTGCACGTTGCGGAAGAATATCAAGCAATTATGGGATTCGCTTTTTCGCAAACCGTAAACAAATTACACCAGACTTGTTCCATAATTACCGGCGTTTACTGTATCGCAAGATGAAAGAGGCGAATGATAATCGCAAAGGCGCGAAGAAAACGAAAACGAAGAATAGGAAAAAAACATAGAAAAAACTCTGCGGTCTTCGCACCTTCGCTATTAAAAAAAACGGTTAGGGAACAAGTCTAATTATAGCGGTTCAATTTTCTCTTTACTAATTTATCCGTATCGGCTAAAATGCAGCACACGCTCGCTCAAACACCCAAAGATGAGAAAACACGTTATCTTTTTCGCCGCCGTTATCGCAAACCTCGTTTCGCTCACCGTTTGTTACAGCGGGGATTGGCTCATTGATAACCGCAACTTCAACGCCGAAATAAAAGAAAACGGGAAAGATTTAACCCTGTCCAACGGTCTCGCCGCCCGCACTTTTCGGACACAACCCAATCTGGCAACAATCGGACTGCACC
The DNA here is from genome assembly GCA_031289675.1 of Planctomycetaceae bacterium. GTDB lineage: Bacteria > Planctomycetota > Planctomycetia > Pirellulales > Thermoguttaceae > WRKP01. The sequence goes on from JAITOZ010000309.1 coordinate 2,680, forward strand.
AACTAACAACCAAACAGAATTATCTGCGTGCCGTACGCCCCGAAGCCGTCCTGACTATTGACGGAAAAACGTACAACATCGGCGGACTCTGCGGACAGCCGATTCAAAGTTATCTCCTGACGGAATGGGTCGATAAGTTGACTGCCGGTGCAAACGATTTTCATTACAAAAACTATACCGTTCAAAAAATACAGAAACGCTTTGAATGGAAACAGCGTCCCGAATGGCTTTCTCAAAAGGCACTTTGGTCTCCCGAAGGCATCGAAGTCATTCTGCACTTCGATGCGCCCGATGCCCTCAAAGGAATGTCCGTTGATGTGCATTACGAACTTTACAACGGTTTGCCCCTGTTCTGCAAATGGTTCACATTAAAAAACAATACGGGCAAATCTGTTTTGCTCAATAAGTTCATCAGCGAAATCATCGCCGATACCGATGAATCTCTCACCCCCGATGCGACGCGCTGGGAATTGCCGAACATTTATTTTGAAACCGATTACGCTTTCGGCGGACAGCCGGAAATTCCGCAAACCGTCAGCCGCCGCAAAGACCCGACTTATAAAACGCAACTGAATTATAATCTTGACACCCCTTGTATTCTGGAAGTGAGTCCGAAAATCGGACCCGAACAAACGGTTGCCGACGGCGAAACGTTCGCAGCATTCCGAACCTGGGAATTGCTTTACGACAGCACTGACCGGCAGAGAAAAGCGTTATCGCTGCAAAAAATGTACCGGACGATTGCCCCGTGGGCGATGGAAAATCCGATACTGATGCACGTGCGTCAAGCCGACGAAAAATCGGTAAAACTAGCAATCGACCAATGCAGCGAAACGGGCTTTGAAATGGTGATAATGACCTTCGGCAGCGGTTTCAATATGGAAAGCGGCGATAAGAATTATTATGCGAAAATCAAGGGACTCGTTGATTATGCACACAGTAAAAAAGTGGCACTCGGCGGTTATTCGCTGCTCGCAAGCCGGAGAATCAATGATGAAACCGATGTTATCAATCCGAAGACCGGCAAGCCGGGCGGCTTTGCGGTGTTCGGTCATTCGCCGTGTTTAGGGAGTCAATGGGCGGATAATTATTTTCGTAACATTAAAGAAATGTATGAAGCGACCGGTTTAGACCTCATCGAACACGATGGATCTTACCCCGGCGATTGCTGTGCGTCAACAACGCATCCGGGGCATAAGGGGTACAGCGATTCGCAGTGGAATCAGTGGAAAACGATAAGCGGATTTTATCAATGGTGTCTTGTGCGGGGCATTTATATGAATGTTCCCGACTGGTATTTTCTCAACGGGGTAACGAAAAACGTAATGGGTTATCGGGAGACGAATTGGTCGCTGCCGAGGGCGCAGCAGGAACTCATTGAGCGGCAGAATGTTTATGACGGCACGTGGAACAAGACGGCAAGTATGGGCTGGATGTTTGTTCCGCTGACGGAGTATCACGGCGGCGGAGCGGCGGCAACGATTGAACCGCTGTGTGAACATTTGGAGCATTACGGTCAGCGTTTTGCGAATCTGTTTGGTTACGGTGTTCAGGCTTGTTTTCGGGGACCCCGGCTTTACGATACGGAGGAAACGAGGGCGGTCGTGCAACGCTGGGTGGAATTTTACAAGGAGCATCGGGCGATATTGGATTCGGACATTGTTCATCTTCGCCGTCCTGACGGTCAGGACTGGGACGGGATTCTGCACGTGAATCCGCAGTTGCCGCAAAAGGGAATGTTGGTGTTATATAATCCGCTGCCGTCGGCGATAGAGCGGGAAATCAGGGTTCCGCTTTATTACACGGGCTTAACGGATAAAGCAGTGCTAAAAGAGCAGGACGGCAGTGTCAGGGAATACACGTTAGAGCGTGATTATTCGATAAGCGTCAAAGTGAACATTCCCGCCAAAGCAATGCAGCGGTTCGTGATTGAGTGATGCGGTTAAGATGAATTTCGGCGGCGAAGGTATAGACTGACCAAAATCAAAACGATACCGGCAATAAGAATCGCAAGACTCATATAACGCACAGTGCCTGCTTTTGCATTATCCAGTTCTAAAAAACCGTAATCGCCGAGATGAACAAGATTTTTAGGAATCGCCCCCTCTTTTGACAGAAACGAATTCTGTCAGTATATGTGAAAGCATTTCCCCTTTGTCCGAAGTGTAGATGATTTCGCTTTTTTGCGGAAAAGGAATATCGTCAATAGACTGACAATCCAAATGCCGCTTAGCACCGGCAAAGATATTCGGTGTCTTTCCATCGCTTGAAAGACTTTCAACACGCACTTCGTATTCTTTAATAATCCAAAAATGCTCTGTATCGAACAGAATTTTCCCGCCCAAAATCTTGCTATACTTGTCCGCCAAACAGTTGCTCTTAAACTGCAATTCGACAGATTTTGCATCTCCGTTATTATGTTTGATTCTCTTTATCGACACAACGGCAAAACCCTCGGATTTTAATAAATCTTCGACCCATATTCCTTCTACCATCAATGCTTCAAACACAACGGCAGTCCCCCAGAGGAGTTGGTGAAAAAACTGCTGTTCTTTTCTTGCCGAAGATGCATCCCCGTACACTTCCCGCATTGTCCACGTATCCTCTACGCCCTCCTTGTCCAGGTGAAACGCATACTCTTCATTGATTGCCTGAACGAGTTCGTTTTTTCCCCCTTTACGGTGCGAGAAATGATTGTATTCATTGACCGTATCGAAACAGATTCTCATTCTGCTTGCATCTTCGGGCATAACGGCGGTACGGTCAGAGTCTTGAATTTGTGCATAATTTGCAACCGCCTCTAATCCCTTCCGATACTCCGTACGCAAATCCTGCCAGCGTTGGGCGGCTTCGGACAACAACTGCGGCAGCGTCATATCAGAAGACTCCGCGCTCGCAGCAACTCCCTGTACAAAAAACAATATGCCCAGAACGGCAGCCGCCGACAGTTGCAGGATTTTCTTACCGGTAAACATTTTTTCACTCCGCACAGCCCAAAATGACAGCAACGATTATAAAAGAGGATAGCATCGAAAGCAAGACCAATATCCCCCAAACGAGTTGCTTGGATTTTCAGATTATCGGCATTTTTTCAAGATTCACTTCATATAATGCGGCGGACGATTGCCGATACTGTGAAAAAAAACCGCTATCTTGCGATAGCGGCTCTGAAGTGTTAGCGTTAACGGCATTGACAACAATCAGAACTTTACAATGGTTGAGAAGCCGCCGGAAAGTTGGTCGTCCTTGGTGTTGCGGTCAAACGCATTGATAGGAAACACTGTCGGGATAATTGATCTTCAACATAATATTCTCCGGTTAAGGTAGGCGAAGAATAACGATTTATCGAATCTAAAAAAAGAGCAGTTTCTCAATGAGGGAAGTATAGCAAAAGTTAACAATACCAATGAGTTTTTCTTCGACCGTTTTTAACCTTGAAAAGCCAATCATAAGACACCTCCTTCTCGTTGAAACAGGTAAAGAAAGCCCGGACAGGATAAAGAGACCCTGCCGGACACTTTGCACAGGTTAGTAGTGGACTTTTTGCCAAAAACCACCAAAAAGTCCCCTGTACACCACCCCCGATTGGATTCGAACCAACGGCCTGCGGTTTAGGAAACCGCCGCTCTATCCCCTGAGCTACGAGGGCTTATCTTTTAGCCGCCTTCTAAAAAAACACGGCTAAAAAAACGGACAAAAACGCCGTTAAAGAATAACGGCTAATATGTCCCCCTCATTTAGAGTTAAATTCTTCCCACAAGTCGTTCAGGTTCGCGTCCTGCGGCGTACCGGCAAAGGCAACCACCCGGTAACGCAGTTTTAACCCGTCGCCCTTCGGCAGTTTGAAGTCGTCCTTGCCCAGCCAATTCATCGGTGTCGGCGATATGTTGCCGTAGTCCCGCACAAACCAAGGACAATCCTTAAACCGCGGATGAGGCTCCTTGGAAGGACAGAAGACTGCAATCCCCTCCGTTATTTCCGCTCCCGACAACGGACGCTTACCGTAGAACGCAATCCACTTCGCCGGTTTACCAAGCGTATCCTTTTCATTCCGTCCGCCCTCCGAACTCAACAGATTGCCGCCGCCCGACGGGGCTAACTCCGGTGCGCAACGGATTCCAAACAAACCGTGATTCGTTTGCTGAATCGTAATGTCTGTCAACGCCGTCACGTCTATCTCCGCATCCATCACGTACCGCTTATCATCAACGATACGAATCGTGAAACGCCGGCTGTCCGAAATAATCGGGTCTTTGTCTCCCTGCCGCCAAAGGCATTGGTCAACAATCACCCCCGACGTTTCCGTCAATGTGTCTTTAACAAACGACGGTCCCTGCGAAATGATTTGTCCCTGACTTAACGCCCCCTGCCAGTAGTTTCCGCCGTTGACTTTGTCGCAGCCGAAAAATAAGGCACGGTGATGGGGCCACGGTCTTGCCGACTCCGATGTCAATGACAAACCGCTGACCGGACCGGCAAGCGGATGAAAGTACGGATACTTTTCCGTTTGATGCGCCCGGTACGATGTCAGCACCGTGTTGTTTTTTCGTACCCAAAGTTGGTACAGTTGGAGTTTGCCGTTCTCGGTATCGGGGTAAAATGTCAGGCATTTTTCCGGTCCTTCGCCGTAGTTGGCGAGCAGTTTTTTCGGTTTCGGCGTTTCTTGTCCTGGTACGAACGAGCAAGCAGCCGTTGCCGGTACAAAGGCAAGTGATGCCTTCAGTGATGTTTTCAGGAAATTGCGGCGTTTCATCGTATCGTGTTGTGGTTTGTTGACGAAAAGTCAATGACTATTTACACCGTTACTCTACATTATCCCCCATTATCTGTCAAGACACCAAAGCAGGGTGAAGGCAGCAAGGGTGCGTAAAACTTTATCGGGTATTTTTTTGCAAATAATTTTTTGCAAATAATTTTTTGAACATAAGGTTTTCCTTTGTCCGAAACCCTTATTTTCTCCGGTACCCTTAATAGCACAGGTTCCCATTCATTGTTTCCCCTTATTTGTAAATTAAGGGAATAAGGGTAAG
>JAITOZ010000009.1 GCA_031289675.1 Planctomycetaceae bacterium
TATAACCTACTATTGTTGTGAATCCATTGAACATTCGTTCTACCTTCGAAAACGGTCTCATCGCAAGGTCCATCATCATCTTTCTTTCTCCTTTTATAAGGGGTTAAAGTGTTCTCACAGATTTATAACGCTTTTCGGGCGGGAATTTATTGTAGGGATTTGCAGGGCGTAAGCAAGAGGGGAGGGAGGGGGCATCCTGTAAGAGAAACTTATCCGGCGGATAAATAAGGCAACTGACGAATGATTATCTTTCAAGCATCAAGGAATAATTCGCCGATAAGGGACATATTTTTATGTCCATTTACGGGCTTCTTCAAAAAGCCAACGGCCGGATTCGGAATCTAAGTCAAAGGGTGAAGACACTTGAGACCAATCCGTATCCGCAGTCCCAGCCGGTGCTGCAAACAACTCGCCCGGCGCAGGAAACTGCAAATCAGCAATGATGTCGTCGAGGACTGCCGGCGGATTATCCGACCCAAGTATCCGCTTGAGTAATTTGCAAACGGCGAGACGGTCTCTTCGCACCTGCTGGATGTACGTCAAGTGGTTGGAATTGGCGATGCTTCTCTCATTCTGCTGCGGGGCGTTGTGCGTGCCGGAATAACCGTAGAGAGAAATCGCCAGCGGTGCGTCTTCCGCCGTTTTGTACTCGCCGTTGTTTTGCAGCATACAAAACGCTCGGCGGCGGCTCAAACAACCTGTATTCTGCCGTACATCTTCTTTTTCCGCTTCTGCTTCTTTAATCACCTGCTCGTGTTCCTTTGCGAGCGGGTGATTTTCTGACACGCAATAATGCAGCCGAAGATAAACGTGTCCGTTGCGTTTATCGACCACTTCCGTCTTGAACGGGGCAACATCCGGTATAGTAACCGTATTCATAACATTCTCCTGTGTGAAAAAGAAACTTATCCGCCGGATAAATAAGGAAAAAGCCGGCGGACGGATGTGTCCGTCAGCCGACTGTTTACGTACGCATTACTGCTTGGAACAAGCCTCCCGCAAAGCCGCTTCCGCATTCCTCTGCGTTTCGATGACATCCGCCCAACGCTGCGTCCGCTTTGCGCGCCGTTCCGCCCTGTTCAGAGCAGCGGCATTGAGCAAAGCCGCAACGGGACGAACGGGAACAGCCCGAACGGTGACGGCATCTTGAACCGCCGATTTTTCTTCGGTAGTGATCACCGTCTTCGTGACAATCCGCTCTGCGGCAAACACAGAGGAAACGCACAACAGACAACCCAATCCTGCAAACAGAATCTTCTTCATTGAAATCCTTTCTTTAATGGTTGAACTTACAGCGGCATTATAAACCGATACTGAAAAGAACGGCAAATGAGGGAAACAAAAAAAGACTTCCGCCTTAACGGAAGTCTCCCGCAAACCGGCGGAAAACTCAACCTTCAAAATTTCTCCGCCAGTCCGGCGAGCAGCCGGCGCATCTTATCTCTTTCCTCTTTGTTCGGAAAAACATACTTGCCCGGCTTGGTATTGCGGGAATCGAAACTCCGCGCCAAAGTGTCCAAATAACAACGGTACTCTTCGGGGATATTCTCGTCATCAAACGCTCCGTCGTTGTAATCCTGAAACAGATTTTCCGCTAATGCGTCCGAAGACTTCAGCAGAAAAACTTCTTCTCCTTTTTTCACTGACGCTATCAGTTCAAATAAAGCCAGTTCCTGCGAATCCGTTATCTTCATCTTTCTTTCAAAAAGTGCCTTTCAACACTAAAATCAGCGTGAAACAAAATATTACTTTTCTGCGATGATAAAAGCAACCGAACTGAATTACGTTGAACTTGCGAAAAACAAACTGACAGACCTTCGTTCCAACTTCGATAATTGGGAATCTCTTCTTCCGCTGCTTTTCAACCTTCACGGAAAACCGGTAACTCTCGAAAACCATTTTCCGATGAGACCGTTATTCGATTTGCGTCTTCCCGCAGCGATGACGCTCAAGACCGGCAGACAAGTCGGCAAGTCCGCACATAACTCTCTGCAAACCATTATTCACGGGAAAAAACCTCACAGCCGCATACTGCACGTATTTCCTCTCGCCGCGATGTCAGACCGCTTTTCAAAAGATTATCTTGCCGCAGCATTAAACGAGAGTCCTCTGAAAGGTTTATTCATTAACGGAAAATGCGTTCAAAGCAAAGACAGCAGAACTTTCATCAACAAAACGATTCTCTATTTCACTCACGCTTTTTACGACTGTACCCGCACGAGAGGTATCAATGCAACAGAACTCAAACTCGATGAAATACAGGATTTAGACCCTGAATTTCTGGAAATCCTTTACCAGACGCTTTCCGGTGCGAGAGCCGGTAAGTCCTACAAAGAGAACAGTGAAAACAAAGATGAGCGTGAACCCTTCATCCTGCACGCCGGAACGCCCAAGACATTCGATAATATTCTCGAAGTCTTGTGGAATCGAAGTTCTTGCGCCGAATGGATAATCCCGTGCCGCCGATGCGGCCGTCAAAACATCCCGACTATGACACACGACCTGGAAAAAATGATGGGACCGGAAAGCCGGAGCGAAGACATATCGCCGAAAGCACCAGGCATCGTTTGTGCAAAGTGCGGTCATTATCTTTGGAGCGAAGACGGCGATTGGGTTCATGCGTTTCCCAAACTCAAAGAAGAACACGCCGGTTATCACATTCCGCAGCAAATCCTGCCTTTTCATAACAAAGACCCGAAGGCGTGGAGTATCCTGCAAACATACCGCCTGAACAGGGAACGAATGAGTCTCGCCGGTTTTCATAACGAAGTATGCGGAGAAAGTTATGACTTGAATATGCGGCTCTTTACCGTTACTGACATCCGTAATGCTGCCGTACTGCCGGATAAACACGAGTTTCAAACGCATATAAAATGGATTAACGAAAACAAATACCAGGATTGGCTCATCGGCGTTGACTGGGGCGGCGGAGGATTGTCCGGCATCTCGACCACTTCCTTCGCTCTGTGCGGATTGAGACCGAACGGAATTATCGAAGTATTCAGCGGTTACCGCAGCAGCGACCCGAATAACTTCAACCTCGAAGCAAGACGGCTCAAAGACACTTATGTCAACTTCAAAGCACGGGCGATTGCCTGCGACTTTCAGGGCGCAGGACGTATGCGGTTCGATAAACTTCTTGAAATCGGATTGCCCGTCAAGAATCTCTACCCTATCGAATTCGGCAATCTCGGCAACGGTGCCGTTGCCAAACACGTTCGGTTTAACAAAAAAGAGAACATACCGGAACACCACGAACTCAACAAAACACGGGGACTGCTGCTGATGAGTCATCTCATCAAGAGTGCCCAAATACGCTTTTTCGAGTATGACAATAACGGGGAAAATGATCCGGGGCTGTTGCGGGATTTCAGCAATCTCGTCGAAGACAAATTTGAACGCAAAGGATTGGGAGAGATTTACCGCATTATGCGCGACCCACGCGGCGGTTCTGACGACTTTGCTATGGCTTGTCTCTATGGCTCTATGGGACTCTATATCCGCAACGGCTTTCCGAAAAACATCGGCGGGATATTAAGCCGGGCCGATTTAAGCGAAGAACAACAGAAAGCCGTCGACCCGAACTTTATGAACGATATGTCGTTCGACTGGTTTTTCAAGAAAAATTAGCCGAAGTTGGAGTTTCTGCGGATTTCCTCTTCGCCGTACGGCATATCCCCGTACAAGCCGAAGTGCGGTTTGTGAATGTTTTCGACGGCATCGTTGGGATATTCGACCGGAGCGGAACGGGGACGGAAATAAGGAAATGCGAAGTTCATCGTCATTCCCTGCCGCGGACGGACATCAAGATAACCGAGCCGCTGTAAAAACGGCGAACAGTCCATTGTTGCATCAGGATATAAATTGGAGTCTTTTATCATTTGTAACTTATATCAGTGTTGTGGTGCTATATGATGGTTCGGAAAAACTCGATACTATGTCGATAAGTTCCCGTATGCTCGAATCCATTTCGGTTTTAAGAACATACTGCAACGTTTCTCTGAACTCGACCGGTTGTGACTCGGTTTGACGGCTTGATTCGTTCAGCAATTGTTCCAGTGTTTTGTATTCCATAAAGACCTCCTTAAGAGATTTTTTTGTTTGCTTGCGATTCGATTTGTTTACGCAAACCGGCAATATCATTTTCGGTCTGACAATTTTTGCACTTATACAAATTATCCGCAGGAAATAAAATCGCTCCGAGAATCGTCGGTGGAGTTTGTTCGAAAGAAAACTGTACTACCTGAACATTTCCACATTGTGAACATTGATGTTCCACGCACAACGGCATTACTCCAGCAGGCATTGACATCTGCGGAGCCGTTGGGATGTTCAGTGCCTTGTATATTTGTGACGTTGGTGTTTCGTACAGTTTGTAAATATTCGCATCGAAACTCATTTGTAAGAGGGTGTAATATCGATTCACTGCATCAAATAAATCGCTATTCGTTGAATAATCCGTTATCTGTAACCCCAAATTCTTTAAGTCATCGATTTTAATAGACCGTCCGTGCGTAAGCCAACGTCCTTGATTACAAAGTTCTACGGCTATCTTTTCGGCTTTTGCCTTTTTTTCCTCTTCGGTAACAGGTTTTCCTGTCGAAGAATGTTTGACCCAAAGTTTGAACTTGTATTGTCTCAACCAATCTGTTACAAGAGTTTTAGAAAAACTTTGCGCATTTTCGCAATGCTGTATCTCACCGGGTGAAATACTTTGTAATATCGGTATGTAAGCGATATTGAGCATATTGTTCTTTGCTGCCTCATTTTTTATCTTTTCCAACCCTTCCAGAAAAGCGTCCGCCGAGAATCTCTTCCCATTGCTGACAATTTGGGCATCAATAGGTCCTAGCGAAGATGAACGACTCATCAAAATCTCATCGGCAGCCATCGCGAATATCGTGCCGGCACTATAAGCCATCCCCGGCACAATTACACCGACATTTTCAAACTTTGACCGAATACTTCTGACTAAATCTTCTACCACTTCTGCTAATCCGCCCGGTGTTTGGAGAATTATATCAACAGCATCGCCCTTCAATACGGATAATTGGTCGTTAAACGGCAACAAGTCGGAGCGGTCAATACTGTTAGGGCAATTTTTTGAAGAAATATCGCTAGCATATACGATGACATCTCTGCCCCGCAACTCGGCAATACGTTCCAACTGGTGCTTTCTTTCACCTACCAATTGCTCGAAAGAAAGATGTTTTCCGATATATTCTGAATAAACGCTCATAATGGTGTCTCTAGGAGATTCTTACATCAACAGGCGCATAACACCTTCATACCGTCAGCAACATCATCTGCTCTGGCAAGAAGTCTTTCCAACGGCTCTTCCTCACCGGAATTCACAGGAGTACAGCGGGAAAGGTTACGTACTGCCTGACATCGCCGTATCTCATCGAAACCGATGTGGTCGTGATTTCTGATGATATCAGACATCTGCGTCTGTGTATTCGCTGCAACAGTCATCCTACACCTGTGAGTAAGTATCTAAAAAAAAAATACCCAAAATGATATTGTCGTTCGGAAACGTTTTGCTGCTTTGGTTTGCAATAGTTTGCAAACAATGTCAAATAGAACACCGCCGCTATCTTCTTCGCATCTACCGGCGGCTCCTTTACCTCATCCCTCCGGTTTAACCACCAAAGAAAGACAAACACAAAAACATATAGAACAACCACCCAATTTCGCGAACAATTGCTATCACAGCAAGCATTGCACCAATATAGGCGAACATCAATCCTATGAACCGTATTGACTGATATAATATTTGCATCGCATTAAGAAGAGTCTCTGCGGAATGCAGAACATAATCTTTCTCTTCATCGTTTTATAACGCAAATAGCCGTTTTTTTCTCGTCGTCATTTTGGGGTAAAAAATCGCAAACTCAAGCCGCGATGGTGAGATTTTATCCGCATACTCATTTTTTACAAGGGGGGCTCTTACCGCTAATTATCCGCAGGATAAGTTTCTCACAATGCCGCGAGAATCTCGTCCGAAATCTCGTAAGGAACGAACTTTCCCGAATAGACCGGACGAATACCGTTCGCACCAAGCATACGCTTCAACGTGTTTTGTTGACTGCCGTTAAACTTTTCGGCTTGTTTCAGGAACAGCGTTTCGTTGAATTCGTCTGTAATAAGCGATGCCGATTTGTACGCTGCCGGAAATGCCTCCTGTAAATCACTGCAAGGGATATTCCTGATGTCGGCTTTCAGGTAAATATCACGTCCCAGCGTAACCAACTCTTCCGACGCCTGCTTTTCAATGTGTTCCTGAACCTCCGGCGAAATGCGTTCGCACAGCAAATCAAGAGACAACTTTTCACTGAAACCCGGTACATAACCCAACTCGGCACACTTCTGCGAAAGGTATTTGCCGATTCCGACTTTGGTTTCCGAATCCATAAAGGCGGCTTGTTTCATTGCCCATTGCCGCGTATCCTGCCACTGCTGAACCGAGCGGATTTCTTTTGCGTCCTTACCGATGCCGTCAACAAAATACGCCGCCTCTTTGATGTCATCGAGAATCCCGTAGCGTTCGGCTGCGAGAATGATGTCCCGTCTCCGTTTGTCCCGAACTCCGGCAGGCGTACCGTCATCAGCAAACGAATTAACGGCAGAACACCAGAGAGCCGATTTACCCGTCAAATCGTATGCCGCAGATTTTTCCTGCTGCACGTACGAAGGAATCGGGAAGTCCTTATCCCGCATCAAATCAACGACCCGCGTAATAAAGTCGGTATTCATCATTCCCAAAAGATAATCTCTTATCTAAATTATAGGAAAATAATCATCGAGACCCGTATGGAACGCTGCGATTTACAAATCTATTACAATTTACCGTTAGAACAAATTCTCCAAGACACGCAAAAATGTCAAATCTGCGCAAAGACCGGTACGGCATCAAAACTCGTACGTTATGCTGTGCGAAAGATACCGGCAGAACACTTTTACTGCCCGCAATGCGGTTTCTCCGGCAAAAGCATTGACTATCTCGCCGCCGTCAACGGGCTGTCCTTACCCGAACAAATCGAATCGCTCGCACAGCAGGGTTTTATCGATGACACGGATTCAAAGCGAAGCCGGTTTGTGAACGAACGCAAATACTGGAAGAATACCAAGCAATATGTCGAGAACCTGCAAAAATACATCGCCGGAAATATGTATCTCGATGAAATTGAAAACTTCAAAACAAACCCGCTTTTTCATTACACAAAGACAATTATCAAAAAACAGGTTCAGCATCTGCTGGGCAAAAAGATAAGTTTCAGCGACTGGGACAACGCCTCTGTTGTTCCTTTGTATAACTGGCCGTACTCTCTTTCAGGCGTTCTTTTGATTAACTCGCATACGAATTTCCGGCGGCAGTACAGAATCCGCAATATCACCAGCAATTCGGTACTCAAAGCACAGGAGGACATCGGCTATATCATTCCGAAGAAGATACCGAATCCTGAAGAACCGGTGATAATGTGTTCCGACCCGCTCACGGCAATCCGCCTTCAATCGGATTATTTTCGTCAGGAAAACCGTTTCCCCAACGTTGCCGGATGGATACCGACCTTTCATAAAGAAATATCGCCCATTGATTATTCTTGGGACTATCTGAGTGCAAAGAAAGTCTTTTGGTCTTTTTCCGGCGATTATCTGTCTATGCGTCAGGCGGCGTTGACTAATTCGTCTTTCAGCAGCGTATTCTGGGACGAAAACAATAACTACCGCCCTAATCAAACGCTGCCGGCAGCAGTCGTCAAAAACATTCTCAAAAATGCCAAAGTATGGCAGCGGGGCATCGAACAATTCTTATCCGAAGGGAACATCCGCCAAAAGATTGAACAACTCGCGCTGCCGCTGTCCGTCCTTGAAAAATTCATCAGTTACACCAATCCCCTGCTCAAAGAGAAAATCCTCCAAGTCCTGCCGTCAGAAAAACGGCACAGATGGATTACTATCGACAATCTCACGTACACCGAAAAAAACTCAAAGATTTATCTCATAAAGAACCGCGAAGTATGCGTCTGTAATCTGTTCGTCGATTTACAGAACATCTATCACCTGCCCAACGGCGGGCTTATTTATCAGGGCAATATCGAAATCGAAGACAAAATGTTTCCGTTCGCAACGAAGAATCAATCGTTCTCAACCCATCCGAAAGAATTTGTTTCACAAACGCTCATCGAAAACGAATGTCCTATCATTCCCGACATCAACCTGCCGAATAACAAACTCATCCGCATCATCAAACACTTCGGCAATGCAAGGCTGAACTACATCAAAGACAAATACGGATGGGATTCGGGCGAAAACACATTCAATACACCCAACCTTAAATTTTCTTACGGAACCGTCATCACAGCACCGGCTGACCTCAATGAAGAACCGCTCAATACAATGAAAACCGAACACACGCGGACATTGGAAGAAGGCGACAAAACAACTCTCAATCTTTTCGGCGAATCACCGTACATTTTCTCCGCGATGCAGGCACTCGCTTTGTCCTGTTTTGCTTACGCTTTCAAGGCAAAAATTCCGCAAACAATCATCACCGGCGGCGATATATTTCTCATCAGCCGATTGTTCAAACTGCTGGTGCTGCCGGAAATCAGCATTAAAAAAAGGGAAGATATTGCTGCTCACCGCAAGAACTACAATCTGCCCTTTTTAACCGAATACCAGCAAATCAAGGAAAGAAAATGGATTGATACTATCGGTTTCAATGAAAACTGTTTCATCTGCACCGGTCTCAAAACGGCAGCGGCGAGAACCTGTTATGCCGATTGCGTCCTGCTCGTACTCCCCGCATTCAGGTTTTATAAATGGTTTGACGGCAAACTGCCGAACCTGTTCATTACCGTCTTCGCCAACCTGCTCAAACATCTCTCGGCTTTTGTCCCCAACAGCCTCATCGCCAATGACTTTGTGACCGACATACTCGAAGAAACAAAAAAGTTCTTCATTGACGAAACAGGAATCACACCGGCAAACAATCTGTTCAATGCGTACAGCGGCGAAGAAGAGTTTTTAGCGGACTTTCTCAATATCCTCATCGAATCCGAATCGGCGCAGTTCGTCAAAGAGAAAGATACTTGGTTCGTAAATAAAGACGATGTAAAAAAAGCGTTCAGAAAACATCTCGGCGTATTTGACCAGGACGAACTCAACAAATACGGGAACATCAAATTCACTCAAGAGAGTATAGAAATACCGAACCGGTTGATTGCCGAAAGCCGAAAAAGATTTGAAACAATTTACAAACAATGATTACCGCACCGTTGTTTTTTCTTTACCGTCCAATTCTGTCCAACTCAAAGACATTGACGAGATACCGGCAGCGGTTTTAACTTTTGAAATAATTTCATCCGAAGCCTCCGCAAGTGCTTTCTTAAAACGGTTCATCACTGATCTATCCAGCGGAGCCGGTTTGTTGCCGCAGCAAACATTATTGTTCCCCGCCGCTTTCGACTGCAAATCTCTGACACCCGCACACAACGCAGGAAACATCTTGTTGATGTTCGGAACGTGCGACCAGCGGTACAAGACCGAATCTGAAACAACAGCGTCCTTCGATGAATTCGATTTCAGCGTCATTCCGCTCAAATTAGTTGCATAAGCGGCAACTGTTCTTCTGTTGCCGCTCTGTCCGCAGCAGCCCATTATTCGCCGATGTATGAGTACGTAACTGTCCCAAAAACCTTTCCGTCTTGCGGAGTTTTGGCGCTAAGCAATTCGCCCGTCTTATCGCAGAAACTCAAAAATCCTATCTGGTTGATACCCGGCGCACGAATACCGAACTTCTCGGCGGCTTTCGTACCTTCTTCAATGAGAAAGTCTTTGTTGTTCAGAAATTTCATCATCTCCTGACGGCTGCCGCCCTCAGCGATGAACTTTACCCGAACGAATTCGCGTCCGTCTTCACCCTGCGACACCTTCTTTGAAATCAATTTTGCCGACATTCATCTTCTCCTGTGTGTTAAATTATCGTCTGCGAGCCGGTCCCGCAGAAAAACTGCTGCTCTGACCATTATCCTTCGGCATCTCTTTTTCGAGTTCTTCGATAAGTTGAATTTTCTGCGGTCCCGGTAAAGAGGCGAATTCCGTTATGGAAAGCGTACTCCGCCTTTTTGCTCTGTGACACAATTCAGCATACCTTGCATACAAATCATCATACATCGTTCCCTCTCAAACAAACGCCTGCGGTGATTGTAAGAGATATTCCGTAAAGCGTCCATATTTATCCGGCGGATAAGTTTCTCTTGCGTCATACTTCAGAAATCGTTATTGTTCGCGAGGTGTTAATTGAACGCCGCAGTATGTCCAAGAATCCGTGTGATGTCCGTCAGGATTTATTTTTGAAATATCGCGTTCGACACACATTAACAGCCGATACCGTTTCCGCGTCTCCTCATCTATGCCGAGAATAAGTGCCGCAAATTCCTCAAAAATTTCATGAGAGCCAAATTGTGCCTCGTTCGCAAGGCGATACCATTTGCGGTCGAATTCGACACGTTCGTACGTTGTTTCCATAGTACAGTAATTTGATTGTCAGCCCACAGAATAACATCCGGCGGATACCGGCTCAACCCCCTACTACAAAATGCCGGAAAAAGCGTTATAAACATATGAGAAATTAACCCTCGTAAATAATATGGACGATAAATCCAACACAACGAGATATTTTGTTAATGCGTACTATGTATATTCCATTGACAACAACGGAATATTGCACGTGCGGAATGATGACTGGTTCCTGCACAGCGAGAAATGGCGTAGGGTAGAACGATATGAAAGAGACAGATATCATCGTCCTTACGAAAATTGTTTACTGAACACACCTCGCACAGAACTATCAGAAAAAGATGTCGATATCATCACGCCGTATCTTTTTTGTGATTTTCCCAGCGAAGGATATCGTCAAAAACAAAAAGTTATGAAAATAGAACGCGCCGCGTTCTATTTTCATTTC
>JAITOZ010000026.1 GCA_031289675.1 Planctomycetaceae bacterium
GTCATTGCCATCATCGGCATATTGATCGCCCTCTTGTTACCGGCAGTGCAAGCCGCACGGGAAGCAGCACGAAGAATGCAATGCTCAAATAAGTTGAAGCAACTCGGACTCGCCGCCCATAACTATCACGATACCCATAATACCTTGCCCGAAGGGCAGGATGCCTGGGGCGGTCACGGGGAAAAATTGTACACCGGCGCAGCCGCATTGAACGTACCGAACGCAACGGAGCGGGCAAAGGGAGTATTGCCCGAACCGCAATATTACCGGCACATGAGCGGGATAGTATTCCTCCTGCCGTTCGTCGAGCAGTCCGCCCTCTACGAAGGGTATATGGAACTTTACAACATTCCCTGTTCCACCTTCGATCAGACGGGCGGCGGAACCGCATACACTGCCAAATACGTTCCGGGTACCGGTATGCCCAGCAGCCCTGGTAGCGCGACACTAAAGGTTTACTGGCTTGCCGACATATACCGTCTCGCCGATGCCGCCTTCCTTGCCTGTCCCTCCGACAACAACGGCAATCAGTCGTTTATGTCCAATTGGGATTCGGCGTATGGTAGTGGGACAGCAGCCAATATAACACTGGGGCGCAGCGGCAATTACAAGATGAGTATGGGGGATTACGCCGGGAAAACGGAGTATTGGGGCTGGGCGTATAACCTGACGAATTATTCCCGCGGAGCCTTCCAAAATATGAAGGAAACGGGCTTGAGCGACATCACCGACGGCACGAGCAATACGGCGATGTTCAGCGAGCGTGCCTCCGGCGACGGTACGGACGAAGATAAGACTGCCGGCGGCAGCATTTTTGCACGTATGTACTACAACGATGGAAGCATAATAAATCACAATGGCGGAGACACCGGATTTGCAGCAAAGGCAGACGGTAACGGCACCGTGATAAAATTCCATCCTCAAGACTGTCTCAACTGCCGCAACGGAAAACGGTACAAAACCAATACCAATACCGGTGACAGTAATCCTGACCCTCAACGTACGACTGGCTGGGCTGGCACGCTTTGGTACAGCGGGGCGGTGGAACATTCGTGGTACAATCACATTTTGCCGCCCAATGCGCCCACTTGTTCCTATAGAGGACCGAACACGGAGCCGCGTTCTCCGGGGTTTTTTCCGCCGACGAGTTATCATACCGGCGGTGTGAATGTTGCCCGCTGCGATGCTTCGGTTGCATTTGTTACGGAAACGGTGGATACCGGAAACTTGTCTGGTGCGGCGGTCGGCAGCAATAACGGCAGAACGGCTTATGCACCGGGTTATCCGGACTATACGTATGACAAGAAGAAGCCCTACGCGGCGGATCCGATTATAGGGACGGGGGCAAATCCGCCTTCAATGCCGTCTAACTTCGGCGTTTGGGGCGCGTTCGGTTCCCGCGACGGCGGAGAGGCAACGGCAATGCCGTAGATAATTAGTGGATAGTGATGAGCGGCAAGTGGCGAGTCATTCGACCTGCGGTCGAAATGGATAACTCATCACTAGTCACTCATCACTAGTCACTCGCCACTCATCACTTAACCATCATACTTATGAAACATATTATTACCATTACATTATTGTTGGTGTTGTTCGCCGCCGGCTGCGGACAGCGGGGCTTGCAGGGTCTCGCTCAGGTCAGCGGGACGATAACGTTAAACGGTCAGCCTCTTGACGGGGCAACGATTTCACTTTTGCCGGTTACGGAAGGACTTCGGGCTGCGGGTGCGGTGAGCGATGCTTCCGGTAATTTTCGGGTTACGACACTGCACTCTAACGACGGCGTTCAGCCGGGCGAGTATTTGATTACGGTATCGAAAGTCCATTTGGAGGGCGTTCTTCCGGCGGCGGAGGTGCGCAAACTGCTGTCGCAGGGCAAGAAATACGATACGCCGCAGATACAGCGGATACCGGAGAAGTACCTTAAAGCGGAGACATCGGACTTGAAGATAGCCGTCAAGTCCGGCAGGAACAACAAACTGGTGCTGACTCTGGAAGGAGAAGCGGCGGGGAAGTGACGCAGGGTTAGATAGTAGAGTTAGATAGAGCGGGGGGCATACGCCCCTCGCTCTTGCGCTCGTTTGTGTGTGCTTTGCTGCAAAATTAAGTTTGCGCTAACTGCCGTTACTCTTTCATTTTTGCTTTGAAATCTTCAACCATCACCTCTTGCGCCCGAATTTTTATATCCAGTTCCCAAGTCCGCTGATCCTGCGTGTCGACAGCAGCCCTTTCGCGATATTTCCGCTTCACCATATCATTTGCGGTCTCAATCGACTTGTCGAGGGCTTGTAATCTGGGGTCATCTTCTTTCAGTATGTTCTTTAGATTTGCCCTGCTGCTGTTGAGTGCATCCAATTGCAAATTCAATGATTTCAATTCAGAATCAATTTTCTTTTTTTGTTCAAACAGCGATTGCAGTTTATCCAACTGAGAACTTTGCTCATCCAGTGCCTTCCGTTCAGCCCGCAGCGCAATGAGTTTTATTTCGGCGAGTATTACTTCGTGTTCCAACATTTCCCTGCGCACTCCTGGTGTTGCTTGCAACCGGGCAAAACCTACCGGTACCGGCTTACCCATTATTACCTCTTCCTCCTGTATCGTTGCAGGCAACGGAGCAGGACTTGCCGGCGGCACCGGCTTTTTCTTTGCCTGTTTTAATTCGTATTCCGCCTCATCGACAGCAAGTTGCGCATCTACATCGGCATTAAAGTCATTATTGGGGCTTCCGGCTTCACGTACCGCACCCCAAACCGCTGTCCGTTCTTTGCAGAGTTTTAACTTTTCTTCCAATGCTTCGATATGCTTTTTCGTCTCACCGGCTGCCTGATACAAAGCACTTTTTGCCGCTGCAACGTTGATGCCGGCATTGCGGACATCTGCAACACTGCCGCCGACACCTCCGATTGAGGCTTTCGTATTAACGAATTGTGCCTTCTTTTCGGCGGCAGCAAGCCGTTTCTGTAACAATGCAATGTAATCAGGGTCGGCAGTAACTTCGCCGGTCTCACTTCGGGCAGCGGGACTGAATACGGCAAATGCCGTAAAAAACAGCGCAACAAGAACGGTACGGAAAATAGTCTTGCTCATACTTCGTCTCCTTTTTGACTCTTGAAGAGCCATTAGAATTAAGAACACAGGAGTCCATCCTACCGAAATTTATTAGACCCGTCAAGCACCATTTTCTGCGGGGCGGCGGAACGGGTAACGAAAAAAGACCGCACCCAATCCGAAAACCGGGTGCGATCCACACGATTTGCTGCTCTACCAAGGAGACCTACCGAGCAAACAGCAATTCCGTGTACGTCGGCAAAGGCCAAAGTTCATCGTCCACCGCCGATTCCAATGTGTCCGCCGTCCCGCGCAGCGAAGTCATCGCCGGTACCACCGTCCTGCAAAAATACTCCGCCTCCTTTTGTGCATTGCCCTCCGGCACATCCGAAAGCGTCTTTTTCAACACACCGATTTTCTCAATCAACGCATCAATACTGCCGTCCAACTCGTGCAGCAACTCCTTCTGCAACTTCGTTGTCGCCGCCGCCGTCAGGTTCGTCTTGTATTTGAGAACCGACGGCAAAATCAGCGTTACCGCAACCTCTAACGCCGTCTCCGCTTCAATGTGAATCGTCTTGACGTAATTCTCCGCATAAATCTCGTGACGGCTGTCTGACTCGACTTTGCTGAATACCTTGTACTTCTCAAAGAGACTTACGGCTTTCTTGCCGTTGATGAGCGGCAGGCATTCCGCCGTCGTTACGAGATTCGGCAATCCCCGCTTCTTCGCCTCTTTCTTCCAGTCCTCACTGTAACAGTTGCCGTTAAAGAGAACCGCCTCGTTCTCCTTAATCGTCTTGCTGACAATGTCGTGAACTGCCGTATTAAAGTCTTTCTTCAACTTCAACGCCTCTTCAAGTTCCGTTGCCAGAACGTCAAGACTCTCGGCAACAATCGTGTTAAGAACCGTCGTTGATTGCGATACGTTTTGACTCGAACCAACGGCGCGGAACTCGAATTTGTTACCGGTGAACGCAAAGGGACTCGTCCGGTTGCGGTCTTCGCTGTGCCGTTTGACAGGCGGCAAAGTCGAAACGCCGATTTCAATCGGAGCCTGTTTTTTCGCCGCCGCCGTTGTCCCTTCGGCAAGTTTGCGGAACACTTCATCCAATGCGCTGCCGAGATAAACGCTCATAATCGCCGGCGGGGCTTCATTAGCACCAAGCCGGTGGTCATTACCGGCACCGCAGACGCTCATCCGCAGCAAGTCGCCGTTCTGATGAACAGCCCGAAGAACAGCGGAAGCGACGAACAGGAACTGCGCATTTTCGTGCGGTGTATCGCCCGGTTCGAGAAGATTTTCGCCGTCATCGGTCATCAGCGACCAGTTATTATGTTTTCCGCTGCCGTTGATTCCGGCGAACGGTTTCTCGTGCAGCAGGCAAACGAAGCCGTGCCGCGTCGCAATGTTCCGCAGAAGCTGCATAACCAACATTTGGTGGTCAACGGCGAGATTTGCGGATTCAAACATCGGTGCGATTTCAAATTGCGCCGGAGCCACTTCATTATGACGGGTACGCACCGGAATACCGAGCAAAACCATCTCGTATTCCAGTTCGGTCATAAAACCGATAACCCGTTCGGGAATCGAGCCGAAGTAGTTGTCTTCGAGTTCCTGTCCTTTGGGCGGCTTTGCACCGAAAAGCGTTCTTCCGGTTACAGTCAGGTCGGGACGCAGCGCAGCAAGGCGGCGGTCGATAAGGAAGTATTCCTGTTCCGCACCGACGGTCGGATAAACGTGTTTCGACTTTTTGTTACTAAAAAGTTTTAACACCCGCAGAGCCTGTTTTTCAAGGGCTTCCATTGACCGCGACAGCGGCGTTCTCATATCGAGTGCTTCGCCCGTCCAACTGACGAACATCGTCGGGATGACGAGTGTTGCTCCGTTTTTATGACGGAATATGAATGCCGGACTGGACGGGTCCCAAGCGGTGTAACCGCGTGCTTCAAAGGTAGCACGGAGTCCGCCGGAGGGGAAACTGCTGGCATCGGGTTCGCCGCGGACGAGTTCGCCGCCGCTGAATTTAGCGATACCTTTCCCGCCGTCTGCCGGAACGACGAAGCAATCGTGTTTTTCGGCGGTACTTCCGGTCATCGGCTGAAACCAATGCGTGAAGTGTGTTGCGCCGTGTTCCAAAGCCCAAGTACACATTGCTTTGGCAACGACTTCGGCAATGTTTGGGTCAAGTTGCTTGGAGTTTTGAATCGTATTTTGCAGCGAGTCAAAAACTTTTTCCGGCAGCCGTTCACGCTGGACTTTTTCGTTGAACGTGTGATTGCCGAAGAGCGACTGGAGGTCGGAAGTTTTTGCCGCAAAAGCGGCGGCAGCCGCATTAGGGTCAGCAGCGATGGCGACCATTGTGCTGCGGCGGACATTATTAGAGGACATAGAATCGGCTCCTTGGGGGGGTAGGTTGAAATTTTGACCGCTCTCGTGACAAACGGTCGGCTCGGTATTCCTGTATCAGTGTAGGTATTTTAGCAACTTTTGCGCCAAAAACAAAAGAAACGCCGTTTTCGGGAATTTTGCAGAATTACAGAAAGGATTGGCGAAATCCCTACAACACTTTTGTCGTTTTAACTCGAAAAATAACAAATTTGTCGTTCGTAAGGGTTTTATTTCGTGTATCGTTTCCCTTTGATTCAATCTTTTTGTTATTCCCCCTTGCATTTTTTGCCGATAAACTATAATGTACAAAGCCTCAACGGTGTTCGCAGTTCGGATTTACAATCCGGGGGGTCGATAACAAAGCCCGATGGGAACCTGATTACAAAGAGAGCGGTTGTGTAGAGCCGCCTTGTACTTCGGTCAAAGCGGATAACACTTTTCGTTTTCCAGGTACCCCCGTACATTTCGGGCCTCCAAATGCTGTAAGCGGACACCTTGAGGTTTTTTCTTTTTTTGCCAAGCCCTCATCTTTCATCTATGCTTGTCCGTGACCCTGTCGTTGATGTGTTCTTTTGCGTTTGGTTTTTCCTCTTCGGTGCTTGTATCGGCAGTTTCCTCAACGTTGCCGTCTATCGGCTGCCGCGGGGAAAAAGTTTGGCGTATCCGCCGTCGTTTTGTCCCTGTTGCGGACATTTTATCCGCTGGTTCGACAACATCCCCGTTTTCGGCTGGCTCAAACTCGGCGGAAAATGCCGGGACTGCCGCTCGCCGATAAGTGTACGTTATCCGCTCATTGAGGCAATCACCGGTATCTTTTTCGGCGGTATTTTTCTTGCTGCTGTTTTTCTGCTGCCGGAAGCCGGCGTTACCGTTCTTGCCGCTTTGACGTTGTTGACGGCAGGAATGATGACTGTTTTTTTCGGAGCGGTACTTATTTGCTTTTCAAAAAGAAGTGTGTTATAATACCTGCACCGGAGGGTGTGCGCTGGAATTTGTAAAAGCCGCATAAAAAATTATGGCAAAGAAACAAGCCGTTTGGGGTATCGACATAGGTAACTCGTCGCTCAAAGCAATGCGCTGCTGCGTTGCCGATGAACCGGGTAAGGTCGAGGTTCTTTCTTGCGATTTCATCGAACATTCCAAAGTGTTATCGCAGCCTGATACAAATGTTGCCGAAGTTCTTGCTGAAACGCTGCAGATCTTTTTTAGCCGCAATCACGTTAAAGGCGACCGGGTTGCCGTCGCGGTTTCCGGTCAAAATACGATTTCCCGGTTTCTTAAACTACCGCCGGTTGACCCGAAAAAGATTCCAGACGTTATCAAATACGAAGCGAGACAATGGCTTCCGTTCGCTTTAAGCGAAGTCGTGTGGGACTTTCAGCCGCTCGGTGCCGATGCAAATGAACCAACTGATATGCTGCTTGATGCGACCGTCGGAATGTTCGCCATCAAAAAAGATTTGGCGATGAAGACGCTGCTGCCTTATACAAGCCGGTCAATTGATGTCGATATGATACAGAGTTCGCCGATGGCCCTGTATAATTACGTTACGTTCGACCAATTAAACGAGTTAGGGGCAGCCGGCGCGTTTGATAATGAGGAACAAGAATTAGTCGTTACGCTTTGTATCGGAACAGATGCTTCGGATGTGGTGATTACTAACGGTCAGTCGATTTGGACACGCAATATCCCCATCGGCGGCGGAAGTTTTACCAAAATGCTGGCGAAAAACTTGCAATTGACGTATTCCAAAGCCGAATACGTCAAGCGGAATATCGGTACGGCACCTGACCAGCAGTCCGTCATACAAGCGATGCGTTCGTCATTTAATGATACGGTTAATGAAGTGAACCGGTCGTTGGAATACTATCAAACGTTGAACCGCAAGGCTCAGTTTAAGAAAATTTTAGTAACCGGCAATGCAGGCAAGTTGCTCGGCTTGCGTCAGTATTTGGCGCAGAATCTCGGTTATGAAGTCGAGCGGATAACAAGTTATAACCGCCTGACCGGCTTGGAAGTTCTCGAATCGCAGCAATTCAAAGAGAACTTGCCGTCGTTTTCTATCTGTTACGGTTTGGTTGTCCAACAACTCGCTTTGGCATCGCTGAAAACGAACCTGATACCGCGTGAAATTGTAACGGACAGAATTATACGGGAAAAAAAGCCGTGGGCGTTAGCGGCGGCGGCGGCTGTTCTGCTCGGTTTGACGGTTCATTTTGCGTCGGCAACATCTGTGTTGCAGCGTGTGCAAAATTCTGCTTACGACGCAGCGGGCAATAAAGTACAGCAATTGGAGACGACTGATAAGAAATTCAGAGACGACACAGAAGCGGCGAAGACTGACTTCAATGCGGTCGATTCTATCGGCAAAACGTTGACAAGCAGCGTTGAGGGAAGAATTACTTGGCTGGAATTGCTGCACGTAATCAATGCGGCTTTACCCAAAGACGGCGGACAGGACGGCGGCGATGAAAACAAGGCGGACAAGTTAACTTCAGAAAGTATCGCTAAAGAGAACAAAGTTTACGTAACAAGTATTGATGCGGTTCCGGTGAGCAGTTTAGCGAAATGGTTCGCTCCGTTAAAAGGTGCCTTGCGGTACATTCCAGACAAAACGGAATTCGAAGTGCTGATAAAAAGCGGGGTTCCGATTCCAACGGTAGGCGTTTCGCTGGATAATGCGGCTGTAGATGCGGACGCGGATACACCAACGCCAGGTACACGATTACCGGCTGCCGCAAAACCGCAGTTGGGAGGCGGCGCACCGGCAGAAGAAGGACAGGAAGAAGTAAAGGCGTATGAAAACATCGAAGCGGATATATTGGCGGCAATGGCACCGGGTCCAGTTGATGTTCCCGAAAGTAAGATGCGGGTTGTCCAAATCACGGGATACCATTATCATAATCCGCAGGACACAGAGGCTGCAAAGAAAGACGGCGGAGCAGCCTACCTGCGTAAAACGCTGCTTCATAACCTGAAACACGGGACTGTCGTTTTTCCGTCATCGGGCGAAGCCGTTACAATGGAGGAGTTAGGGGTTTCGTATCCGGTACTGCTTTATACTCCCGATGTCCGCATCGTAAGGACACTTCATCCCGAATTACAGGCATTGGTTGATGCCGGAACCATAGCCAATACAGGCACAAATGCAGGAAACAGAGGTGCGAGAGCAGGACGCGGAGGAAGAGATGATGAAAACGATAGAGTGGGGATGTACGGCGGAAAACCGGGTGCTGTACCGGATGAGAACTCATTAGAAGCGATAGCAAAAAAAATGGGGATACAGGAAAATGTGTTGACGCTGCGGCGTTTCGATTTCGTGATACAATTTGCGTGGATGGAAACCCCGCCGAGTGTAAGAACCAAGAAAAAAGAAAATGAGGCAACAAATGCCTCCCGGAATACGGGACAGGGAGATGTACCGCAAACCGGAGACCAATAATATCGGATCCCGTTTTGAACCTGTCCGCTATACCGTACAAGAACCTGTTCCTTTTACCGATACAATTCAATGGCTAAAGGTGTCGAATTCAATCTGCAAACAGTCAGAAAGTATCTATTCTGGGCTTGTATTCCGGCGGGACTGGTTTTCGCTGTCATCGGTTTTTACTTCTCGGTAGGTTCCGTGGGGGCGGCTATCGATTCCCGAAAAACCGCTTTGGATGGAAAACGCAGCAGCGTTAAGAGAATCCAGAATGAGCAGACGCATCCGAATGCGGGAACGATAAAAGAAATTACGACAGAGACCGCCGGTTTAAGTAACAAGGTGTATTCCGCGTGGGAAACACTGGAAAAAGACCAGAACGAACGCAATGACTGGAATAAATTGGGCTTAAGTAAGCGGGCATTAGAAGATGTTACAAGGCAAAGGTTTCTCGGTCCGTTGAATCCTTCGACATTAGATAATTATCGCGAGGCAGTCAAAACGAAGGCGTTAATCGAATTGCCGAAAATCGTTCAGCCGAGTATCGCCTTGCAGCCGTTACCTGTAGCCAGCACTGGCAGAACCGGTTCTTCGTCCCCCAGAGCAGCGAGAACTGCGCCCCCCCCCAGCAGAACAGATAGACCCGCCGGGTCGGCTAGAGCAGGCAGAAGCCGTCCTTCCGATCCCATAGGCGGACACAAAGAAGATGATGAATCTGATGAACTGGAAGATGATGAATTTGCAGGTATTATCAGCAAGCACGGTATTGTTGTTTGGGACCCGCCGGTTCTTACCTTTACACTAGATGATTGGGATAAGAAAATCGAATGGAGAGAAGATGCGTGGAAAATTTGGCTGACGCAGGAAGAGATTTGGGTGTATGATGCGCTGCTGAACGTTATCAGACAGTCGAATGACAAAGTGAAGGCGGCTTCGCCGCGAAGTGCTGCTGTTAAAGGAATTGCGGATATTCTTATCGGTCAGGCTGCATCAGATAAACTAGCAGTATATTCGGCACCTCGTTCACTCGGAGACACAGGAACTATCGGACGGGGAACAACATCCCCAACGAGGATGGGCGGACGAGGCAGTAAAGATGACGATGAATATGACGAGGATTCTAGACGCAGTTCGCCGCCAACAGGTTCGAGACCGCCTTCACCTTCAGCAGCAAGAACCGCCGCCGCAGGCGGAAGAGGCAAAGTTGATGCAAAAACAGATGCCTTGAACGGCAGGTATGTTGACAAAAGCGGGACTCCGTTGCCGGGTTTTGATGCCGATACACCGTACCGCCGTATGCCGATATTTTTGTCGCTCATCGTGGACCAAAAAGTCCTGCCCGACTTTTTGACAGCGTGTGCTAACTGTGCTATGCCCATTGACGTGCTTTGGGTACGTATCAATCCGGCAGCGTCACAGACGTTTGATTTTTCCCTGAAAGACAATGGTGTTGCGGGAGCCGCAGCCGGAAACCCAAGCCGAACGGGCAGAGGCAGTGCGGATGAAGACTTATTTGCACTCGGCACGAGCAGTGTTTCCGGTCAAGCCGGTGCCGACGGTCGATTCAGTACCAATAATCAATTCGGAGCGAATGCCGTTCCCGTTGAAATTTACGGTTGTATCAATATATTTTCACCGCCGGACAAAAACAAACTGCCGCTCGCTGGCATAAAATCAGCGAGCGTATCCGAACAGGAAACTGAAAAACCGATGCCGGCAGAACCGGAAAAAAAAATAAAATCACCACAGATGAAAGAATAACAAGTGTCATAGCCGCGAAGCGGTCGTTTTCCCTTTTTCGTTATTTATCACAATGGCTTCCAAAAGAAAAAAGAAGGTTAATAATTCACAAACGGCTCTGCAAATAAAGTCTTTTGCGCTTTATCACGGCGAAAAGGCCGGGCTGGCAATCTTTGCCGTTATTGCCTTGTGGGTTGCTTTCTCAAGTTCCTATACCGGTTTGCCTTGGGGACCGGACGAACTTGATAAAGAAGTCCAGAAAGCCAATGAGAAAATCACCTCGTCCAAATACACGGCTGCCGATGCCGGTCTGATTGTTATTGATTATGCGAAATTGTCGGAACAGATTAAAGAGCCGATTCCGGCAGAGCCGTATCAGACGGCAACTTTGTGGCAGCCTTCGCTCTTAAAGCAGACAGAACTCCGCGAAGATGTTGCGATTCTGCCGCCGGAATTCGCATTCGACTTAAAGGTCGAACGGGGAACACCGGATGCCGAGGGTAACACGATGCTCATCAACATTTCACTCATCAATCCGATTGAAAAACAGAGAGAAATTTACGAAACGGCTTTCAAGAAAAAGCCGAAAGGAATGAACGGAAAAAACGAACCGGTATACGTTGATATCATCGTGGAGCGGGCGGAAATTGGTACCGATACGACAAGTCCGGACTGGATACGCATTAACGAACCGGACAAAATACCTGCTGCACCCGGTGCCGGCAGAGGGCAGACGGGAATCCGGCAGCCCTTCGCCGGAATGTCAGTTACTCCAGAATACAAATATCCTGATGCGGAGATTGAAGCAGAAAAAACATACGCGTACCGCGCCAGACTTGTTGCCGACAATCCGAACTACGGTCTTTCCCCGGATCAGGTGGTTGAAGGTGTTGATATCAAGAGTCTGAGAAAAACGTCGGATTGGAGTGCCGTCAAAACCGTTTTTGTTCCGAGCCAGACGAGTGTCCAGATAGCAAAGGATACAAAAATAAAACCGCTCAAGTGGATGACGTATGCGCCGTTTAATGCACCGAAGGGAATCGTCAATATCGTTAAGTTTGACGACGAGAGCGGCAAAGATTTACCGCCGCTGCCGGTGGAAGTGATGCGGGGTTCCGTTTGTAATCTCTCCAAAAAAGATATTACCTCGGTATTAAAGGCGCAAGAGAAAGAAAAAGATACCGCCGGTAATAGACCGTCTTCAGGTAACGGAAGGCAACAAGGTGATTTGACCAAAGAGTATCTTGGAAAGGACGAAGAGGCGTTAAAATCGGGAATCTGCGTTGCCGATATTCTGCCGGAGTATGAATTGCCGAAAGTTAATTCAAAAGATTCCCGGACTACGCCGGACGTAACACTCGCCAGTAAAATGCTATTTATTATGCCCAACGGAATGATGCGGGTACAAGTACCGGAAAGAGACCAGCCCCCGCAGGGAGGGATGAGCGGACGTTCTCCGTCAAGCAGGGAAGATTATGGACCGCCGGGCAGAGGAGACAGATTTAGAAATTATGATGATGAGAAATAAGACAGACCTGTTACCTAACCCGATTTTCTGCCGTTATAACTGCATCGGAAACCTCAATGCTCGAAGTGCTTCAAATTATCATCATCGCCGTTGTTCAAGGTATCGGCGAGTTTTTGCCGATTAGTTCGTCCGGTCACAATGCCGTTGCTGCCAAGCTTTTCCAACTTTCAGGACATCCGCTGACAGGCAGCGATTCTGAATTCATCAAACTGAATGTGTTTTTGCACGCTGGAACGCTCGTTGCTGTACTCATCATTTTTCGCCAGCGTATCTTGGCAATGCTCGGCAGAGATTGGCGGCTCATTCCGATGCTTATCGCTGCAACCATTCCCGCCGTCATCGTCGGCTTGCCGATTGAAAAATTGTTCCCGTGGATTGAAACAAATCTGTACATTATTGCCGCGTGTTTCGTCTTGACAGGAATTCTGCTGCTCACTTCGATACACAAGGGCAGCGGTAACAAAACAACGTCGACAATGTCGTGGCTTGATGCGATGCTGATTGGCTGCGCCCAAGCCGCTGCGGTGCTGCCCGGCTTGTCCCGGTCAGGAACAACCATTGTTGCCGGTCTGTACCGTAAATTAGACAGGGAAGAAGCGGCGGCGTTTTCGTTCCTGCTGTCAATACCGGTCATTGCCGGCGGGGCAATACTTGAAACGAAAAAATTACTGGAGACACCGGTAAGCCCTGACGGGATTCCGAATTACCTGCTGCTCATCGGCGTTGCTGTCAGTTGCCTTACCGGTATTGCCGCACTTGTTTGGCTGCTCAACTGGCTCAAAAAGGGCAAACTCTGGTACTTTGCCCTTTGGGTGTTTTTGATGTCGCCAATGACGTTTTCATTAACGTTATTCTCAACGCCGGAACCAATCATATCGGAACAAAACGGCAGCACCCCGTCCCCAGCGCAAAGTGAACTTGACCGCCCCCCTGCCCCGTCTGCCGATGCTGCCGAAGTGAAAAAAGAACGGGAACATATCCTTGCCGAAGAAAAGGAGAAAGAACTGAAACTCATCGAAGAAGAGCGGAAACTGATACCGGACATCGGCAATGCGGCTAAACTGGTGCCGCTTGACGAAAATGAACGGATATGGATTACACCGGACCAAAAGTCGGTCGTCTTTATCGGCAGAGTGGCAATGCGGGAAGGCTTGCTGGAATTGTTCGCCTGCCGGACGGGAACAAAGGAACACGAGTCGATATTGTCTGTACGGGTAAAGCCGTATCTGATACACGCCGGTCTGCTTCTTGTTCACGCACAACAAGGCAAGCCGATGACGATGAAACCGGCTTTTACGCCGGCAACGGGCGATAAAATCGGCATTGTTCTGCGTTGGAAGGATAAAGACGGTAATGTCAAAGAAGCCTCTGCGCAGGATTGGATAAGTAACATTCCCGAATCGAACAAAGACAAAATTCATACGAAAGAGACAGCCTCATCTGTCTCTGCGCTGCATTGGGTATTCAGCGGTTCGACAGAGTATCAGGACGACGAAGGCAAGACGCATTATTTAGCAAACGAGAGCGGCGAGTTAATCGGCTTGTCTAATTTTGTCGGTTCGATATTGGATGTGCCGATTCAAAGTTCTGCGGACAATGCGCAACTGATGTTTGCGTGTTTCACTGACCGGATTCCGCCGCTTGATACGCCGGTAACGGTGATATTAACCCGCAAGAACGATTAACTAGAGTCGGTCAGGATTTATTTCCATTGTAAACTTTTACTGACACGCACGAAGCGCATTCTGCCAATGGAAAAGCCTGTTATACCGCTTGTTTCCCCGTCTATCAAATCTCAACCGCTTTGTCCGAAATATCGTTTCGATGCCACGCCCCGTCCCAGTGTATCCGTTGGACGGCAGAATACGCCGCTGCTTTCGCTGCGGCAACGGAACTGCCCAAGCCTGTTACCCCCAGCACGCGCCCGCCGTTGTTCACGATTTGTCCCGCTTCGTTTAATGCGGTTCCGGCGTGAAAAACTTTCGTATCCGGCACCTTCGCCGCCTCGTCTAACCCCTGTATCGGAAATCCTTTTTCGTAACTGCCCGGATATCCTGCGCTCGCCATCACCACACATACTGCCGGTCGGCTGTCCCATTCCAGAGGCGGCAACTCGTCCAGTTTACCGTCTATTGCAGCCTCAAAAATATCAATCACATCCGTTTTTAAACGAAACAGAAGCGGCTGACATTCCGGGTCGCCGAATCGGGCATTATACTCCAAAACTTTCGGTCCCTTCTTGGTCATCATCAAACCGGCGTACAAGATGCCTTTGAAAACGGCGTTTGCCTCTTTCAAAGCGTGAACTGTCGGAACGAATATGTATTCCTCAATCCAGTGTAAGGACGCATCATCGACTATCGGCGCAGGGGAATACGCCCCCATTCCGCCTGTGTTCGGCCCTGTATCGCCGTCAAAAGCCGCCTTATGGTCCTGCGCAGGCTGCAAGGTTAAAATCGTTTTACCGTCCGTAACGGCTAACACGCTTGCCTCTTGTCCTTCAAGCCGTTCCTCAATGATAATTCTATCGCCCGCAGAGCCGAATTCACGTTGTTTCGTGATACGCAGCACGGCATCAACGGCTTCACTGCGGTCATTGCAGACAAAAACACCTTTACCGGCAGCGAGACCATCGGCTTTAACAACGACCGGCCCGTTTTGATTGGCATTGAGATATTCGACGGCAGTGTGACCGCTCGTGAATGTATGATACTTTGCCGTCGGGACATTACCTTTATGGAGAATTTCTTTGCAAAAAGTTTTACTGCCTTCGATTTGAGCGGCAGCCTTAGACGGACCGAAAAGACGCAGTTTTTTTTCTTGAAACGCATCGGCAATGCCGTTACAGAGCGGAATTTCAGGACCGGCTATGGTCAAATCAATTTTATGTTCTTGGGCAAATTGGAGCAAAGCGGGGATATTATGTTCCTTGATAGGGACATTTTCAACTTTGTTTTCCAATGCTGTACCGGCATTGCCGGGGGCGGCAAAGATACGCCGAGAGCGGGAACTCCGGGCTAATTTCCAAACGAGGGCGTGTTCGCGCCCGCCGCTGCCGATAACGAGAATGTTCATTAGGTAAATAGGTGCAGGTAAATGTTCAGAGAGAAATCTATTCGCCGTCCATTATCTACGAAGCACGAGTGGTTTTCAATTACTTCCCAGACCATCGGTCAGCCACTTCATTGCGTCCCGCAATTCCTTCACTTTCACCGGCATTGTTAACACAACGCGGTTATGCTGCGGTGTTACATCATCCGCCCAATCCGCCTGACCGCCGTCAAGTATTAATATCGCCCCGATGTCCCGCAGCCCGCGATACTGTGCAAAATCATTAAAAGCCCGAACCGCACGGATACCTAACGTCTGCGCATTAAACACAATACATTGCGCTGCTGTATCGTTGTCCGCAAATATGGCGGGGACTTTTTGCGGGTCATTAACGGCAAGTGCATTGTATTGCAGCCGCTCTAAAAGCGTCTCCATTGATTGACGGGTCTGTTCATTATTGTCCACCAGCATAACTGTTTTACGGTCAAGATTTTTTATCCGCTTTTCTCTGTCGGTATTCATCCCAATCCGCAGTGATGATACCAACGTTTCACCGTCTGCTTCTTCCAGCCGGACTTTGGCACTTTTCAAGTCTGCGAGCATTTCCATCGGCGACTGATAACGCTGGTCAGGATGAACCGTCATAGCCCTATTTATCAGAGCCGCTGCGACGGACGGTATTTCTGGGTCAACATTTTGGACAGCCCTTACGTTCAAATACCGGCTGCGGTCCATTCGTTTCGCTTTGTTTTTCGTTTCCTCAAACGGCGAAACACCGCAAATAAGTTGATATAAAATCGTCCCAAGAAAATATAAATCGCTGCGGTCATCCATACGCGGAGCCCCAGCCGCTTTTTCTAACGCAATGTAGTCCACCGACTGCTGATTTTTCAGAAACAAAACTTCCTGCCCCTCCTTTTTCTGTGCAATGGATGCCAGCCCGAAGTCCACGAGTTTTGCCTGCCCTGCCGATGACAGAATAACGTTACTCAGTTTCAAGTCCCGATGCGGCAACTTTTTCTGCCGCAGTGCATAGTCCAACGCACTGCACGCATCAATACCGATTTGGACAACAGTTTTTGCATCAATTTTTTTACGTATTTTGAGGAACTCCCGCAGCGTTTGTCCTTCAACGAATTCCATTGCCATATAATGTAGTCTGCCGCTGGATGCAACATCGAATACCGGCACGATGTTGGGGTGTTTCAACTCGGAGACGAGTTTCCCTTCGTTGAGGAAATGTCCGATAAAAGCGGAGTTGTCGCTGAATCTGGCGCGTAAAACCTTAACGGCGGCAACCGATTCGGTCTCTTTGCGAACGGCACGGAACACCCGCGCAAATGTGCCGGCACCTGCCATATAAAGAGCCTTGTAGGGACCAAAGAAGAAGCCGAAATCATCGCCGCTGACAAGCCGGTCGATTTGATAACTCGTCAGCCAGCCTTTTCTTAAGGCGATTTGGAGGAATTGTTCAGCGACCGGCTGGTTTTTGTTCATTTCGTTCCAGATACTGTCTATCTGGTTACGGGTCAGCACGCCGACCGCCAGAGTTCTATGAACCATTTCATCGAAAGAATAGCCTATCATTATTGCCAAAACGTCAACGTTGCCTCCTATTATACAACATATTACAAAGTATTTTCGGATTTTGTTAATTCTTTTTCTACACAACGGCTTTTTACTGCGGCAGCACCCTGAACGCAAAAATTATTCCCGAAAGTCTATTCAAGTGTACGCCTCCATTCTACCGATAAGCGAGAAAGGGTGTCTATCGTTCTCCATCAAAAGGCAGGAAAAATGTTGCGTTTATTAGCAGTAATAACCGTTTTCGTTGCGTGTTCGGCGTTTTTTACCGGCGATGCCTCGGCACAGCAGGCTTACGGACAGAATTGGGCAGCAACCAACACGCAGGATTGGCAGCGGTTCTACCACTATCCCTACGTTTACTATCCGCACAACTACTACACGCCGGAATACTATCAGAGTTCGCAGGATTTGTATCACCGCTATCCGGCTGAAATGCGGGTGCCGGCTTACGATAAGGGTAATGTCAATTTTTATCCGTCGAGCAGACGCTATCACAGCGGCAATCATTTTCGTCTGGATATTTTCTAGGCGGCAGGTTATAATCTTTTGCGTAGTGAGGTATTCCTTAATGCAAAAGATTTTACTCCGGTTCCTTCTCGGTTTTGTTTTGGTGTCCGTTCCATGTCTTGCGAAAGATGACAATACGCTGCGGCGGCTGACCGGCGGTGTCAAAGTCGAACCGGACGGAAGCATTCACGCTGCCTCCGACGAAGAAATGCTCGCTGTAGGTCAATGGCTGACTTCGGTAATGCAGCCGATACCGCAAGACCTGACGGCATCTGTTCCTTTGCGAAAAATCTCGCTCAAGAGACTGGATGCAGAGATTCGGACGATTGCCGAAAAAAAAGGTGAGTTTACCGATACCGTCCGCTATCTCGGCGGCTTGATGTCGATTCAGTATGTCATTGCCGTTCCCGAAGAACACGACATTATTCTTGCCGGTCCCGGTGAAGGCTGGGTAACAGACAAAACGGGAAACGTCATCGGCAGGGACAGTAAATTGCCGGTGTTTTCGCTCGAAGATTTCCTGACGGTATTTCGGGCGTGGGGCGGTACAGTAAAACAAGATATTATTTCCTGTTCGTTCGATTTAACACCGGAAGCCGAAAAAAATACGGCGCAACTCGGCAAGGATTTTGCCGGTATGAGTGCAAACAATGCGGAGGCATTTGCAGTGGCGTTGAGACAAGCGTCCGGTGATTTGCAAGTTACGTTCACCGGCATTGCAGCGGCAAGCAGGTTTGCAAAAATTCTTGCAGCCGCTGATTTTAAGATGAAACTCTACGCACTCGGCTTGGAACAGCCGCCCGTTCGGACTTTGCCGAGTTATACGGCTTTACTCACCGGTGCGTCTCCGAAAATGCTCACCCGATTTTATCTCGTGCCGGAATATGCCGAAGTGCTGCACGATTCAGCAAAATTAACTTGGCAACTCGGCGATACAAAAATAAAAGTCCTGACGGAATATGATTATTTATTGCGGCAAAACAAAAGAGATGCGAGGGGGAAACCGGACAGAGCGGCAACGAACTGGAGCAGTAAATTTGAAACACAATTTGAATCGGTTGCGAAAAAACAACCGGTGTTTAATGTGTTAAAAAATGATATGCACTTGGCTCTCGTTACAGCCTTAATTCATCAGGAGCGTCTTTTACAGAAAGCAAATTGTTTCCTGCCGATGTTTTTGGACGAAACGAAGTTGCGTCCGCTGACTTATCCGAAGCCGGTGTCGGTGCCGAGCCGGACAGCCGTTTCCCAGAACGGATACGCAACGGTTGTTGTTTGCGGCGGCATTGAGATTAATCCGTTTCCTATTTTGCAAAAAGTCCGGTTAGAAAGTAAAATGGACAAAGACCGCAATCATCTTATCAAGATGACCGGCAGCAGTTGGCGGGAAAATTGACCGCAGCCGATTAGGCGGTGTCTAATCGGCTCTATCTAGTAGAAAAGTTATGAGTACGATTTTAGTCGATAAACTTTTGGAAACCGTCGTTGTTCGCGGGGCGAGCGATTTACACATTGCTGTTGGACAGCCGCCGGTGCTGCGTCTTCACGGTCGGTTGGTAAAACTTGAAACAAAAGTTCTCGAACCGGAAGACACCGTTTCACTGATGAAAAGTATCACACCGGAACGCTGCCAGCAGGAACTTCAACAGGCGGGCAGCACGGACTTCGGGTTTGCGTTCGGCGACAAAGCCCGGTTTCGTGTTTCCGTTTTCAAACAGCGGGGCAACACCGGTATCGTGCTGCGGCAGATTCCGAACAGCCTTTTGAGTATGGAGCAGTTAGGCACGCCGCCGGTGATGGTTGACCTGATTATGCGTCCGAGAGGTCTGGTTCTCGTAACAGGTCCGACCGGTTCGGGAAAATCCACAACACTTGCAGCGTGCATTGACTATCTGAATCAGAACGTTGACCATCATATTATCACGATAGAAGACCCTATCGAATTTTATCACTATCACAAGAAATCGACCGTCAATCAGCGTGAGGTCGGAGTTGATGTTCCTACGTTTGCCGAAGCCATCCGCCGTGCGCTGCGTCAAGACCCCGACGTAATTCTCGTTGGTGAATTGCGGGACTTGGAAACGATTGAAGCGGCAATCACCGCTGCCGAAACAGGACACATCGTTTTCGGTACGCTTCACACGTCCAGTGCTGCCGGGACGATTAACCGTATCATCGACGTGTTTCCGACAAACCAGCAAGACCAGATTCGGACGCAACTTTCGACATCTATCATCGGTATTTTAGCCCAGCAATTACTGCCGCGTATTCAGGGAGGACGAGTTGCCTGTTACGAGATGCTTGTCGTAACCAGTGCTATCGCCAACCTGATTCGGGAAAACAAGACGTTCCGTATTACCTCATCGATTCAGACCGGACACAAGTTGGGAATGCAGTTGTTGGACGACCATCTTTTCCGCCTTTGGAAAGACGGAGTCGTTACAAAGGAAGATGCGGTATCAAAATCGAACATTCCCGATGCTTTGGTAACACGTATGTTGCGGCACGAATCCGGTGAAGACGATGCAGGAGAGGAGGGAGAGGAAGAGGCTGAAGATACCGGCAAAACAAAGCGGAATTCAAAAATTAAGTACGTTTGATATTAAGATAACGAATGACGACCCCCAACCGCTATTTAGCCGCTGTTACCGGTGCGAGCGACGGATTAGGAAAAGAATTTGCCCGGCAACTCGCCGGCGAAGGATACGACCTGCTCCTCATCGCCCGGCGTAAAAACCTCCTCGATGAACTTAAAGCCGATTTGGAAAAACAATACGGCATCACCGCAGAATCCATTGTTTGCGACCTCTCTAACGCCGGAGAACTGAAAAAACTCGAAGACCGCATCGAACACGAAGAGCATCTCGAAGTGTTCGTCAATAACGCCGGCTTCGGCTTTACCGATACGTTTCCGAACGTTGACCCGGATAAAGAGGAATCGATGATTCGCCTGCACTGTATTGCTCTGATGCGGCTTTCGCGTGCCGCTCTTGTGCCGATGTGCAAACGAAAGAAGGGCTATCTTATCAATCTGGCTTCGATTTCATCCTGGCTGCGGGGACCGAACACGGTGGAATACTCTGCTACGAAGGCGTATGTTCTTGCGTTTTCGCAATCGCTTCAATACGATGTCCGGCACTGCGGCGTGCGGGTGCAGGCTTTGTGTCCGGGCTTGACGCACACGGGTTTTCATTCTGCCGAAGGGATGAAAGATTTTGATAAAGCGGCAACGCCCAACTTCCTCTGGCTCACAGCGAAGTATGTTGTCCGCACTTCGCTGCGTTCAATAAAAAGGTCGCGTAAGGTCGTGTGTGTTCCGTCGCTGCGTTACAAACTGCTGCTGTGGCTTTTGTGCAACCCTATCGGCGATAAAATAATGGAAATCGTCTATCGCAACCGCCTGAAATAACGAATCGGCAGAGTGAAACGACGTTGCAATTTTCCTATCGGAGCGCAAGTTCAAAGCCGCCGTTCGCAAGGCGGCGCAAAACCTACTGAAACAAACTCGGTGTATCAGGTTTGAGTTGCCAGCAATCTGTTCCGACACGAACCGCTATGTTTTCTAGAACGGTCAAAATCGTTTGATTTTCCGGAGTCGTACCGTTTTTGAGAAGCAGCATAATGTGCAAAATAATTTCGTCCGTGTGTGCCGGTTTGTGTTCCCGCTCCATGCGGCGAAGATAACTCAACAAGTAATAGCGAATCCGTAACTGTAACGGGACCTGTGACTGGAACTTATTGTTCTTCCGAATGTGAAACAACTCTGTTGGCGGGTCATAATCAAACGTACTTTCCAACAATGCCGATAAGTCAAAGTGTTTTTGTTTCAATAAATCGAGGAAGCCGAGTTCGAGTCCCTGTAAGATCAACTGGTCGTTGATTTGTTCCAGCGTTGCTCCGTCATTTTTTGCAATAACGCCTTCAATCGTTTCAATCACCAACGAGTCAATGTCCGTTCCGAGGTTTGCTTTCAAAAACGTTTTCGGATTTTTCGTTTTGCGAAAGTTAATAATCAACTGTCCCGACAAAATAGTAAAAGGATTTTGCCGTTTTTTGAAACTTGTCTGTCCGTTTTTTTGCGGAACAGCACCGGCATATTCAAAACCACAATTCTCAGCAGTGTCGATAATCAGATGCCAAAATTCAGGGTCTTTATGAGCAAAAACAAAAGAAAGCCAGCGGTCATATTTCAGAACGCGGTACATTTCGCGGATGCTTTCGGCTATCAACTGATTGTACGATTCTTTACTCTTTTGATGTTCGCCGCCTTCGATTGCCTCTAACTCGTAATCTTTTTCACTCACTTCGAGGTCGAGCCAAGCGTTCCACATTGCGGACAAATCAAGGTAGGCTATTTTCTTTCCATAAGGCGGGTCGGTGTAAATATAATCGATGCTTTCATCTTTCAAAAAAGATAATTTCGTTGCCGTCCCCTTTTTTATTATCAGGTTGGAAATGGTTGCGGAATTGATGGACGTTTTTAGTTCGTCTTTTGCCGCCAATACTTTTTTGTAACGGGACAAAAAGTATTTTGCCACGTTGAGATCTACAGACTTCGGAGCGAGTCGGTACCGGTAGTACTGGAATGCACTGGCATTTCCGCGTCCCGCGGTGCGATTTGAAGATTGGTGATATGTGAGATTTATTTTCGACACCAATCCAGAGAACATCAGCAATAATGTCTGACGGATACTTTTATTTTTTTGCTTCAGAATAATGGACTTGATAAGCGACAGATGAGCAATCTGTTTCTTGCTAAACAATCTGTCAGCGGTACGAACATCGGCATCTTTCGGCAGTCGAACAGGGGTGGGACCGGGTAAGGTTCTGATGATATGGTCGATAGCGTTTTTTGTTTTAGGTTCTCGTTCTATGTATTCTTGTAAAACAACCTTAAATGCGTCAGCCAATTTAAGTTGATTGACAGGGATAGCAAGTGAGCCAACCACAAAATTCGCCAAAGGATTTATGTCAATGTGAATCGCCTTACGCCCCAGCATCATTGCTTCTATCGCCGTAATGCCGCTTCCGCCGAAGGGGTCGAGAACGAGGTCGCCCTGCTGACTGAAATTTTCAATGTATGCGGCAACGACATTCCACGATTGTTTTGTAAAATAGCCGTGAACGCCGAAATGCCGCTTTGCAGCCTGCTTTTTTACCGGAATCTCTTTGAGCAACGGGCGAGCGGCATAATCAAAAGGAACGTTTTTTGCCGGAGTATCGTACTTAATTCCGCCGATTTGAAAATTCTCCCGACCAAGATAACGTTTCAATTCGTCCCAATTAACATCAAAATCTTTTAGCAAAAATGACAAAATCTTGGTTCGGTTCACGTCTGTTCTGAAAAGGGCCAATTCGACTCCGTTACATACCACAAAATAGACGCTTCGGATGGTCGGATGGACTGCGTAAGAAAATGCCTGTTCTATAATTTCTTCGCTAAAAACATTGTGTTTGGGGGATTTGGCTTCGATGACGAAAGCGGCATATTCACCGATGGTAATGACATAATCGGGAAAGACCTGCGTTGACTTTTTCTTGCTGCCTGAATGAATGAAGAGGGTCGGTTCGCGGTGAATATCTTTTTCGTTATAGCCGAGTTTTTTGAGAATGGGAGCAATAACTGCTTCCCGCACACTCGCCTCCTTGAAATCAGGGTCGAGAGCAATGACATTGAAATCAACGTCGCCGAAAATTTTGGGGAATGACATAACCGAACGTAACTGAACAGCACTGCAAAAATTTCCGATATGATTTATCTAATCCTGTCTCATTTTACGGGACAGAACGGGAAAAGACAAGAGACGTGTTAGGTAAAACATCCAAACAATCGGCTTTGCAAGCCGTCTGAAGAACTGATTGACTTTCGGAAACTGATAACTGATAATAGAACCGGTAATCAGGCACGAATTCAGAGATGTAGAGCGTTATGGTGTCTGTTTTTCCTTACAATTTCCTATTATCCATTCAGTACAATGTCAGACCGCGTCCTTGCCGGTGAGATAATGAACATTACGGATGCAGAGTTTCACTCCATCCGCGATTTGGTGTATCAGCGTTTCGGAATCACTCTTTCCGACCAAAAGAAAAGTCTCGTTGTCGGCAGACTTCAAAAAATCCTGCGCCAGCACAACTTTTCAACGTTCAAACAGTATTACGATATGCTCGTTGCTGATAAGACCGATGCGGCAATCACGGAACTGGCAAATCAAATTACGACGAATCATACCTTCTTTTTCCGTGAATCTGACCATTTTGACTTTTTCAAAAGCACCGTTTTGCCGTGGATGCTAAAAACGCATACTGACCAGCACAACAAAGATTTGCGGATTTGGTGTGCGGCGGCTTCGAGCGGCGAAGAACCTTATACGCTGATAATGACGCTTTTCGATTTTTTCGGCAACGATTACAAAAACTGGGACTGCGGCTTATTGGCAACGGATGTTTCCGAAAAAGCATTGTTGGCGGCAAAAAAAGGGCTTTTTGACCCAAGCCGGATGCAGGGTGTCCCGCCTGTTCTGCTCAACAAATACTTCAAAAAAATGCCGGACGGACAGTTTCAGGTCAGTGATGTACTGAAAAAGGAAGTAACATACCGGCGTTTTAATCTGATGAACAAGACGCTGCCGTTCAAGAAGCCGTTCGATTGTATTTGGTGCCGAAACGTGATGATTTACTTTGACGGACCGACGAAGCACGAATTGGTCAACCGGATGTACGATAAGAGTGTCAACGGTGCATATCTTCTCATTGGACACAGCGAGACCTTATCGCGGGACTTAACGAAATGGAAGTACGTCCAACCGGCAGTGTACCGCAAAGAAGAATGAGGATAGAAGCAGAATCCAAAGCATTATGCGGTTGTATCTGGCAGATAAGGCGTTATAATGATTCCCCTTATCGGACGAAACTATTTAACCAGATTCAATAGAATGGGTTCGCTTTATCTTTGGTTCGGATTTATTGCACTGATTATTTTTCTCCTTGCCCTCGACCTAGGCGTGTTTAACCGCAAAGTCCATACTCCGGGTATCAGAGAGTCTCTCGTCTGGACTGCATTTTGGGTTTTTCTCGCCCTGTCTTTTAACGTCGGCATTTATTTTTTGTACGAAAACAACGTATTCGGTATTGCCGCACAGACAGCCAATGCCGCCGTCCCAATGACCGGTGCTGCCGCCGCGCAAACGTTTTTCACCGGTTACGTCATTGAAAAATCGCTTTCACTCGACAATATATTTGTGATTTCGATGGTGTTCTCCTTTTTCGGTGTTCCCCGCCAATACCAGCACCGTACACTCTTTTGGGGTATCTTCGGTGCCTTAATACTGCGGGGAGCAATGATTCTGCTCGGTACAGCCCTGATCATTCAGTTTCATTGGGTACTCTACATTTTCGGCGGCTTGCTCTTACTTACGGCGGCAAAAATGCTGTTTCATCAAAGCGAGGAAGTCCATCCCGAAAAAAATCCGCTCGTAAAACTGACGCAGAAATTTTTGCCGATGACGGCAAATTTTCACGAAGAACATTTTTTTGTCAAGGAGAACGGACGCTGGCTCTTCACGCCGCTTATGCTTACTCTGCTTGTTGTCGAGAGCAATGATTTAATTTTTGCCGTCGACTCCATTCCTGCCGTCTTTGCGATTACGCAAGATCCGTTTATCGTTTTTACTTCCAACGTCTTTGCGATACTCGGTTTGCGTTCGCTCTACTTTGTTATGGCGGCAATGATAGCAAAGTTTAAGTATTTACACGTCAGTTTGTCCGTCATACTGGCTTATGTCGGAGTCAAACTGTTATGCATCGATGTTATCCATCACTTTGATGTTGACAGCGAAATGACTCTCGTCTCGCTGGGCATCATCATACTGGTAATGCTTGCCGGTATCACCGCCTCGTTGGCCGTCAAGACGGCAGCAAAAAAATAGCGGCACCGGTTGGTTTTGACCGGTTGGTTTTGTTACGATGCTTTGGGAGCTCCCTTACCTCCCAACATTCCAGGCTGATAATCTGTTAAATCGTTAAGCCAGTTGCGAATTTCCGGTTCGGATTCACACGATAAGTCTCCTTTAATGAGTTGCCGCTGAAAATCGGCTGCACCGTCTTTGAACAAATCGGCTGCTTCGGCATCGGCAAAACGTTTATCAGGGTCCGGCGCAATCAAACTTTGGCAGAAATTCATCAGAATATCGCTCGCTGCCACTGCCGGCGGCAGTATTCTGTTAAGCCGATTCGCTAATAATAAACGTCCTTCAATACCGTTGAGGTCGGAACCTGCGGTGAACAAACGTCTGCCGGAAAGCATTTCTATCAGAACATAGCCGAGACTGGCAATGTCGCTTTGCGGAGTGGCAATTTTCCCTTCCAATACTTCCGGCGGGGCATAAGCAAGCGTGTAAGGACGATTTGCCGAACGGTACGCAATTTCAAATGATGACCCCATATCAATCAGTTTCACCGAACCGGTACGTTTGAGCATAATGTTTGACGGTTTTACATCGCCGTGAACAATACCGACACGATGCAGTGCCGCTAATGCTGCAAGACATTCCCGTATAATCGGGACGGCAACTCCCGGCATCATTCGGGGATTTTGTACCCCGCCGGTAACTACAACACGGTTAATGTAATTCCAACGGCTCGGCTTGACTTTCTTTTGCAGAAAGTCAAGCATTCCCTGTTTCAGGATTTGCGAAACGTCAAAGCCGTCCACCCACTCCATCAACATAAAATGAATCCGGTTCGTTGCCCGCCAGTTATAGACGACCAAAAGGTGGTCGTGCTGTACCTTCGCAATTTTGGCGGTCATTTTCGCCATATTAAACATTTCATCATCATAGAGTATGTCGTCGGCGAAACGTTCCGGCGAAAACACTTTAACAGCAATCGGGATAGCAAACCGGTCAGAACCGACTAATTCACTCAAAAAAACAATCCCCTGCCCTCCCTGACCGAGCATTCTCTTGAAAACAATATCTTCGTTCCAACGCACTCTTTGCTTATCAAGCAGGTCATAATAGTTAACCTTTAACTCCGGTGAACAAGTATTCCGATTGAATTGGTCAAAATGTGTTATCGTGCGTTCAAAAACAGCCGTTGTGGAATCCGTACCGCCGACCGCAAAACTCATCCGGTGTTTTTTTAACGGCTTGTTTTTCTCCTTTATCGAACGATAGTACGGCTTCATATCAATCCAGAGCGGATAATCCGTACAGCGTATTGGAAAACCGAGTTTCTTTCCCTCATCAGTCAAGTAATTGATTAGCGGCTGTCCCGACTGCCGGCGTTTGATATTTGCCGTGAAAATATCAATCACATCGGCGAAACGGCGGCTTGATTGACCGCCGACGTGCGGCGTAATAATGACCTGCGGGAAGAAATCCCAGAGAGGATTATCTGGCGGGAGCGGTTCCGGCGAGGTAACATCCATCACGCATCCGGCAAGATGCCCGTCTTTGAGGACGGAAACAAGGTCATCGGTTACGATAATCTGACCGCGTGCTGCATTCACCAAAAGAGAATCCGGCTTGATTTTTTTCAGCCGTTCCGCACTGAAAAGTCCCCGCGTGGAATTGTTGAGCGGCAGGCAAAGGACGGTAACGTCCGATTGAATCAGTAAATCATCAAGCCGGTCAGCGTACCATAGTTCGTCAACATACGGCGGTTTATCGGTAGGATAAACATCGGTTGCAATAATCGACGTGTGAAACGGTATCAAAAGTTCGGCAAGCCGCCGTCCGACACCGCCGAAGCCGACAATACCGACAGTCGAGTCCGTTAAATCCCTTGTTGGACGGCGGATAAACTTGCGGTAATCCGGTGCGGCTGGATTGTATTGCTCGTTAAAAAAAACCGGCAGATTCCGCATCCAGCCCAATATCAGAGACAAGGTATGTTCGGCTACCTGATCCGCCAACACACCGGAGGCGGTCGTAATCGTAATATCCGAATCTATCACGGACGGAACGAGACACCAGTCCATACCGGCAGCGGACGATTGAATCCATTGCAGCCGTTTCTGTCCGACGATGCGGTTCCAATCAACAGGAACTTTGGCGTGTCCGCAAAAGTAGTCGGCTTGAAGCAGCGCATCGGCGACCCCGTCCTGACCGACGTTAATGATGTTGACATCAGACCACAGAGAACAAATCGGGTCGATTAAGTGTTTTTCAACCGGTGTGTCTTTGAAACAGACAACGAGATTCGGCATTGAGAGACTGGAGACGAATGTCAGTAAAACGGAACGGTATCAGAATACTCGACAAAACGGCGTTTGTCAAGCACCGGTAAAAAAGAAAACCGCAAATCTTGCGGCATTGTGCAAAAATAAAAAAAATAAAAAGATTTCGCTTGACATTTGTCTGTGGACAGGTTATACTATTGTTGATAGCGGGGGTACTGTGCCTCTGCAAAAACCGCCTTTTGAAAAGGAGAACGCCATGTTCACAACACTGTTAGCGCAGCAAAGTGCTGCAAAATTGACCTCACGTAAGTGTAAGAGAGAGAGAACAATCCCGTAGAATAGGGTTCACTCTCGTCGAACTTCTTGTCGTCATTGCCATCATCGGCATATTGAT
>JAITOZ010000048.1 GCA_031289675.1 Planctomycetaceae bacterium
TCCTTTTTCATCTTGCGGTTTACGCCGTAATCGGCG
Organism: Planctomycetaceae bacterium; assembly: GCA_031289675.1. Classification (GTDB taxonomy): domain Bacteria; phylum Planctomycetota; class Planctomycetia; order Pirellulales; family Thermoguttaceae; genus WRKP01. Next base: position 37 of record JAITOZ010000048.1, read on the forward strand.
AGGGAGATTTTATTGGGTGCGCCGCCGTGTTTGTGTTGCAGAAAATGAAAAAGATGAACGATGATGAGCATTTTATCGAAAACACATCGTTTCGTTCCGGTGATGCGTCTGAACGCTGCGTCATCTAACTTCTTCAAATTTTCATAACGGTTCGACATTGAAATCCTCTTTGATTAAAACACGGGAAAATGCTAGAATACAAGCATTATAACGAATTTTATGTTACGCAACAAGTCTAATGTATAAATCCATCGTTGCCGATGGCAATCACATCCTCATCGTATTGCAAGTCCATTGTGTTCGCTTTCGTCCGTTTAAAAATATGTCTTGCAAAATAAAACCGGTTGGGAGTATGTCCGCAAAATGCAAGAAAACGCACAATTACTTTATTTTTGTGCATTATCACGGTTGGATTAGCAAACGGTTTAACAAGTTCCGGTCGAATAAAACAGTCAAACCGTGCATATTTTTCTCCTCTACATTCTTCTTCATTATGATAATCATCGGGACATTGAATATCAACATCGCCCCAATCAACACCGTGCCAGCGTGCGCCAAAATCGCTGAGTTCGTGGAAAAGAATAGCAGATTCTAAATACGATTCAGGCGTGTTGTCTCCAATAAATAACGACATATAACTTGGTACACTGTTTTTCGGCAGTTTCGGACATCCCCACGGGTCATTAGGGTTACCGTGTATAGGACCGAAAACAAACGGCGGTACTCTCATTCGCTTTTTAGAATAATCGGTGCGGACTATTTCAATGTCAGAAATATCCGTGTCTATTGCAACACCAAAAACGATTCCATTACTGTTACCATGAGAAGCAATAATATATGCTCCCAATGTGTATCCGTTTTTTATCTTCAAATGTTTCAACGATTGATAGAGAGGTTCCCAGTTGCCGGAATATGCTGACCAGTTACCATCCCAATTATCAACCCCTGCAAACGATAGATTTTTTTCTACTTTCGCTAACCCTTTGTGAATGTCGTTTCGGATTTTGTTTAACTCGCCTGCTGAAAATGTATGGCGGACAGTTCCGGGTTTATCGCGGTCTTCCTCTTGCTCAAACCATTGCCCTTTCTTTCGTCCGAAACGAAAATATGATGCAAGATTATCCGGGTCAGCACCATCTTCCAATGCAGCAATCAGCCGGGAAGCATTGGCTCTATCGCCGACTAACCCGGCATCAGAAATAACATCAATGCCGAGTTTATCAAGATATTCTAATTGTTTTTCCGTCGGCGGCTTACCAGCCATTTCATCTAATGACGGCTTGTGGTGTTTTTTGGAAGTATCTTTCAACGATTCAATTAAACATACGGCATCAAACATCGTTTTCGGAGGTTCACCGTCATATCCCAGCGATTGCAGAAATGCTAATTGTTTGTCCGATGGCGGATGCTCTTTCTGTAACGAACGCAGCACTTTCCACGCTGTCTGTTTATCTTGCGGCAGTTCAACTTGAATATCAAGAGCAGTAATCCAACCGTGAATTTTTTCAAGCGGAATGTTTTCGTCAATTTTCGGGACACTCGGTGTGTTATCTTGCCGTGCTTTTTCCCATTGTGCTGCTTGTAATTTCACGACAGAAATTTGCAATTTAACTGCTTCCTGCATCACATCCGGCAATTCGTCTATGTTTTCAACGCCTTCATACCACCGGTAAATTCCTTGCGGGTCAATTTCAAACAGATTGCTGTTTTCATCTATTCCAAGCGGTGATTGACAACGGTGCAGCCATTCATCGTTGGCGAGTTCAGAAATCGGTTCGAGTTCGCACTTTGCTTCAAAATTTGCAATGCTCGTGTTAACTAATTCCTCGATAAGCGAACCGGTAAAGTGTTGACAAAGTTGCCACGTTTCATCATCCGGCAAATGCAGAAGTAAGATGAGTGTTCTGTTATGATAAACGTGCTGCTTCATAACGAGAAAATGTGAACCGGCGGGAGCAACGGATAGACCGCGGTTGCCGAGTACATCAAGTTCCGAAAAGTCCGCAAGATGATTTGACATAATACCGAAACGGTGGGTTGTCGGCATACCACCGATACGGGATGTTGCATCGGTAAAGCCTTTCTCGCGAATGATTAAGCCCGTTTCATATTTTGCGGCAATATATTCCGGCAAGTTAACATCGCGGACGAACATTTGCAAGCCCGGCAAGAGTTGATGCAAAACAGCTTCGATTTCGGCAACAGATAATTCGGACATTGAACGATAAAAACGAGAATAGTTTGATGAGTTAAATCTTATAGGTATTTATCGGAGTTTTCAAGGTCCGTTCAAGTTGAACCGCATATCAAAAACAGTGATATATTCCTTATTCCTTTTGAATATCGGCATTTTTTATGATATGCAAGTTTTCGGACAATAGTGTACAGAGTTATTCCGCATACTTTTTCCGGCAGCGGAAAAAGCCTTTACAAGCATCGGCAAAGTCCGAAAACTTTTCATAATACTTGTTAGACAAAACAATCTTTACCGAGTTCCCGATAGCGTTGAAAGCAGGACATAACGGTATCGGGGGAATGTCAAGAGCAAAGGCAACAGTGTTTAATGCCATACCGGCACCGCACAATAAACTGCTTTGACGCGGTCTGCCTCTCGTTTCTTTTTGAGAGTCTTATGCAGGATTTTGAGATACGCTATTTTGGTATCCGATAGTCGGTAGGCGGACATCTTTTACTCCGCCTGACGAAGTGTAACTGCCCGGCGAGAATGTGTCAATACCGATTTTCTAACCGGCGAGGGTATAAACATTCGCGAATTCGCGGCAACAGTTAGTCAGAGAACAACTCTATTGCCAATCCAGGGCGAAATCAAGCGAAACCGCAGAATGAGTCAATGCTCCGACACTGATGCGTTCCACGCCGGTTTGAGCAACCGAACGAACCGTATGAAGATTAATACCGCCGGACGCTTCCAATTCCACCTTCGTATTGAATTGGTTGCGGATTTGTACTGCCTCTTGTAATTGTTCAACACTCATATTGTCAAGCAATACAATGTCGGGTTCGGCAGACAGCACTTCACGTAATTGTTCTAATGTATCGACCTCCACTTCAATAACAACCGGTTGAGTAAAGTGCTGCCGAGTGAAATCCTGCGCCTTGCGGACGGCATCTGCGGCAGAAAAATCCGGCAAACTTTTTTGTCCCAAAAAAAGATGATTGTCTTTAACCAAAACCGCATCGGAAAGCCCTGTCCGGTGATTTGTTCCTCCGCCGCAAACAACGGCATATTTTTCGAGCCGCCGCCAGCCCGGCGTTGTTTTGCGTGTATCAAAAATTCGGGCTTTCGTTCCTGAAACTGCGTCAACATACTGTCTTGTCAACGTGGCAATGCCGGAAAGCCGGCTGATAAAATTGAGTATCAAACGTTCGGCAGCGAGAAGACTTAACGCCGGTCCCTTGATTTCCGCAATTTTTGTTCCCGGAATGACCGCGTGAGAATTGTTCACAAACGGTGTTAGAGAAAGTTTCGTGTCAACGGTTTGCAGAACAATCGCTATGACCTGCATACCGGCAAGAATTCCTTTTTGCCGGGCAACAACGGCTGCCGAACCTCCAATGTTAGACGCAACGAGAGCAAGACTGGTAATGTCGCCGGAATGTTCCGTATCTTCGAGCAAAGCGGATTCAATGAGACGGCGAAGGTCTTCTTCAATCAACTGTCCCCAAAAGTGTTGATAAAATTCGTTCGGCATTATTTCACTCGGCACTGTCCGCCTTATTGTCCGTTATTGGATATTTATTGTCAACTCCCCACTGCCGGTTCACAAGCGTCATAAACGCGTCCGCACTTTTTACTGCACAAATATCATTACGGAATTTTCTTGCGCCCGGCAAGCCCGAAATGAAGCGGCACATCATTTTACGAATGAGTGCCAATGCAACACTTTCGGTAAATTGCTGCCGCAACGCTGCAAGGTGAACGGCAACAATGCGGCTCATCTCTTGCCCTGACGGTTCTTGCAGTGCAGTCTCTCCTGCTGTTAATGATTGTTTGATTTGCCGGAAAACCCACGGTTTGGCAACGCAGCCGCGTCCAATCATTACACCGTCCACCGGATAATTCCGCAGACGAAACAACGCTTCTTCGGCACTGCCGATATCGCCGTTACCGATTAACCGGATTGTCCGCAATTTCGGCTTGATTTTTGCAATTTCGTCCCAGTCCGCTTTGCCCCGGTACATATCCGCTGCGGTTCTTCCGTGTACCGTTAAACTGACAGCACCGGCATCTTCAACGGCTTGTGCAACATCGGCGGCATTAACCGTGTCACGTGTTCTGCCGAGCCGAATCTTTGCCGAAACCGGTGTCCCTGCCGCTGCCCCGACAACACGCCGGACAATATCGCCGATACGTTCGGGATATTGTAACAGATACGCCCCGCTTTCATTTTTACCGGCAATTTGTCTTGCCGGACAGCCGAAATTCAGGTCAATGACGCTGACTTTGTACTCGCTTGCCAGCCGGTTTGCAAAAAATGACAACGTTTCAGGATTGTTGTCCCAAATCTGGACGGTAAGCGGACGTGCCTCGTCTTTGATACCGTAGAGTCTTGACGGCAAATCTCTGCGGCGGGCTTCCATTTCGGTGAATGACCGGGCGGAAATCATTTCCGTTGCAATCAAATCAACACCGCCGAACAAACGGAGAAGGTTTCGGAAGGCGTAATGTGTGTAACCCGCCATCGGGGCGGAGTAAAGTATCATAGCCCTAATGACCGTAAAAAATTATCCGTATCGTCCTGCATCGAAAACACATCATCGGGTACTTTGAGCCGCTCAAATTTTACATCGGGAATCATTTCACCGTTAATGATGACGTGATTATAAGTTTCCTGTAAAAGCCGCGTTTTTGTTTTTGAATTCGGCAGCGGTCTATTTGAATAACGTATCTGATACGGAAAATTGTTGTGCCGTCCCAACCAAACGTCAACGTCTGACGGAAAGTCCGCCGGATGCCTTCCTTTCTTATCAAGACCGCCGCATTGCTGCAAAAGTTCCTTGTAATATACGCTTTTAAGAGTCCCCGCCAATTTCACTGCGGGTATCGTTTCGCTTCCGGTCAGATTTTCCTGCACAACCTGCTCCGAAAATTCGTAAAACCGGCTGATTTGCCGGATCATCGCCGCCAGCCCGCCGAGATTGCGGACTTCGCTGATTTGAGCGAACACCATTTCCTGATTGGCACTTTTCAGCCGCTCTTCCAACTTCGCAATGTTCACGGAACTGTACTGTTTCGTTCCTTCTATCGACGTGTATTTTTCGATAACGCTCTTCTCTTTATCGTTCGGGTCAATATGGCAGACGAGCGTCATTCGGTTGACATCGGACTTTGCGTCTGGCTGACTGTTCATCGCAAAATTGACTTCAAGACGGTATTGCGAACGAAAAAAAATACGGGGGGACTGCGTCCCTTTTTTTGCCGCTGCGGTCTCCGGGGCTTGTTGCAATGCCTGCTCTTCGTACCTGCCGGCAGCAGTGTATTCTTTACCGTCAACGTGTGTTTCCAAGCGGATGTCTGTTTCAAGGGTTTTAACCCGCAGCAGCATATCGAGTGTGTTATGGACATACTGTTCGCCGGTCTGTGCCGCTGCTTCGCAAGAGAAAATACCCAACAAAACTGCGCAGACGGAAATTTTGATTATTTTATCAAAGAACAGCGGTACGTTTCGCCGAAAAGGAGAGAGAGGCGATATAGTTTTAATCAATGAGCAGTCGGACATTCCGTTAACGATACGCTTAAAATAAAAAATACAGTAGATAACGCAGTAAAAGATGTATCTCTGCGGATTGTTCATCGAAATCATTGTCTATTGTCAGTCGTCCGTTGTCAATAATTAAGGAGTCGGGGAAAACCGTATGAAACGCAGGATAACATTGGCAGCATTGCTTTTGGCGTTGGCAGGATGTCAGAGCCAGGGTACAATAATGAACGGCGGTTTCTATCAGTCTCCGTACAGCGGTATCGGTGTGGACGGACCTGGTCCCGGTGTTATACCGGAAGTGCCTCAACCGCCGGTTATGCCTGTACCTGCACAGGGTTATATGCCCAATGCCGTACCCGGACAATATAAGCCGACAGCGTTGCAGACGGCTTTTCACTGTCCGCCCGAAGGTATGCCGATGCCGGTTATGCCGACTTCGCAAGTCCATTTTCTCGGTCTCGAATCGCTGGTTATCCGCTGGGATGCCAGAGTCCCCGGCACGTTTGACTCCGACCCGTTTATTTGTCCCGCCGCTCACGATTTCGGACAAGGACACATCTACCGCCTGAAGTTGACGAACATTCCGAACCAGCCGGGCAGAGAATTGTACCCGACGCTTGAAATTGCCCCGACCTCGGCGAGAACGCAGGCATTTTTAGCGCATAGTTCGATTCCGATAGAATTTACCGATAACGATTTTGACCAGGTGTTTTCCGGCAACTATATCACGAAAGTTGTGTATTTGCCAAATCCTGACTTTCAGGGGATTGCAATGTCCGGTGTCGGTACACTGGTCAATACGCAGTTGCAGCCCGGTGTTGACCCGATTATCGAGGCAAGCAAACGCGGTTCTATCCTTGCGGTCATCCGTATGGGGAACAAGGATTTGAGCGGTATCGTTGCGGAAAACAAACGCTATGCGTCAATGTCCGGCTTTGCGATGCCGCCTGCCGGCTATCCTGCCGCAAACGGTTCAGCAGGCAGTATGATACCGCAAAATCTCATCAGCGGCGTGAATATCCCACCGTATGGAACACCGATGACGAAGACAACGACCGGTGTTCCGGGTCCGTTCCAACTGCCGCCGGGTGAACTGTATTTGCCGAATAGACAGGAGGTTGTGCGCACCGAACCGATACCGGTTCCGCCGTCCGCACGCTCTTATGTCCAACCGATGCCCGTTGCGCCGGCGCAGCAGCCGTATGCTGGTCAGCCCTATCCGGTTCCGCAACAAGGCGGTCCGCAGGCGAATCCGTATGCCGCAGCGCAGCCGCCGCAGGTTAATACATTACCGCCGAATGAAGGAGCAGCACCCGTTCCAACCCCGCCGAAGCCGGCGACCGGAAAGTAATTAAATTGATGATGGATAATTGATAATTGTGTGAGAAAACGGACATCCTTTAAGGTTTGGAATCGTATTCTAATTATCAATTCTCCCTATCAATTATCCACTAGAATGACAACTCCGCCCCGTTTCCTTATTCTGGTTTTGTTTGGATTTGGACTTGTCGGTCTCAACGGGATGACCGCAGCGCAAAATTTTCCCGGCGAACCAATAGCGGGCTATTTTCAGTCTGTACAGATACGCTGCTCCGATGGTGTGAAGGTGTCGGCGGCAGCGGGTAATCAGTTTTCTGTTCCGCAAAGCAGTCCGTTTCAGGCAGGTTTTCTCGCAGCCTGCCGGTACCGCCTGAAATTAACGGAAATCCCCTTTCACGCAGGAGCGGAAATTTTCCCGACCTTGACGCTCTTCGCAAGAACCTATCCGCCGCAAGGACGGGAGCAGGAATTTCCGATTGTCGTCGAAATAACGCTCGAAGATATGGAACTTGCTCTGCAAGGCAGATATGTTACAAAAATTGTCTATCTCGAAGACCCGAAAAAAGCGTTACCGGTTCGGGACGTTGACAACCGGCAGTTATCGGCGGACGTTCAGGGCGACCCGATAGCCGTTGCAGCATCACAGGGATTGCCGGTCGCAGCACTGCAACTCGGAAGCCGGCTGCCGGATATGAATCGCATTGATGCGGCATTTACGTTCGGTTCGCCGCCGGTACAATGGACAAACAACAGGGGACAAGGAATAATGCCGCCGCAAGGTATATTGTACGACGCGGGAGCGGCAAATATTCCCGTTTCGGTGATTCATTCCCGGCTGACCAATGATACAGCGGCGCATTTTGAGACGGCAGACGGGCGGACATTGACTGAAGTGTCGAACCGGATAGCGATTTACGCTCCCCGTTTTCGGGCTGTACGGAAAACCGAAGGTCTGCTCAATGAATCACAGGTTACCGGTCTCGTTGCGGCACACTCCAACAAATCGGCATCATCGAGCCGCAATGCCGAAAAAACCGGTTTTACCGAACAGGAATTGCGGTCGAGTTATGCCCGCTCAAGAGACCAACTCGCCGGTGCTGCCGGACACGACCGCAGCGGCGGTGTCGAAAGAATGATTGGTCTTGTTGGTTACAATAATTTTGACGTTGTTGACTCCGATTCGATGGTATTACGGCAGCGGACGTTTGATTTTCGTAACAATGAAAAGACGGCGCTGGATTCGGCGGCGGCGAAGGCACGGGGCTGGTCGGGAATTGAAGGAATCAAGGTACAAATCAATGAACTTGCCCCGATGGCGGCGGCGGGCATTGAAGGGGCGGCTTCTTTTTTCCAGATTGAGGATAAAACGTCTAAAACCTCCAAACTCCGTTTGATTAAGGCTGCGTCGAAGGAGACTGCCAAGATAGGTGAGACGGTTGATTTTACGCTGCGGTTCGACAACATCGGCAATCAGGTCATCGGCAAAGTGGTGCTGTTGGACAATCTGACGGGCCGGCTTGAGTTCATTGCCGGTTCGGCAAAGTGTTCGTTGGAGTCGGATATGCGTTTGGAGCCGAACGCCGGCGGTTCTTTCACGATACGTTTTGAGATAACGGAACCAATGCAGCCGGGCAGTTTCGGTGTCATCCAGTTTCAATGCATCGTGCGGTAACAAGGGTAAAAGGCAGAGGCTCAAGCCGCCCGCCGCTGTTGTTTGTTATTTATTTGGTATTGTTAAACTATTATAGTTTTATTTAGTTTTTGGAGTAGTAGATTGATGGAGTATTCGATCCTATATTCTGCTTTGGAATAACATTTTGTTTTTCGTTGAAATCTTGCCAGGTAATGACGTATCCTCGCATTGTATCCCTCGACGGTGTAAGTCTCCGC
>JAITOZ010000117.1 GCA_031289675.1 Planctomycetaceae bacterium
AACCGTATTCCGCAAACCTATCTGAAACTTCGCCCTCGCCATCCCAATAACCCTCAACGCTTCATCGCCTATCAGCGTTTTCTGTTCGCCAAAAACGTGTTCTATCCGGTAACGTACGCGGCTTCTCTTGATTATTCTGCTTCCCCGTTAAACATACAAGAAAACTACCATATTTGACGGCGAAACCGTGAGATTTGATAGTTTTCCCGTGAAATAATCTAGTTTCGTTTGCAAGTGCTTTCTGAAAAATGAACGCCGTCTATAAAAATAATTTTTTTAATAACAATTAAACCCCTTAAAAACAAGGGCGAATCCTCTTTTTTTCTTGCCAATACCGAAACGGCGGTCTTTTTGGCACGGTTCTTGCATTATCATAAGAACAGAAGGACAGCAGCAAGGTCGCTGTTGCCGCAAACAACACTCATCTATAGAAAGGATAGTATATGTTCACAACAAGTTTGAAGCAGCAAAGTGCTGCAAAATTGACCTCACGTAAGAGAGAGAGAGAGAGACGGGATCCCGTAGAATCGGCTTCACTCTTGTCGAACTCCTCGTTGTCATCGCCATCATCGGCATATTGATTGCCCTCTTGTTACCGGCAGTGCAGGCTGCACGCGAAGCCGCAAGACGAATGTCCTGCACCAACAACCTCAAACAAATCGGGCTGGGAGTGCATAACTTTCACGACAGCCAAAGAGGAATTCCGCCGTACAGTGTTGCCGTTCGCCTTTCCTTGTCCTTTTGGGGAGTCATCTTTCCCTATATCGAACAGCAGGCGTTGTACGAGCATTTTTCGTCTCTTTCCCGCTCCAATGAAGACGGAGATGTAACTCACACCGGTTTTGCGGTTCCCATCAATAACGATTGGTGGGGTACTCTGTCCCCTGAATTTCAGAGTTCATTGGGTTCGATTGCCGGTTACAAATGTCCCAGCCGAAGAAGCGGCACCGCCTTGTTTAACGAATTTGCTTCCACTACTCTAGCCTTGCCTGCGGCAATGCAAGGTTTCTACTTAAAGGGACCGCTAGGAGATTATGCCGTTGTGGTATCCGACCACACTTGGGACCCCGCACCGGCAGGTGTCACCAGGACGGGGACGGGGTCGGTGTACGGAACCAGAATATTATCCAATATACTCGGCAGTCCGACAGATTTACTCAGTGAAACAACGCCGGAACACGCAAACTTAAACTACATACTCAGTCCTATCCGTACCGCTGTTTTTACCCGAAGCGGCGACGGCACAACAGAGCCAAGAACGCTCGAATGGACTCCCCGTGATGATTTCGGTTTCGTTGCTGACGGTTTGAGTAACCAGTTTCTCATCGGTGAAAAATACATACCGGCAAGCCGGGTAGGGGTCTGTACATACAACCAAGTCTATGACGGAACATACTTGTCGAGCAGTGTCCCCCTTGAGAATACTTTTGCCCGCAACTTGTTCCGTCTGACCGAAGCGGCAACTCCGACTTACATTGCCAGAGGAATGAACGAGGCTGAAAATGTCAATCCCACTTCGCCGTCACTGTATCCCCAATTCGGTGCGTTTCATACCGGGACGGTCAACTTTTTGGTCGGCGACGGTTCCGTTCACGGCGTTTCCGTTGCAACAAACAGAGAACTTCTCGAAGCCTTTGCGAACGCTTCAGACGGAGTTGCTGTTGCGCTGCCGTAGTACGGGGAATTGATAATTGAGAATTGAGAATTAGGACACGGTTCCATAGCGAACCTGTTTTCCACTCATTTTTAATTCTCCATTATCAATTCTCAATTATCAATTATTCATTCATCACTAACAATTTACTGCTAACTACCACAATGCAATACCGTTTATTTTTACTGCTATTTCTTTTACTGATATGCGTTCTGTTGACCGGATGCAGTCAAAACATAAAAGTCGAAGGGCAGGTGGCGTTTCCCGATGGAACGCCGCTGGATACCGGACGTGTCGTTTTTGAAAACGACCGGTTCTATTACTACGGCAATCTGCGCAAGGACGGGAAATTCAGTGCCGGTGTCCTCAAAGACGGTCAGGGAATTCCGAAAGGAAAGTACCGCGTCGCTGTCGAAAATGCGGCACTGTACGAAACGGATGAGAAAGGCCGGGAGAAAATTACGCCGCTCATTGCAGCACAGCATACAACGACGAAAACCTCCGGTCTGGAATACGACATTCAAACACGAACAACCGGCATTTCTATCATCGTAGAAAAGCCGGAAAACATACAACCCCCAACAAGGAGAAACCAATGAAGAAACGATGCCTGTTCACCATTTTGGCTCTTTTGTTCCTGCTTTCCGCAGCGGCAGAAGAAACGCCGAAAACTGCTTCGCCTGACGAAGCGAAACCTGTCGGACAACTCAATACCGTTGCGGATATTGAGAAAGCCGTCAAACAAGCCGAAGCCGATGTGCAAAAGGAAATCACGGCACTGCGGGAAAGCGGCGAACGTAATCCCGAAGCCGTTTTTCCGTACGTCAGCAAGCGTGCCGATTATCTGATTGCCGCCGGTGAACGAATTTTGAAAATCGCCAAAGACGATGCCGAAAAACGTACCGGTTACACTATCCTGCTGCAAGGGTGGGAAACGCTGGACAAGAAAGAAAAAATGCAGCACTTCAGCCGGATAAAGCAGGAGGAAGGTTCCGGCAGCGAAGAGCAGAAAACTCCTGCAAGGATAATCCCGATGCTGACGCAGTTACAGTCTTATGAAACGGCGGCATCCAAAAAGATTGATGCGATTTACGCAGAAATCGAGAAGGAGGGCAAGTTTTCTGACCTCGCTGCACCGTATCGTTACAAAAAGTTCACGGAGAAGGCGGCTAAAGTCTATAAAGTCAATACCGAATTGACCCTCGAAAACTTTGCTGCATTAAAAGAAGAGGCGTTTCAGGAAATAAACAAGACAGGCGGCAGTGCCGGCAGCAGCGGTGCTGCATACGTGAAGTTCCTGTTGCGGGTTGCCGGTTCGCCGAAGGCAAAGCAGATTGATGCAAAACTGGCAGAAGATACCTTGAACGGGATAACGGCGTTTATCGATTCGGCTCAATGTACATTGGCGGCGGAACAAAAGGAGAAGTTGTTCGGCGATTTGGGTGCAAAGCAGCGGCGTGCTTTCGGAGCGGGGCTGAAACTTTACGGCAAGACATTGGACGATAAGGATTTCGATTGGGATTCGCTGCGGGGCAAATTCGTTCTTGTCAAGTTCACGGCTTCGTGGTGCGGACCGTGTAAAGGCGAAATTCCCGGTATGAAAGAGGCATACGAAAAGTATCACGACAAAGGTTTGGAAATTGTCTCGGTTTACGTTCGGGACAAACTTGATGCATCAAAAAATGCGGTCGAGAAAGAAAAACTGCCGTGGATTATTATTTCGGAAGAACTAACGCAAGCGGCAGGCGGTCGTCCGCAGGGTGAATTTTACGGTGTCGAAGGCGTTCCGACGATGCTGCTTGTCGGCGAAGACGGCAGAGTGCTTGCCGTCAACACACGCGGAGAAGTGTTAAAGAAAAAGTTAGCCGAATTGTTGCGAACTGATAGTTGAATTCAGAGCCGCCGCCGCAAGACGGCGGGGCGTACACCGCGAATAAATTAATTCTTTTTAAGGGCTTTGGGGTGCGTAAAAATTTGTCGGGTGCTGTTTTTAGTCCTACCGGGGCAAAACTTGCGTAACCCTTATTTTCATTTTCCGACCCCTTAATAGTAATGCGTCTCCAAACTCCTACCCTTATTCCCTTAATTTACGAATAAGGGGAAACATTAGACTTGTTGCGTAACTTATAATCCGTTATTGGCGTTGATAATACCGCATATGAGTGTCATTCTTGCGAGATGAGTCGTTCGCCGGTTGCGGAAGGGATGTGCCATTATCTTGAACGTTTTT